>JBCDJC010000004.1:0-71200 GCA_038748225.1 Cyanobacteria bacterium P01_H01_bin.26 | reverse complement strand
TTTCGGGTGGAGGCGCGGTGGCCGGATGGGTGCCCCCGCTGACTGCACCGGCCCAGGTGGCCCTGGCTGAACCCCAGGTGTTGGCGAGATTGGCCCACCTAAAAGAAACGCTGATCGCCCTAAAACAGCTGCCTGCCCGTGAGCACCACAGACAGCTATCCCAGCGGTATGCCGCTCAGCTGCAGACCCTAGCGGCCAGCCATCGAGAACGAAAACGGGAGCGCGATCGCAAACGCACCCACTACCGCAGCCACCTACAGGGAGACGCCCTAGCCCAAGCCCTGGCCGAGCTAGCGCGAGAAAGTCAGCAGGATAGCCGCGAGCGCCGTTGTTTGAAATGCGATCGCGACCGCTCCCTAGCCCCGCTGCTCCGCGAAATCGCCCAGGCCGATCGACATATACAGGCGCTCAAACAGCAGTACAAAACGCTCTCCCAGTGGTGGCAAACCCAGCTGCAGACCGCCTATGGTGTGGGAAGAACACAGCCGACCTGGGCGGTTGAGGGCTACGATCTCGACCTAGTGTGCGATCGCGCCGCCGCCAAACTGTTGCACTATGCCGTTGCCCATGGCCTCACCCCCCTGGCCCTGGCAGAATTTTGGTGGGGAGACCCCCAGGGAGAGTCCCACCCGGAGCCGTTCTATGGGGCTTCTCCAGAAGACTGTCAGGTGCTGATGCGTCTCGCTCAGCTGGCGGCCCCCTCCCCACCAGCCGCCGCGCCGCTGACCATTCTCCACCAGGACGAGGCACTGATCGTAGTCGATAAACCAGCCGGGCTGCTCTCGGTACCCGGAAGGCGCTATCATCTCCAAGACAGCGTGCTTAGCCGTCTGCGGTACCAGCTGCCAGAGTACTCTTTTTTACAGGCGGTGCATCGTCTGGATCGAGATACATCTGGCGTTTTGGTCCTGGCCACATCTCCGAGTGTCCATGGGGCCCTGGGTCGACAGTTTGCCCAGCATCAGGTGAGGAAAACCTATGAGGCAATCCTTACCCGTCCGGTAACCAGAGCGACGGGGACCGTTGAGCTGCCTCTTTGGAGCAATCCTGACGAACGTCCCAGACAGTCAGTCGATACAGCCTACGGTAAACCGAGCATTACAAAGTTTCAGGTGTTGCAAGCGGGCAGCTACCCCAGGATTCGGTTTGTACCCTGTACAGGGCGTACCCACCAGCTACGGGTTCACGCGGCCCATGCCCAAGGTCTAAACTCACCCATCTTAGGAGACTCATTGTACGGTCAGCCCAATCCAACAGAACGCTTATATCTCCATGCTACATCGCTTCAATTAATCCATCCTGTCACTCAAAAGTGTTTAACGTTCACTAGCCAGACGCCGTTCTAGCTTTTAGCATTGGCTAAAACTACCTAAGTAATGCAGCGACGCTGGACAGCTTTCAAATCAAGTAGTATCGATGCCGTGTTTCTCTTTATCTAGCTGTTGTTAGCTGAGGGCTGACATCATCGCCTGTTGGGCAACCGTTTGATAGAGGCTGGTAAAGTGTGCGGCCAAGATCTGGGCATCGCTGGCCGGTAAAGGCATCGGCCCCAGGAGATCTAGCACGGTTTGGTCTGACGGTGTAATTACCACAAGAGAGGGATCTAGGGCATCGTCGTAGCGCCAAAAGTTCTCTATATCCAGGGTTTGGGATTTTGGCTCAGGCGCTACGACAACTTTTTCAGTATCGTCAGCGATCTCGTCTATCGGATTCTCATCCACCTGCTGCTTTCGTTTTTCGCGAATAGCGGCAATAATTTGCTCCTTGGTGCGACCCCGCAGCTGGAAGAGAACAAAAGGCTCCTCTCGGAAAAAGTCTGCCAGCTGATAATACACAGCGGCAATGTGCTTACAGGGGTTTTTGGGGTCAGGGCAGCTGCACTTGGAATGCACGTCCGCCAGGGTAAAGGGGAACAGGTTGAGGCCATTGGAGGTAAACACCTGTTCAATATCATCGGGCATTTCACCCGAGAGCAGCTGGGCTGAATAGAGCGCTTTTTGGGATAGGGTATCAATGACAAAGGCCCAGTCTTCATCGGTAAAGCGATCGATCCAAATGGAGAGCTGGTAGGGCTCGGCGGCTGTTCCCTGCACCGAGGCAACCACTTTGGATTCTTTAAAGTCCAGCTTGAGGATATGGCCTTCGCGGGCATACCGGCGGCCTCGCTCAAGACGTTTTTTAAAGCGGTAGGAGTTGAGCAGGTCTACCCACTGTTGTACCCACCAGACTTCGGATTCAGATTCGTAGGGGTTGTTGACTTGGTATGAGGTCATGGATCAAAGGTTTTGGCATTGTTGGGTTTCGCGGGGCTCAACGCCAACCTACGGGCCGGCATTGTGGGGAACCTATTTGGGAATTTGACTCATCTTTTCTAGGTTTAGCACGTCGTTGAGCCGATCTTCGGGCATCAAATCTTTTTCTAACACAAGCTGGCGTAGGGGCTTGCCAGTTTCTAAAGATTCTTTGGCGATGGCGGCGGCGTTGAGGTAGCCGATGTGGGTGTTTAGAGCCGTTACCAGGGCCAGACTGCCTTCGGCGAAATCGCGACAGCGCTCGGCATGGGCGGTAATGCCAGCCAGACAGCGCTGGTCGAGGGCGCTGATGGTATGGCCCAGGATTTCGATACTGTGGATCAAGTCGTAGGCGATCAGGGGCATCATCACGTTTAGCTCCAGCTGACCGGCCTGGGCGGCGCAGGCGATGGCCTGGTCGTACCCCATGACCTGAAAGCACACCATGGAGGTCATTTCCGCCATGACAGGGTTATATTTCCCCGGCATGATCGATGACCCTGGCTGGACCGGCGGCAGCTGGATTTCCTTGAGACCGGTTTTGGGTCCAGAGTCGAGCAGGCGAAGGTCGTGGGAAATTTTGACCAGGTCCTGGGCCAGGTTGCGCAGGGCGCTAGAGACCGCAACAAAGGGGGCCATACTTTGCATGGCGGCCATCAGATGGGGGGCACTGGTGAGGGGCTGGCCGGTAAAGTCCGCCAGCAGCTCGGCAACGCGGTGGCGATAGTGGGGATGGGTGTTGAGACCGGTGCCAGTGGCGCTACCGCCGAGCCCTAGCACGCACAAATCCTGGGCGGCGGTGCGCAGACGGCGGAGATGATCACCCAGGATCATGGCCCAGGCGCGAAAGCTTTCGCCCAGACGGATAGGGACGGCGTCCTGCATATGGGTGCGCCCGGACCGGACGATGGGTTGGAATTGGTCAGCTTTGGTTTTTAGGGTTGCGATCGCACCCTTCAACCCCGGATACAGGGTGTGCTCCAACGCCAGCAGCCCACCAACGCGAATCGCCGTTGGAATCACATCGTTGGTCGACTGGCCGTAGTTGACATGGTCGTTGGGGCTCACACGGCTGTAGTTGCCTTTGGTGTCCCCCAGCAGCTCCAGCGCCCGATTGGCCAAAACCTCATTGACATTCATGTGGTGGGAGGTACCGGCCCCCGCCTGGTACACATCCACCACAAACTGATCTCGCAGGGCACCGGTCAGGATTTCATCGGCGGCGGTGACGATGGCCTGGGCGATATCGGTGGGAATACAGTCGAGTTCACGGTTGGCGATGGCCGCCGCCTTTTTGATCAGCAAACAAGCATCCACGTAGGTGGGCAATGGCTTGAGACCGCTAATGGGAAAATTCTCCACCGCCCGCAGGGTTTGGATACCGTAGTAGGCAGCTGCAGGGATTTCCTTCTCCCCCATGGAATCTTTTTCAATGCGGCTGGGTTGGGTCATTGGGTCTGGTCTGGTCGTAGGGCCAAAATTGATAGTAGCGTGCCTCCGTGCATCTTTACGGTAGCAGCTGGGATGGCGGCTCACAGGTGAGCACCATCGGCTCGCCTGCCGGGTGAATAAACGATAGCCGCTGGGCATGGAGCCAATAACCGCAGTCGCTGGGAATTGCCCTACCGTCTGCACGGGGCTGGCCGCCAGGGACATAGAGCGGATCGCCTAGCAGCGGATAGCCCACGGTGGCCAAATGAATCCGAATCTGATGGGGTCTCCCGGTCAGGATTGTCACCTCTAGCAGGGTGGCATCGCTGCGCCGCTGCACAATCGTGCAGTCACTGTGAGCTTCTAGCCCCGCTGGGTGGGCGCCATAGACATAACCTAGCCGGGGATACGGCAGTTTGCCGATGGGGGCGGTAATCGTAAATCGATCCGCCAGGGTATCCGCTGGACCAATCAAGGCGCGGTAGGTTTTGCCCAGGCGGCGCTGGCGCAGCTGCTGGCTGAGGTGGGCACGGGCCGCCTTTGTTTTTGCAATTAGCATGATTCCCGAGGTGCCTCGACCGAGGCGATGGATCGGAACGGCGGTCGGATAGCGCTGGCGCAGCTGCCATAGGAGGGTATGCTGCAAAAAATTCCCGCCGGGGAGTACGGGCAGACCCGACGGTTTGTGGATCGCCAACAGCACATCGTCTTCGTAAACAGTGGCAATGTCCAGGGGGACAGGCGGTTCGGCCCACGGGGGGCGATGGTAGCTGAGGCGCTGCCCTGGGGTCAAAATCTCATCGGCTTGGGCTGGCCGATCGTTGAGTAAAACCTGACCGGCCTCGATGCGGCGCTGCCAGGTGGTCCGGTCCGAGTGGCGATAGCGGTCGGTGTAGTAGTCGAGAACGGTAACTGGAGCGGGAAGGACACGACCTAAATGATCAGCGGTGATGCGATCGCAATACACCCAACCGTCATTAAAAACAGGCGGGGTGGCACTGCCACCCCGCCGGGAAATTGCACGATACTCAGGTTTTCCCGTTTTGCCCAATGATTTATCGCTTAAACAACCCGGTCACGCTATTTTTTACCTGATCGGCAATCGCCTGGACGCCACCGGCAATCCCTGGCTTAGGCGGTACCGCCAGGGTAATCGGCTCATCTTTAAATGCTTTTACCCGGTAGCCATATTCCAGGTTGGTTTTATTCTTTCTCAAAATGGGATAAATCCGAAACGCCCCCTGCAGCAGATCTTCTTCGCTGGCAAAAATCGCTCGATCAATATCGGCGGAGCGTTTTACCGCCACAACGCCCACCGGGTACCACTGCTTTTTATCCTTGATGCGAATGTGCACCTCAAACTCAGGATCGCCAGAAGAGCGGCGTTTATCCATTTCCTCAGAAGCTTCCTGCCGCCGTTTGGTGCGCTCCGACGTCTTGGGTTTCGGTTTAACTTTGCCAAATCCACCGGCCATGGGAATACCTCTTACGGTCAATACTTTGTAAAAGTTTACATCGTTTTAAGCATGGCTGGTTTGCCTTGCTGTTTTGTCCATACCTGGGGCAGTACCCGATTGTCCGAGGCTAGCCCCATACCGAGGAACGGTAGCGCCTCTCATAAATATTTGTAGAACCCTATGAATGCCGTCGATGGTGGTCAGAATAGGGAGCTGTTAGGGTTAAATGCGCTTTACTGGCATCCTTCCTTGACTTCAAAAACCGGTCCGCTTTACGCCATTCTTGCCTACGGTTCCTGGGGGCTTCTCCCGATTTACTGGAAATTTTTTAGCCAGGTTTCGGCCATAGAAGTGCTCAGCCATCGCATGCTGTGGTCGCTGGTCTTTCTAGGGCTGATCCTGACGGTGCAGGGACGCCTGGCAGAACTGCGCAAGCTGCCGCGTCGTCAGCTGCTGTGGCTTCTGGCAACGGCCCTGCTGCTGAGCGTCAACTGGGGGCTATATATCTATGGTGTGAATACGGACCGGGTGGTGGAAACTAGCCTGGGGTATTTTATTAACCCGCTGGTGTCGGTGATGCTGGGCTTTGTGTTTTTGCGTGAGCGGCTATACCGGGGGCAGCAGGTGGCCGTGGTACTGGCAACCATTGGCGTGGGTTACTTTATCTGGCAGTTTGGGGCGGTCCCGTGGATTGCCCTGGGGCTGGCGGGCACATTTGCGCTGTATGGGCTGCTGCGTAAGGTGGTGGCGGTGGCTCCCATGGTCGGTCTGGCGGTGGAGACGGCCCTGATTACCCCCATGGTGCTGCTGCTAATCGTTTACTGGGGTGCAACAGGAACCGCCAGCTTTGGCAGCAGCCCTGGGCTGACGCTGTTGTTTATCGGTGCCGGGGTGGCCACGTCGATGCCGCTGCTGTGGTTCAACAATGCGGCCAAGCGGCTGTCGCTGTCGACATTGGGCTTCTTTCAGTATGTGGCCCCCTCGATGCAGCTGCTGCTGGGGGTATTTTTGTATCAAGAGCCCTTTACGCCGACCCACCTGGTCAGCTTTAGCTGTATTTGGACCGCACTGTTGATTTACTCCAGCACGTCTTTGTTGCGGACTAAATCAGCATCTACCGGTTAATTCAAAGCTTGCCCCACCCTCATCTGTGGAGCATTTACCCAAGCCAGGTTCAAAGCAAAGTCTTTTTGGATCTCTTGCTTGCTTTTCCGTAAGCAAGTCTGACGGGCTGTCTTTTGATTTCTGGGGTTTTCCTGGCCTACGCTGGGTGGCTATATCACCCCAGCCCCATGGCAATTTTGAATAATGATTTATAAGGCGCAGAGACAGCAGCTGTTCAAGCTAACGCTGGCATCCGGAGTTGTCCTATCGGGTCTGCTCGGGCTGCGGGCGCTCCAGCGGCCTGCGATCGCAATCGATAGCCAGACCGTGACCCTACAGTTTGAAGGCATGGTGGGCGAGCAGCCCTTTACCTGTGGTCAAACCTACAGCCTAGGAACCTCGGGCAGTCCCATGACGGTGGCGGATTTTCGCTTTTATGTCTCGGCGGTGGCGCTGCTAGATGCGGAGGGTAACGAAGTTCCCCTGATCCTGCAGCAGGATGGCAAGTGGCAGCACCAGGACGTGGCGCTTGTGGACTTTGAAGATAAAACGGGAGCCTGCACTAACGGCACCCCCGACACCCGCGCCCAGGTAATCGGCTCGGTGCCGACGGGGGACTACCAGGGATTAAAATTTACCCTCGGTGTGCCCTTTGCCCTCAACCATGTTGATTCCACCTTGGCACCGTCACCGCTCAACCTGACATCCATGTGGTGGAACTGGAATTTTGGCTATAAGTTTGCCCGCATTGACCTTATCCCTGCTGCCGCCCAAAGCAGACAGCACGGCGGCCAGGGCGATGGCCACGGCAGCACCGGCAAAACCGAGGAGTTTCCAGGCTTTTCCACCCACCTGGGCAGCGTTGGCTGTCAGATGGATGCGGCCCAGGCACCGGTAGTCTGCAGCTTACCCAACCGTGCCGACGTTGTGTTTACTGACTTTGACCCTACCCAGGATGTGGTAGTGGCGGACCTGGCCGCGCTATTTGCCACAACCAATGTCACAGAAAACCAAGAAGACACAGCGGTTGGCTGTATGTCATCACCAGCGGACGGCGACTGTGCCGGTATTATGCAAACCCTAGGGTTACCATTTAACGATATGCCTGTTCTCGAACAAACTTTTTTCAGCGTAAAATAAGCTAGCGCCCTCTCAATAGACAAGTTTCTCTCCCTAGAGGAGAGAGAGCTTTGGTGACGTATACGTCAGGCTAATCAATCATTGAGGGCTGAGCGAAGCCGAAGCCCGGCTAGGGTTTGATGACTAGCCGGGGAGAACCTTAGGAGTCAGACTATTGCCTCGTCGTTGGATTACTTGGGTCGTCACTGGCCTGTTGGTGTTTTGTCTATCCGTGGGGTTTGAGCGGGCGCTTGGCCATGGGCCTGGTGCCGCAGACTCTCACCAAACTCTCAACACCGGCTCAAACGATTCGGCGGACTTTGACTGGGGGCTGCCTGGCTGGGTGCCTAAACCTGTTGTTCCAGCCGATAATCCGATGACCGCCGCCAAGGTAGAGCTGGGGCGACATTTGTTTTATGAACCGCGTTTGTCAGTTACAGGAGACTTTTCCTGTGCCACGTGCCACTTGCAAGGGCTGGCGTTTACCGATGGCAAACCGCTGTCGGTGGGGGCAACCGGTCAGGTGCATCCGCGTAATTCTATGAGTCTGGCCAATGCGGGTTACAACTCGGTCCAGACCTGGGCTAACCCGCTGATGCACCACCTGGAACAGCAAATGCTGGTGCCCATGTTTGGTGAGGAACCCGAAGAGCTGGGGATGGCCGGACGGGAGCAGGAGCTGTTGCAGACCCTGCGGCAGGACCCCGACTATCGCCAGTGGTTTAGGGCCGTTTTTGGTGATAAAGACCCCGTGAGTGTTCGCCATGTGACCCTTGCGATCGCAGCCTTTGAACGCACCCTAAATTCCTTTGATTCTCCCTACGATCGCTATCGATACGGTGGTGAACCAGCCGCTATTTCCGCCGCTGCCAAACGGGGCGAAGTTCTCTTCAACAGCGAACGTTTAGAATGTTTTCACTGCCACGGTGGGCTTAACTTTAGCGACTCCACCCACCATGAGCGCTCCGGCTTTACCGAAATCGCCTTCCACAATACCGGGCTTTACAATATCGACGGCAGCGGTGCGTATCCCCCCAACAACACCGGTGTTCAAGAGATTACCCACAACGCCAGCGACATGGGTAAATTCAAAGCCCCCACCCTACGCAATATTGCCCTGACGGCTCCCTATATGCACGATGGCAGCATCGCCACCCTATCAGAGGCCATTGAGCACTATGCTGCCGGTGGCCGCACCATCGCAGACGGCCCCAACGCTGGTATCGGCAGTCAAAATCCCCTTAAAAGTTCGTTTATCCAGGGGTTTTCCCTGACCGCCACCGAGAAAGACGATCTGCTGGCCTTTTTGCAAAGCCTCACGGACACCACATTTACAACCAATCCAAGGCTGAGTTCGCCCTATGTTTCCGACGGACAGGGGTAGTCGTAGGGTGGCAATAACCCACCCCGCACTCAAAGTGTCAGGGCTCATTGGATCAAAACCCGCTTCTGCTCCCCAGCTTGACGGTAACCGCAATCCGTTCTACATTTTCATTTAGGTCGTGATGTCCGCGACTGTTCTACTAGAACCTAATAACTTGGCACTATCGGTGGGTGTACCACCACCACACCGATAGCTAACCCCCAAACTGTACAGGCAGTCTGGCGGCTGATTCATTATGTCTCAGCCACTCCGATTTGCAAATATGTTGACGGGGTGGCCGAGGCATTAGGTTCTGGCTTTCCTTATCCCTGCAAACCCTCTCTCCACGAGAGCTTTGGGGACTGTACTCATCTGGAGACCAGAACCATGTTTCAAGATCCAACCCAGGGCGCTGGCGCGTCCCACCGTTTGCCGGTTGTTTTACCCGAGCACGCCTACGAGCATGTGCATCATCAAATGTTTGGCAGCCTGACCGCCGTGCAAGCCACCATCAAGCTGCTCCATAAGCTCAACTATGCTGAGCCCAACGACTGGAGTCGGCCATTGGCGACCGGGCGGCCCAACGAGGTCATGGCTATTTTGACCAAGAAAGTCAGGGTCGATTAACCGAGCCCTTTGGCGGGTGAGCCATGTTTGCCCGCCAAGAATGTCTTATTGCAGTCGTTCCCTCGCTAAACTGGGTCGTAGGTGTTTTTCCTTGGTCCCCTTGCGTCGTTGTTATCTCTGCGTTTTTGCTTTTTGCTGCACCCTGCTGCTGGCGGCCCCTGGAGCTGCCCAATGGCCGCCTATTGTTAACTCAGCCGCCCCCACTGAGACCACCCTGAGTTGGCGACCCAATGCCGAGCGCTCCTGTGGCCGACTGGTGTGTAGCGATATCTATCTGTATGGGTCACCGGGGGTGAGCTTTACCGTGGCGGGGCCGGCGGCCGCTCCTGAGGTGGCGGGGCTGAGTGTTGAAACCCGAGCCCAGCTGGTGCAACGAAGTTTTCGAGAAGTGTTGCGGGTGCAGCAGCAGCAGCCGAGGGTCCAGGCCGCCCTGCTAGATGTGGAGACCACCTGGATGGACCTGCTTCAACCCAGGGCTGAGCTGCACCCCAGCACCCCCAGGGTTGAGGTAGGGATTGAAAATGATCAAACGGTGGTGTTTTTGCCCGACCAGGCCGGCCTTCAACAGCAGACCCTGGTGACCGTCAATGAATTTGATGCGCTGCACAATGGCCAGCAAAAAGAGAGTCTGGCTATGGACTGGCGTACCAACATTCGCGATGGGTTTAGCCATACGCTGTGGGAGCGTTCGTTTGATCGGCAGTATCCATGGGCTAGACCGCTGGTTGCGATCGCAATTGTCAGCCTGGCTGTTATCCTCACCGGCCTCATTGAGGGGGGGCGTCGCCGCCTGCGTCGCCGTAGCCGTACCCTCAGTAGGCGGCTCAAAGCCTCAGAAAAGGAACTCAAAAAATCCATGGCGATAGAGCCTGAAGCCATCACTCCAGACGCCCTGCAAGAGCCATCGGCCCAGCTAGATATTCCGCTATGGTCCGCCAGCGTCTTTAGCCCGCTAGCGGTGGTGACCGAGGCTGGTCAGTCGGTCAACCAGCTGTTGTCTATTCTCTCCAAAGGATTTCTCAAAGAGCAAACGCTGCTCAAACAGCAGCGTAACCTGCTGCGGTTTGGAGTGCTGTTGGTTTTTTGGGTGGAGATGTTTGTTGTCTTTGGTGCGGGCAGTGTAGTCTCGCAGATCTATCCCATCACCCGACCCTATACCCCTTACATTTTTAGTCAGGCGATTTTACTGCCGGTGATTTGGCTTGGGATTACCCTGATCGATAGCCTGGTGGACATTGAGATTGACTATCATCTCAACCAGTGGGGGAAAGACGCTCAGCTGGATGATGCCCAATCCAATCGGGTTGCCCTGCGGGTCAGCACCTATTCGCCTGCGATCAAAAGTGCCACCACCGTTTTCTTTACGCTGCTGGGGCTGTATCTAACGATCCAGGCATTTGGGATTGACCCGGCGGTGTTGGCCAGTGCGGGTGCGATCGCAGTCATTGCCGCCTATATCTCCCGCAGCGTACTACAGGATATGCTTAACGGCGCGGTGATTTTATGGACCGATCGATTTGCCGTCGGCGATGTGATCCAAGTGGGTGAATACGCCGGTCTAGTCGAAGACATGAGCCTGTACACCACCCAACTTCGAGGCCCAGAAGGTCGACTGATTACGATTCCCAATGGTCAAATCTCCACCGTGGAGAACCTGACTAAAGAGTGGTCACGGGTTGACTTTACCATTGAGATTGCCTACGACGCCGACATTAAGCAGGCCCTAGAGATAATTCGAGTTGTTGCCGATGCCCTCCGCACCGAGCCCCTGTGGCAGGACAAGATTTTGGAACCAGCGTCTATCCTTGGGGTCGATCACATCTCCCATACGGGCATTTTGCTACAGGTGTGGATCAAAACCCAGGCGATGCATCAGTGGGCCGTTGGAAGAGAGTTTCGTTTGCGGATTAAGCAGGCATTTGATGAGGCCAACATTCAAATCGGGCTACCCCAGCAAACAATCCTGCTGCGACGATAGGGTTGCTAGACCAGGTCCGCTACCCACGGGCGCTGTGGAAGCCAGCCAACATTACCAAAAACCTCTGGGTTTCAGGTTTTGATCCAGTTCCCGTTTGAGGAGGGCCTTACTATCCTGGGGGCTGCCAACGGCCATGGTTGTGCGTGCCTGCATGATCCATTCCCTTAAAATGTTGCACTGGGTTTGTGCAATGTTAAACTTGCAAATCGTCAGCACCTGATTGGGGGCTTGCTCGGAAAAAAGCAGTACGCGGTAGTAGCCGTCCTCCCCTAGCTGCCAGGCCAATTTTTGGTGTGACTTATTTTTTAAATCCAGGTAGCTCGACAGCCACCGGGGGCCTTGAACATTGCTATAAAATGCCGTCACCCACAGCAGCATTGGGTGAGGATTGAGCGTACACAAAAAGGTGTTGTAGCGAGTGTTGTTAGCGCGATGTTCGATCTCCTGGGGAGATAACATCACCCACAGTGTGGGCAGCTTCTGTTTGTTTTTCACCAGTAGCTGCGGAAAGACAATCTTAGCGATGGGTTTCTCCACGGGCCAGGTCTGTTCCCGACAAAATTGATCCTCCTCAGACTCCGGTTCTCCGACAGGTGGTTCAGGGAGAGCCGGTAGTGACTGTTCCGAGTCCCGAATGCTGGCTAATGCAGACAGGATTTTATCCACACTTGCGGGGCGCTGGGTTCGGTCCTTGGCCAAACAGCTCATGACCACATCATTGAGCAACGATGGCACCTTGCCGCGAGACACCGCATCCTTCAGCGGTATGGCATCGTAGGAGGTATGTGCTTTATACCAACCACCAAAGTTATTTTTACTGGGCCAGTAGGGCAGCGATCCCGTCAGCATCTGGTACATCATCAAACCCAGGCTGTAAATGTCAGAACGACTGTCTAATACCTGGCCATCCATCTGTTCTGGAGAGGAATAGGCCAGGGTGCCCATAAACGTAGTTGTTTGTTTGGCCGTATCGGCCTGGAGCAGTTTGGCAATACCAAAGTCCAAAACTTTGACAAGCTCACCAAATTCAGGCGACTGGAGCACCAAAATATTGCTGGGTTTAATATCTCGGTGAATGATCGACACCACCTCTTTTTCGATTAAAATGCCTTCATGGGCTGCCTTTAGCCCCAGACATATCTGCCGGGTTAGATCTAGAAAACGAGGGATACCCAGGGGCCGGGGACGAATAACTTGGTCAAGGTTTTTGCCCTTCAGGTACTCCATCACATAGAAGGGTTGGCCTTCTGCTGTCAGCTTCTGATCGATGACTCGCACCACATGGATGCATTTTTGTCCCAATAAGGCAGAGGTTTTGGCCTCCGTCAAAAAACGCTCGGTCATCCGGTCATTGAGCAATGCTTGGGAAAGCAGTTTAACCGCCACTGGCACACCGCCTAGCAAAGTATCTTCCGCTAGGTAAACAGTGCCCATGGACCCCTGGCCAATGGATTTTGTAAGTTTGTAGCGATTGACCAGTTTACGGCCCAGGTTACTATCTGCCATTGACGCCTAGAAAGACACGCTTGGTTACAGACAGGTCAGCATTTAATGCCATGCCGCCGTACTCTGTGATGGGATGTCTTTACTATTTACTAATGGCTATAGGTAGTTTCCTTATAAAAATTTCAGTTTGCCCGTGCTAGGCAGATTTTTTAATTTAAACAAGACCCATGGATGTCAGCTAACCCCGAATAAGCTCGGTACCAGAGATGACGCCAAAGATCTTGTCCGAATAGTGCAGGAGTTCTTTATTTCTAATCAGCGATAAAAAGCGTTCGTCCTCAGAAAACAGCTGCCAGCGACTGGTAACGTTCATAGTTCTGGCATTACCACTCAGTCCCTGCTCGTCAAATGAGCTACCACCGCCATAGCTGCTGACGTAGTCCATGCCTGAATCAGAAAAATTAATATCCAGGGCCGTCGCAATTTCTTGGCGATAGTGGCTATCCATAAACCAAAGGTTATAGTTAATGGCTACTTTGTTGTTGGTGAGATAATTGGTTTCTCCCAGATATTCCCTGGCATGCTGAATCCACATCTCAATCAGTGACATGCCTTCTGTTTTGACATCTAGATATCCCTTCCTGAGACGACTCGCCAGTAGATTAAACGGATCTCTTATGACCAAAACATCGTATCTGGTTTTTGTTTTACCGATGTAGAGATTATGTTTTCTCTCGTTAACAGAATTGGCGATTTTGCCCAGGCTGTGGTCCTCATAGCTATAGATAAAGCAGGTCTTGGGTTCAAATTTACCCCAGGCTTCATTCCGAAACCCTTTGTGGGGAAAGTGCAGGTGGTAGAGCCGAAACGGGCTGGTTTCCACTGAAACATTGTTGAGAAATTTGGCCCCTGTTTCCTGGGAGCGAATCCAATGCAAAATCGCATGGTTGCCACTACGCCGTAGACCAATAAAACGAATTTCTTTTTGATTGACAATTTTTGCCAGCTCACGCTGCTGGGTCAGTAGGCGCCACAGATCATAGGTGTCATAGGCCAGATCTCGTTTTACCTTTCTGAGGGGATTTAGTTTGTCATTAATGATCTTTGACAGCTTAGTGACGTGTTTCATTAAAACTCTTTCTGTGATGGCTAACCCACAACATTCTGTATCGATCCTATACTGCCCATTCTGGTTATGGGGGGTGTGCCTGCTAACCTGCGAGGGCTGGGTGAGAGGTCAAAGGTGAGGACGATGTGGGTTGGAGGGTTGGGTTTCGTGATGCTCAACTCAACCGACGGTGGCTGTATATTTTGATTAGGGCCTGTGCTCCAAAACACCAATCCTTTATCTCCCTAATGCACGCTGATTATCTCAAACGCATCCTGACTGCCCGTGTCTATGACGTTGCCCAAGAAACACCGCTGGAAATTGCACCGAACCTATCTAAACGTCTGGGCAATCAGCTGCTGCTAAAGCGGGAAGATATGCAGTCTGTATTCTCGTTTAAGCTGCGGGGAGCCTACAACAAAATGGCGCAGCTACCTCCTGATAAGCTGGCCCGTGGCATTATCGCGGCGTCTGCTGGCAACCATGCCCAGGGGGTGGCCCTCGGAGCAAAACAGCTGGGTGCCCGGGCCATGATTGTGATGCCGGAAACGACACCAGAGGTCAAAGTTGCGGCGGTTAGGGCTCGCGGTGGTGAGGTTGTTCTCTATGGTGAAACCTTTGATGAGGCCCATGCCCATGCCCGTCAGCTAGAGGCGGAAAAGGGGATGACCTTTGTGCATCCGTTTGATGATCCGGATGTCATTGCCGGTCAGGGCACCATCGGGATGGAAATTTTACGGCAGTATCAGCAGCCGATCCATGCCATTTTTGTGGCGATTGGCGGTGGCGGCCTGATTTCTGGCATTGCGGCCTATGTTAAACGGCTGCGCCCCGAGATTAAAATCATTGGGGTTGAACCCTACGATGCTGATGCCATGTACCAGTCGCTCAAGCTAGGGCAGCGGGTAACGTTAGCCCAGGTGGGGCTGTTTGCCGATGGTGTAGCGGTGAGCCAGGTGGGGCAGGAAACCTTTTGGCTATGTCAGCAGTATGTGGATGAGATTGTGCGGGTGGGCACCGATGATACCTGCGCGGCCATTAAGGATGTGTTTGAGGATACGCGCTCTATTGTTGAACCGGCGGGAGCCCTGGCGATCGCAGGGGCTAAGGCCTATGTCAAACAGACAGGCATCAATGAGGAAACCCTGGTGGCAGTTGCCTGTGGGGCCAATATGAACTTCGACCGGCTGCGGTTTGTGGCGGAGCGGGCCGAGCTGGGAGAACAGCGGGAGGCGATTTTTGCGGTGACCATTCCGGAGCAGCCAGGTAGCCTCAGGCGATTTTGTGACCACATGGGCAAACGCAATCTGACGGAGTTTAACTACCGCATTGCCAACCAGGCTGAAGCGCATATTTTTGTTGGGTTGGAGATTCGCGATCGCAACGATGCCATTGCCATGAAAACCCAGTTTGAAGCCAGCGGATTTAAGACCCTAGACCTCACCGACGACGAACTGACTAAAATGCATCTACGCCACATGGTGGGAGGCCATTCTGCCCTAGCCAAAGATGAGCGGCTATACCGATTTGAGTTCCCAGAACGGCCCGGTGCCCTAATGAAATTTGTCAGCGCCATGAGCCCCAACTGGAATATTAGCCTGTTCCACTATCGCAACAATGGTTCTGACTATGGTCGGATTGTGGCTGGTATCCAGGTCCCCTTCGAGGACATGGATGACTGGCATGCCTTCCTAGAAACCCTTGGTTACCGCTATTGGGAAGAAAACGACAATCCTGCCTACCAGCTTTTCTTGGGATAGCGGCGATAGACCAGCAGCACCACCAGGGCCACCACCATTGCCAGGGCTGATATCCAGATGATGGCAATATCCTGATGCCGCTGGGCAATGGCTAAATCCGCCCAAATAAATACCAGGGCAAAGGGCAGGTCGCGGCGGCGCACAATGGCCAGGGCCGCAATCAGATTGGCAACCACAATCATGATCGCCGTCCAAAGGGCCCCGGACAGTCCTAAATCCTCAGCGCCAGACGCATAGATGGCCGAGGCGACATTAACTACGGTTGCCACGGAAATCCAGGCCAGATAGATACTAATGGGTCCGTGCATCCGCCGTCTGCGACGACTGTCGGCATAGTGCTGGCCCTCTTCTAATTCGCTGTAGGCGGCAACCAGCGCCCCTAAAATGGCCGCCATGGCCACCACCGACAGCCAATAGAGCTGCAGGGTAAATAGATAAATCCAAACTATCTGGGCCACACAGGCCACAATCAGACAGTAGTTGACCCGTCTAATCACCAGCTGCCCGCGCTGTTTGGGGCGAGACTGGTACCAGGCATAGACAATCAGCCCCGTGTAGATCAATCCCCAGATGATAAAAGCATAGTTAGCAGGTGTGATCAGCACCCCGCCCAGGGGACCATTGGCCAGGTCAGCAACGGTATTTCCTTGAATAGGGAAAATATTTGACAGCGTGTTGACGACCAGGGTACCAAGAATAGCGACCCAGGTTGCGATCGCGAGTCCCTTGCTGCGGCTCATACCCATGGCATTTTATCCTCTACTTCCCGTCATTGTGCCGCGTGGAACTAGGGTTTGCCAACCCGGTGAGCAACGCCCATCAGCCGTCTCGCTCGGTGCGAATCCACTTGGCTTCGGGACCTGACAAAAACTTAAAGTACAGCGGAATCTTCCACAGAATGTACAGCGGGATTGACAGCAGTTTTCCGACGGGAATATCCTGCCGTGCAAACCCAGCCCAGGCCAGCCCAATGGCAATAAATAGCCCCAGCCCGGCTCCGTAAACGACGATGGCAGCTAGCCAGGGTGTTCCCAGCAGCAGGGTAGTCGCTGTGAGCAAGGTGGCCCCCGCCAGCCATAGCATTACCAGCAGCGAGAGCGGTGGCACACACAGGTCCAAGGCTAGGGCCATCAGCCCTAGACGCCCTTGCCTAATCCCCTGCCAGAGCAGGGGCGGTACACAGGTCAGTAGGGTTTGTAGATGGCCGTGCTCCCAACGGGTGCGCTGGGTCATGGCCGTGGCTGACTGCTGGGGCTGCTCACCCATAACCAGCGCGTCGGGGCACATGATGGGGGGATGTCCGGCAATGGCCAAATCCAACCCCAATTTCATATCTTCGACAATGTTGCCGCTGGCCAAATCCACGTCTTTCAGACTGGCCCAGGGAAACGCCATGCCGGTGCCCGTGAGTAAACAGGGCTGTCCCAACACTCGTAATCCCAAGGGTCGCACCAGATTTTTAACCTTAAAGGCAAAGGTGGACACCATTTCCTTGGGGGAGGGCTCAGGGCTAGGCGCCAAAAGGTAGGTGGCCTGTACGGGGCGCTGGGTGGTGAGGGCGAGGTTCGCGATCGCATCAATGGCACCGGGCTGTACCTGACAGTCCGCATCCACCATGATCAGCACGTCCGGCGCATCAGTACTCAAATGGCGCAGGCCAAAATCCAACGCATAGCCCTTGCCGCGCTGCCGATCGTTTTGGCGCTCCAGCACCGTCGCCCCCGCCTGACGGGCGATATCTGCCGTTGCATCCGTGCAGTTGTCCGCCACCACCACCAGCCGATCCGTGGGGTGCAGCTGCGGGGTGAGGGTGGACAGCGTGGCTTGAATCACCGCTTCCTCATTGTGGGCGGGCATCAAAATTGCCCGTCGGGTCGTTCCCGTCAGCGGCTGAGGGGTGTTAGCTCCCCCGCGCCCAACCGCAGACAGCACCTCAACCAGTAAAACTGTGCAGGGCAGCACCAGCGCGGCGGCTAGCATTATCTCTGCAATCTCAACAATTGCAGCCACGGATTCAACCACAGAACTTTCTCCCAATATTAATCTGATGTATCCCTGGCGTTAACGGCCTGACATCAAGCTATTCTTCACCCCTGGCCAGAGCTGTTCAGCGATAATTTCAAAAATAATTAGTCAACCCCTAGGGTCAAAAAATAAAGATACTTTTCGGCGTTTGAAGCTCATCTTTTTTTGACGTTCGTGCCAGAACTGGGTTCCAACTTTGGGGCAATCTGTCTCGGTTTTTGGGGACGACAGGGGGAACCCATGCAAATATGCTGGGCAGGCATGTTCTTAAATACGCTGCTGCGGGCTCCAATCAGGGCATTGGCCCCAATCCGGACCCCCGGTGCCACAAAACAGTCCGTGGCGACCCAGGCACCATTTTCAATCACAATCGGGGCGGTGACTAGGGCAAACCGGGGGTCGCTAAAATCATGGCTACCGGTACACAGGTAGGTCTTTTGGGAGACCACACAGTGCTGTCCCAAACGGATCGGAGCCAGGCTATAAAAGGTAACGTCCTCCCCCACCCAGCTATAGTCGCCAATTTCCACTTTCCAAGGATAGGTAAACCGGGCCGATGGGCGAATCACCACATTTTTGCCAATCTTGGCCCCAAAAAGCCGTAGCAAAGCGCAGCGCGGGCCGTGGGCGGTGTGGAGGGTGAGGGGAAAGACCACAGCCTGCACCAGCCACCACACCATGACGTACCACTTGGGCCGACCGACGTCGAACCCCGGCTGGTAATATTGGCTCAGATCCACAAGGGGCGGGGGACCAAAGTCTGACCCTGGAGCCGCCCTTACCCCAGCCGTGGCTGCAGGGCTGCTACTAACGCTAGAGCCATTACTCATCAAACATCACCTACCAAAGCGGCTTTGGGCTGTTCCTTGGTGTCTTCCTTGTCGGCTAGATTGAGACTGCCGCCAAATCGCAGCTCATACAGCTTGACACCAATCTGATATTCATACTGACTTAGCAGCCGTCCGTAAACATAGCCGGGATAGCCGTCGAGAAAACCAAGGCGAATAAAATAAAACAGTACAAATCGCAGCAGCGGTTTAAACGGCAGCCGTACCCAGATTTTTTTGAGAAATCGCTTGCGCTGGACCGAATCGCCAAACAGGTTGGCGCCGATGGTGCCATCGTCTCCCATTCCGGTTAGCAGGTTGTAGTACACCCGTGCTTCCCAATTGGAATAGCGATTGTGGCGAGCCAACCAGTGAAACAAATCACGAAAGTCGATGTGGAGCATATCGTTTTTGAGATAGCCCACCTTACCGCCTTCAATGACAACATGCTCATGGACTTCGTTATCACCGGTATTGCGAATCTCTTCGGTATTGAGATTTTCGTAGCGACCCTTGGCGTGGCGGAAAAACCGCATGTTCCAATCGGGATATTTACCGCCGTGGCGAATCCATTTACCTAGAAAGTAGACCCGTCGGTTGAGGTAGCACCCATCCACCTCATCGGCTGCAATCACCTCTGCCATCTCGGTCCAAAGCTCTGGGGTAATGCGCTCGTCGCAGTCGACAATGAGCACCCAACCGTTGCGAAAGGGCAAATTATCTAAGGCCCAATTTTTTTTCTTAGGCCAGCGTCCATTAAAGTCAAACTGGACTACCTGCGCGCCATAGGATTCGGCAATCTCGACGGAGCGGTCGTCACTGTGGGAGTCGACCACAAACACCTCGTCTGCTTGGGCAACGCTCTCCAGACAAGCAGGCAGATTGGCTTCCTCGTTTTTGGCAGGAATCAGCACAGAAACCGGAATTTTGGTAGCAGCAGTCATAGATAAGTAGCAGGCTAGATAGACGGCAGATGGTTAATAACCGTGGTGGGAGCCGATAACCTTGGTAAAAACCAACTATTGGCGGTGGGGCAGGGAACTATTTCACGGTGTCTAGGGTGGACGATTGTGGCTATTTTGCAATCAGGAGGGGCAAAGCTGGGATTGGGCCGCGCCTAGGCGGATGACTTGACCGATTTGTAGGGTTTTGCCAGGTATCGGAGCACGCTGCCCAGGTAGCCCAGCTGACCGTAGGCGTAGGTAAAGTTTTCAAACCGTTGCGCCGGGTCATGAACGTACTTGAGGGTTTTATAGACGCCGCGCACCAAACGTTCGCCACCCCACCGCAGCTGGGCCACGCCAGCCCGACCGGATACCTGCTCACGGTAGCATTCGCTAATGCCCTGCCACCAGCTACGGCTCAAAAACCAGCCCGGTTTGAGTCTGGCGGGGGAAACATTGTGGGCTGCTAAGGCCGTTGGCACATACACCACCTGCCAGCCGCCCTTGAGGGCGAGCTGGGTCATGTGCAGCTCTTCATTGGAGAGCAGGTTTTTGCCCACCCGGCCCAGGTTGATATCAAACCCACCAACGGAGTCTAGAAAGGTCTTACGGAGGGAATAGTTGAGCCCGCGCGGGGTGAGGTTGGGATTTTTGATGTATTGCAGCCGATCGCCCAGGTCATAGGCACCCAGACCGCTGGCGAGATCGTCCGAGAGCCAGGTGGGCGGTCGATTGACGCCGGGGGGCCACAGCAGAGTCACTTTACCACCTGCGATCGCAACCCTATGATTCTGTTGATAGATCTCCAATAGGGATGCCAGCCACTGGGGACTAGCCACCGCATCATCATCGAGATAGGCCAAGATGTCTCCCTTAGCCGCCTGGGCGCCGGTGTTACGAGCGGTTGATAGACCCAGGGTAGCTTCATACACATAGCGCAGCCGAGGATCCGACAGCCGCTGCTGGACGACCTCTGCGGTGGTGTCAGTCGAGGCATTGTCCACCACGATCACCTCGATCTGATCTAGGGTCTGGGCCAGCAGGCTATCGATGGCAGCCCCCAAATACTGATCGCGATTGTGAGTGCAGATAATAGCGGAAATAGTTAGCTCAGCCATAAAAATTTTGAATAAAAACGAGATGTGCTGAAATAACGAATAATACTTATGACGGAGATAAAACTGACGGAGACGACACGGTGGGAATTAAAGTACCCAGCTAGCCGCAGCTAGCCGATCGTGAAGGGCAAAGGAAATCAGGAAAAAGGAAACCGATAAATTTAGGTTTACCGCTTCAACGGCTCCATTGGAACGGCTATTCTGCTCCCATCAAAATTCCCGCTTCATTACTAAATGTACTCATTAAACTTTACTGAAATTATGCAATTCGGTCCTGTCTATCCGGTTTGGTTTATCTATTCTTCAAACGTGTAAAGCCCCCCTGCCCCTTGCTCCTATAATTGCAGCCGCTGACATGAACAATTCCTCCCCTGACATCGATCTTGCCCCCTACATCGACCATGCGCTGCTGCTGCCAACGGCCACCCTTGAGCAGGTCGATCACTGGTGTACAGAAGCCCAGCGCCATGGCTTTGCCAGCGTCTGTGTCTATCCGGTGCATGTTCAACGCGCCGTCGAAAATCTCCACGAGAGCAGCATTGCGGTCTGTACGGTGATTGGTTTTCCCACCGGGGCAGACACGACTGCTAGTAAGCTGTTTGCCGCCCAGGAAGCGACGGAAAACGGGGCCACCGAACTCGATGTGGTGATCAATCTCGGTTGGATCAAATCGGGACAGCTGGAGCAAGTCCATGGGGAGCTGGCCCAAATTGTCGAAATCACCGGTCAATGTGTCAAGGCGATTTTAGAAATGACCCTGCTAAATGACGCTGAAAAACGCACGGCGGCTGATATTTGTATGGATGCAGGCGTCCAATTTCTTAAAACCAGCACTGGCTGGCATGGCGGTGCTACGGTGGACGATGTTCATTTGCTTAAAGAGATTACCCGTGGCCGGATCGGCATCAAGGCCGCTGGCGGTATTCGTACCCCTGACCAGGCCATTGCCCTGATCGAGGCCGGAGCTACTCGCCTGGGCACTTCGCGGGGACCCAAACTCTTGCAATTGCGTTCGGCAGAACCGGCCATTTAGGCCGGCCGTCATCTTCCGTTACGGCTGCAGATATCAAAAAATCTGCATATTTTTTCTAGAAACTTGCCCCAACGGGAACACTGTCGGGCACTATTAAATAGCTGTAGCCTTTCGTGACTAACCTATGACATCCCCCGCAGAATCGGCAGGCAATGCACCTTCCCCTATTGCTGCTCTGGCCCTCAAGCTAGTGGGTGGCGTTACTATCCTGGCCGCCCTAGTAGATTTTTTGGTGCTGCTCTTGCCACCCGATCTACTAAACCGTACCTGGCAAATTAATACGACCACCCAGCTGGTGGATCGCGGTATTGTACCCCTGGTGGGGATTGCTTTGCTTTTTACTGGCTTCTGGATTGATAGCTACGTCAGTGGCAAGCGAGGTCGTGTCAATCTTTTCCTGGATGTCCGCTTTTGGACCTGTCTTTTGGCCTGTATCCTGGGTTTGCTCTTTGCCATCCTGACGCCAGTGCATATGAACAACGTGCGTCTACAAAGCCAGGAGGCCCTGACTCAGGTGTCTAGCGAAGCGACCGAAGCGACCAATCAGCTAGAGCAGCGCCTCAATGCCGAGGTCACCCAGCAACGCGATCGCATCAGCAGCCTACTCAGCAACCCAGAGCAGATCGAGCAGCTGATCGCCAGCGGTGAAGTGACCGCCGAACAGGCGGCCCAAATTCGTCAGTTTGAAGATAACCCCAACTCGCTGGATGAATTTCTCACAGGCCAGGCATCTGAGCTACGTACAAGGCTGGAAACCGAAATTGGCTCCCGCCGCGAAGAAGCCGCTCAACGTGTGCGCGCTGAAGCAACCAAGGTCAGCATCCGTATTTCCCTGAGCAGCCTTTTGTTGGCCGTTGGCTACATTGGCATTGGCCTCAGCGGTCTCAGACGGCTAATCGCCATTTAAGCCATTTAATGAGGTTGAATTTTGACTGGCCAGTGTCCCCTGAGCGCAGTCGAAGGGGGCACTGATAGGCTCTATCGGGCAAACGGCTGTTGAATCTTAGCCAGCAGGTGATAAAACGGTTGCCAATTATCCTCAGCCACGATCGGTTCCCAAATAGTCTCAATCTCAGGTCGCATTAGCACCGTGGTTGGGTTACTCTGGTGCAGGCATTGAGCCACCTGAGCTACCTCTGTGGGCGATAGGGTAGCTAAACAGGTGTGATAGTGGTGGCGCCAGGCCGCTAACAGAGCAGACGCCGCCTCATCGGAACTGTCAGCCATTTTCTGTAAAATGTTTTCTGGTCCCTCACACCATGTGACTGAAAACTGCCCCGTCAGCCCTGTAAAAAAGTCGTGGTAGCCGACTTGAGTGTTTTCCAACAGCTCTAGCGTTAGCCGCAGCAGCTCATCTCCAAGTTCCACAAGTAGTTCCTCAAACCCCAGTTTGGCTAGCATTCTTTGCTTGTAGGCTTTGTAGTAGTGGTCCCGATAGGGGGCCAGTCCGGCCTCTAAATCATCAGCCGACATGATTAGCTTGAGCGGTTTTTGCAACATCCACAGGTTCCATTCACACACCCTGGGCTGGTTGCCATAGCTGTAGCGCCCACCGTAGTCAAAATAGGCCGCCGTAAAGCGCGGGTCAAATTTATCCATAAAGGCATAGGGGCCATAGTCAAAGCTTTCCCCGGTGATGGACATGTTGTCGGTGTTGAGCACCGCATGGCAAAATCCCACCGACATCCACTGGGCTGCCAGTAGCGCTACCCGCTGCACGAGTTCCGCGTAAAACTGGGCGTAGCGTTCCTGGGGGTCTTGCACCGCCAGCAGGTGGGCATAGTAAACCTCAATCACATGATTCAATAGCGGCTGCATCAGGTCGGCGCGACCCAGGTGATGTAACCGCTCAAAGGTGCCAAACCGAATGTGGGACTGGCTAAAGCGCACCATTACCGAGGAGCGCGTCGGCGATGGCTCATCCCCACGCCACAGTTGTTCCCCTGTTTCGATCAAACTAAAACAGCGGGATGTAGTTACTCCGAGGGCCTGGAGTGCCTCGGAAGCCAGCACCTCTCGCACCCCTCCTTTAAGGGTCAGTCGCCCATCTCCGCTGCGAGAATAGGGTGTGGTACCTGAACCCTTAGTCCCAAAGTCATAGAGCACCCCATCGGTTCCCCGCACCTGACCATAGAGAAACCCGCGGCCATCCCCCAGCATGGAGTTGTAACTACCAAACTGATAGCCGTGGTAGCGCAGGGCTAAAAGCGGTGCTCGCTGATAAAACTGTCCAAAGGCCTCAATAAAGTCAAAATCGCTGACGGCATCAGGCTCAAGACCTAGCCTGGATAACAAATCATCGTTACGAAAGCGCAGACTGTGTTGGGGAAAGCTAGCCGCTGCAACAACGTCGTAGTAGTCATCTCCTAGAGCTTCTAATGCAGGCTCGTAGGTCAGCTTTAGAAAAGGATTCTCGGTGGTCAATGGATAGGGCAACGTAGTGTCAGTTTTAGTATCCGACACTGTGAGGATTTGTGCTGAATGATATCCGAGGACTTAGAAGTCAAACGCTCAGCCTACACAGCGGCTAATATCCCGACGCGCTGGGTTGTAAACCTAAAAGAGCAAAACGATTGTTGCATTTAGAAAGCTCGAGCGGGGTGACTATCGGGCGCAGCAAATATTCAATGACGGCACTGTTCAATTGGGCGTTTCTCCAGATATCACTGTCTCGATGGCTAGGCTCCTTAGGCGGCTCTAGTAAACTATTTTCTAGTTTTTCTGGGCTGCTACCTGTTGATTAAACCATTGGGCGGCGGTGATGTTGCTGTCAGTTGCTAGCTTGGCAATGGTTTGCTCCAAAAGCTCTGTGGGCAACCCCCTTAGTGCTTGGGATGTTTCAATCAGCTGATATTTGCCATCAGCCTGAAGTAAGAATGCGAATACACGACTGCCTCGTACGTCAATTACCCAATATTCAGGAATACCCAGGGCAGCATACAGCTGCTTTTTTTCATCTAAATCGCTGGCTAGGGTGGTGTCTGAAATTTCACCGACCAAATCAGGTGCACGCCACTGATTCAAATCAATTCTGCGGGGTTGTCCAGGCTGCCAGCGGGGATAGTCGTCTCCTAGATATAGCACCAGGTCTGGAGCCCCCGCCGTTTCTCTTTCTTTCTCTAGCAGGCATCGACCTAGAGAACTGGCAATCTGTTCAGGATGGATACTGAACCAGAACCCTAGAATGATGGTGAAAAGATCGCAAATTGTTGCATGGTTGATCCCTTCCCAGCCCATTTCGGTGATTAGTAGGTAGCCCTGATAAAAAAATAAACGATATTGGTCAGGGGGTAAGCGGTTGCGATCGCACACATAATCGTCCCAGCTAGCCCGTTGCCAGGTTGCTAAGCTCGACCGATTTTTGGCAGTTACAACAGCAGACATGGTCATTACCTTTGCCACAGTTTTCCTAAGGGCGTTCAGAAACTCAGCTACCCTTTAGTTTTTGCACCGCGTTTCTAAAGCCTAACACCACAAAAATATTGGATAGCGTCAGAAAAACCTCAGCGCTGCCGTGGAGCCAGTCCACATTGGCCAGCTCCAACCCATAGGCTCTCTGGGCATAGATGCCAGCGGGAATAGTTACCGCGACAAACACTAGCAGCACATAGAACCCAATCAAGGCCAATCGAGGAGTCTGACCAGACTGGGTAACAAAATAGAGAAACCCTAGATAGGGAAATAGAGAAACCGCAAACAATGTTTCTTTAGACACGGGCCTGCCTCCAGATGTACCAGGCAGCCGCACAGCTAGTGCAGTTGCCAACAACCGTCATCGCTGCCTGCAAAATGACTAACCAGCTCAAGGATGACGAATTATCGAAAAAATGCCAGGTGCAGGCACACATGGCGCTAATCAGAGCTGGCAACATGCCAAAGGATAACCATCGCCAAGCAGGCCAGCCGCTGATATCGGCAAACTGCCAGACAAAATAGATGGCGGCAATCCATTCAATCACGCTAGAAACGTGAACCATCCAGGTGGGTAATGATAGAGCGTGCATAGGCAATGAGCAAAAGTGGATTTGGCTATGGGTGAGGCGGTAGTCTAAAGCGGTGGAGGCAGTCGGGAGGCAGCCGACCGGGCCTGGTTGTTAGGCTTTAATTTTATCGGGATTGTGGGGCAGACATGCGAGTAGTTTTGTGTGGTTACTATGGCATGGGCAACGGTGGCGATGAGGCCCTACTGGCAACGTTGCTACAGCTGCTGCCAAAATCCGTATCGCCCATCGTCCTTTCGGGTAACCCTCAAGAAACGGCCCAGCGCTACGGTGTAGAAGCCGTGCCCCGTAAATCCCTAGGGTCTGTTTGGTCTGCCCTACGCCGCTCCCAGGCATTTATCTGGGGCGGTGGTAGCCTGATGCAAGATGCCACTAGCGCCCTCAATCCCTTTTACTACGGGGGGGTGATGAAATTAGCCCAGTTGATGGGTCTACGTACAATTGCCTGGGGACAGGGAATTGGTCCTCTACGGCGGCGCAGTAGCCGCTGGGTCACTCGCTGGGCGATGAAAAATTGCGATGCGGTCAGTGTTCGCGATGGGGCCTCGGCCCAGCTGTTGACTGATTGGGGCCTGCGCTGTCAGCTGGCTCCAGATCCGGTATGGGCCCTGAGGTCTGCCCCCTTGAAAGGGTTTGCAGATTTACCCGCCCCGCGTATTGCCGTTGCGCTGCGGGGTCATGCTCAACTCACACCCGAGCGTCTGACACATTTGACTAAGGCCATTGCTGATTTGCAGACGGCCACCCAGACCTGTATCGTGCTGCTGCCGTTTCAGCCTGTGAAAGATGGCGCGATCGCAACCCACATCGCCCAGCATCTAACCGGTCCCCACGAGATTATTCAAGTGGCTAACCCCGCCCAGCTCAAAGGTGTTTTTCGTGGCATTGAGCTGGCTATTGCCATGCGGTTTCACGCCGTGGTCATGGCCGCCGCCGAGGGCTGTCGCTGTTTTGCCATTAGCTATGACCCCAAGGTGACTCAAATTATGCAGGAACTGTCCTTACCGGGTTGGGGGCTTTCCCCTGACGCTCCGCTGCCGCCGATACCGGATGAGGCCCACACCATGACCCAGCAGTGGTTAGAACAATATGCCAACGGCGATGGTCTGAGCGATGTCCAGGTGCGATCGCACATCGATCGAGCGCTCTTACACAGCATGCTACTTAAAAAAGTACTTACAACCGCTCCGCTGCCAAAGCCTCAAGAAATGTGAATCATCTTAATTCTTAATACGTTTTTTAAGGGCCAGGCACTACGTATATGCACTAATTTGTCAGTGTTTTGCGTGAATAACCCAGTATCAATCAGATTTTCTATGTTAATACTTTAATGGGATTGGCGTAGGATACCTTCGTCTCCGCTATATTATGGCCGTGCCCTAGCATGTTTAACACCGGTAAGCAGGACAACAGTCACTCTCACCAGGACAATACCCCCCAGGACAATTTGTCTCATGGGGCACATTTGTCCATTGAACAATCAGATAACACTAGTTGGCAGACCGTTAATTTTCCAGGGACGATCGCTGTCGATCAGATCCCAGGGCCTGTTTCTCATTTGCGGACTAACGCTATGGATTCCTCTAGCACTTCTTCGATCAATGGCACACCCGGTGGTACCCACCCACGGGAAACCGAACTGCTCAACCTGGTTCGAGATTTAAATGAGTGCAACGATGTGCTGCTGGCCAAAGTATCTCAGCTAGAGGAATCTTTGGAGCGATCGCAAGCAGCTCTTCAGGCTGAAATTGACCGCTCTGGCGGTCCTGTGGGGGATCGTGAGACCGCACAGCTAATTACTGAGCTAGAGCAAAGCAACCAGGCACTACAGACCCACCAGATGTTAAACGAGACTCTCCAAACGGAGCTGAGTGCATCTCAAGATCGGGTCACCCAGCTGGAAGCCGAGCACACATCACTTCTACGTCAGCACACCGAGCAGTCCCAGGCCCTGCTCCAGGCCAACACCAGCTGTCGCGATTTGAGAGCACGATTACAGAGACAGCAGCGCTACACCTTACAGTTTAAGGCGGCCCTCGAAAAGTGCCTCAGCATGTCGGCAGGATCCTCCCCTAAAGGTTCTGGCACCGTCTTGGATACATCGGGTCTCACCATGCCCAAAATCGAGCAGATCCGTCCTTGGGAATCCAACCTTGTACCTAGCAGGCTAGACCCTCAGCTGAAGTCGATGATTCGGGGGGTGCAGGCGAGTGTAAATGGCCCGCCCGCTGTGTCTACTCCTACTTCAGAAACCGAAGCCGAAGATCAGCTCTGGCACGATCTAGCAAGGGTGATGGTCCCAACAGAAGAAATACCCAAATCAGACAATCAGGACGTTCCTACGGCAAAACCTACTCCTCCAGCTCAGTTTACAGAGCCCTCTCCATGGGGCAACGAACTTGAACCGACGGACTCAGCCACGGAGGATGAAACCACTCCTCTACAAATTTCCCCACAGGCAGAGGAAATTCTTGCCCGAGTTCAAGCAGCGGGGGGATTGACAACGGCGGACACCTACCTACCTGCCATGTCTGTACAGACCAGCCCCTCTCCGTTGGTAAATCCCCTAAAGCCTCAAAAACGAATTGGGTCCTTAGCCGCTGTTGACCTGCCCAGTTTCCCCCGGCTTAAAAAGCAGTCTAAAGAGTAGTGTGGAGCGATCCACCATTTTTCTAGACTTTAATTTCTCTCTAGCAAAGAGAAACTTTATAGATAATTCCTCAAAATAAAATCTTTTTCCTAGGCAACTTTAAGTTAGACTTTGTTAACTTCAGACCAATATGGGTCTGAATAGTTGTTGGTAAGCTACGTCCATACCTAAAATTGCAGGCTTCCCAGGGTGACGCTCAAGGTCTTTGCTTTGATTGGATTTAGTCGCCTAGGGTTTCCAGGCTGTGGGTGTTGCTCGGTTTACCCTCAGCTATGACCTTAACCATCCTGTGAGTTTGTCTTAGCCCATCAGGCGGCGATGCATCTTACCCATACCAAGTATATGAGACCGGTATCTTTAAAGACTGTTTTAGAAAGCTCCCCATCAGACAAGGCCGTCAGTGAAGCACACATAGCGACGGCAATTGTGAATGTCATAGAGTCGGCCCGCTCCCAGGGGCAAACCCTCGATGATGTCATCACCGAACTTATGATTGATGATGCTCTGTTAGACTCCAAAAGCCGACATCTCCTTAGGGACATCTTGACCCAGGCATGGAATACGCTTTAGAGACGGGGTGCAGGTTTCGATGTACCAACTTGTTTGAGGTGCCAATTTGACCGATGGTCTAGGCTAGGTGGCATCTATGTCACTGTCGCCCACGGCCATTTGCAACACCATGGGTTCACCGCCAGACTGATGGTACTTATCAGCCCACTGACGCAGTAGCAAATCCAGCTCATCGAGGGCCTGCTGACGATTCTCGGCCGGGATGTCGAGGGACTCAAGGACCCGCATAGTACCGTCTTTTCGAGCTACCCATTCGTGCATAAGCCGAAAATAGCGAGCCGTATCCTCGATCATGGTATACGTTCTCTCCGCATCATCGGTTGGTACATAGGATGCTCTTGCGAGGGCATAAAAGGGCATCCCCCACGGGGAGTCAATGCGAGCCACCGTACCCGAATAAATTAACCGTCGTCGAATGTGCTCTGCCAATGCCTCACTGAGGGGTAGCTGTCGACCGCTGGGCACAGATTCTTGGGAGCGCGCATGGAGAAACTCGATCAGTTCAGCAAACTGAAACGATGTAATCAGCTGGGCATCGGGCAGATTAGACGGCAGCTTTTGCTCAATTTGAGCCTTCTCGTCCGAGGTGAGATTTGTGCCCATCAGCCTGGATCGTCCGGGGGCCCAGGCATATTGCTCCAGCCACACGTATGGAAACTGAATCAGGTAGCGAGGTTCTTGGGCCCCCAGCATTTTTAGCAGCTTGCCCTCGCTCAATGCCTGCCGCACCTCTTCTACAATGGCCTTGACGCGTTTGGGCTCGATGTGGTGCAAATGCCCCGTCATACGCAGGTTTTGCCCCTGCTCCATATAGGTTGTGTAGATGGCACATTTGGCAGCTGTTGCAGCTGCATCTAAAAATGCACCATGGCGATGCCCGCCAGTACGCATTGCACTAAACGCGAGGTACATCATTATCTGATCAATTGCGCTAGGTTCTAGGCGCTTAATCAGATCTGAGTCGGCACTCATCGGTAATTGAACATCTGTCATGGACGCTTAGGAATAGATACACGCTGAAAGCGTAGATAATAGATTGCTAGTGGGACTAGGCTACCTCAAGAAGCACCAATTATTTTTGATTTGCCATACAAATAGAGAATAATTGATGAGTTCGGTCAGGGTGAAAGATGTCGGTGATATTTATTTGTGACCTTAGTTTGTAACGATTAGGGTAAAAGTTTTTGGATTAGTTACCTTTGGATTGATATCTATAGTCTTAGGCGACACCCTTTGACTGTCGTAATAGTACCGTTGAAGTAGTGCTGTTGGGGGATAACACACCCGCAGCTGATATGATCTCTGGGCATCGGTCAGCATCGATCTTAAGCAACGAAACGACCGCTGCCCCGGTAGGTTCGGTCGTTGTTGTTTCGCCCGCTACCCCGGTCGGCCTGCTCGCTGGAGACGCGGCCACTACCTCGATAGGCCTGTTCGATGGTGATGCGTCCGCTGCCCCGGTCGGCCTGTTCGATGGTGATACGCCCGCTGCCCCGGTCGACTAGCTGCCAGCTAGAAGAAGCCACAGTCAATCCTAGCAAATTGAAAACACTGATGGAAGCAGCAACTGATATTGCCGATAGAGAAATTCCCATGGGTCAGAAATGAGTAGTATTGCTACTTTCTGATTACATGGAATTTGCAAATCGTTCAGGAAAATCCATCTAGAAAATGTGTAAGTAGCATCACTGATTTTTTGTGCTGAATGCTATACTTGATCGGCTATGGATAAATTTTTTACCAGGATCCAGTTTCCACCCTTATTATGGGTGCCAGTAACCTGAATTTTGGTGCCGTCGGTGATACGCATCAGCTGATGTACGGCCTGGGGGGATACGGCAACTAGCTGAATAGCGGTCTCACCAGTGAGCTGATGTGCTTCATTTTGGAGTCGCTGATACTGACCGCAGAAGGTTTTGGTATCGTTAGGCGATAGGGCTGGGGGGACGTTACCTGGGGGGTATACCAAGCCGCTGGTGGCATACTTGTCGGGGTGGTTCAGATAAAGCTGTTGCTGTTGCACCCAGCGCGGATCGCTGGGCAGTAGGTCAAAGCAGGGCACTACCATGGCCGGAGCGTAGGCGTCTTTTAGTAATGCCTGCTGGAGTTGCTGTGGCGATAGGTCGCGCGGCTGGTTCCCCTGTCTGACACATAGGGCTGCCGCTGCCCCAGCCGCTTGCCCGATACCTAGGACAACCGGCTGCAGCCGAGTGGCGCCATTGGCAACGTGGGTTACGGAGATATTTTTGTCACAGGCCAACAGGCCATTAATATTGGCGGGTACCAGCGCCCTGTAGGGAATGGTGAAGGGGGTTCCGGTCCAACGGCCACCCCAGCGGACGGCTTTGGGGGCAAGGGGCATGTCAAATCCTGGGTAATGGTGATCGTTTGGGTAGTTACCAAATGCGATCGCATCTACCACCCCTTCCCCATTAACCGGCAGCGGTGCTACGCGCCCCCCCGACACCGGTAAAATATCCCGCTCGCTCACCGTTGTTATCCCTATGAGCCGTCGACTTTCCCGGTAGTAGGGGTAGAGTGCAAACGCACCGCCACCGGGAGTATTGTCTACTTTAGGAAATGTCCCCGGCGCCAGACCGTAACGAGCTCCCAGCTCAGCTTGAATTTTGCGAACAAACTGCTGGCTGTGGTCCTTGGCCTCTTGCCAATAGTCATAGCGGGCCGACTCTGATGCCACCAGACGGTCCAAGGCCACCCCATAGTCATTGCCCTGCTGGGGCCAGTTGATCATAAAGCGATCGCCTGGCAGTCGCCCATAGTTTAAAAACCGCTCCGGGCCATAGCCCTCCCAAGCACCGGCAAAGGAAGCCTGGGCCCCTGATGCTGGAATTGGGGGGGCAGTATTGCCCTCGCCATAGTCTTGCATTACCACTACCCAGGTGGGTGACTGCACCGGGTACTTTTCCATAATTGGCAGCAGCGGCTCGCTGGGGTCGCTCAAAGATCGAGGCGCGCTGGGCTCTTGCCACTGGGCTTGGACTTCCCAACCCCAGCGATAGGGGATATCCCCCAGCGCTAAGATATCTCCTAGCTCGGTGCCGTCAACCGTAATTTGGGCTGTTACTGAAAACTGGTCAAACTCCACGCCGGTTATCTGCTCACCTGAGCGCAGTACGGCCCGGGGGCGATGCCCCCAACGCCAGGTTAGGTTGGGTAGGGCCGCCACCCAGTCAGCAAAAATCGCTGCCCCCACGGCGGGCTCATAGGTGAAAAAACTGACCCAGCCGTGGTGCAATCCCCCCGGCTGCCGTCGCGCCAACTCCCGCAAAAAAGCGCCCCACAGCCCGGTTTGAAAGGCTGCCAGTTCATTGCCATCGGGGGCGCTCACACCAGCCGCGCTCAACATGCCCCCCAGCCAGGGCCACTGGCTGACTAGGATTACTTTGGCCCCCATCCGTGCCGCCTGAATGGCCGCTGCCGTTCCTCCGGTCCCGCCGCCAACGACGAGGACGTCGGTCTTTAGCTGTTCCATACGCCCTTATAGGTAAGGCATCACAGGTAAGGCGTCACATCCTCACCCAAATCATCTGCCAGGTGCGACAGTGCCCGAAACCTTAGCCCTACCAGCTGCTCGTATAGGGGATTGAGCTTACACATGGGAGGAATATGGATTACTTTTTTGCCAAACAGTTTTACATCTCGCTCAAAGGGGCATTGGGATGGAATCATTTTGCACACAAAGCGAGCCAGGCGAGGATCGTCCACGCGGAGCTGGTCCAGCCACTCACGCATGGGCTTGAGGGGATCTGGGCCGTCACCGTCGGGGGCTGGGGGCGTCAGGGGGCTGGCGGCGGCGGTTTCGAGGGTGGTTGTACCGGGGGAGACCTCTTCGGTGACTGGCCGCAGATTGTAAAGGGTGGATTGGAGGGACTGTAGAACCGCCGTATCGAGATGTAAGACCTGACAAAATTCCATGAGAATTTTGTCCTCAGCGGCGGAGTAAAGTCCATCTGCGATCGCAACCATCACCGCCATCCGCAGAAAGTTTTCCGCCGCCACTGGATTTGGTTTCAAGACCTCGGCTAGCTCTGTTGGCGCAATCGGATCAAAGGTCTCAAAATTGACCCCAGGGGCAAAGTCTTTATCCATCATGGTGTGGATCATTTCTTGCTCTTGGGCGTCGAACTCGCCGTCGGCCCAGGCGATGGTCAAAAGACCCCGCAGCCAGGCCTTAATTTGGGCTTCGGTGTAACGGGAATCTTGTAGTGCAGATGTCATCAGCCAGCCTTAAAAAACATCAAAATAACGACCGTAGACCCCATGGCTAGGGGCGAATGGGTAGCTTAGAGGAAAGCTGAGCCAGCTCAGAGCCCGTTTTACCCGTAAAGACCCACAAAATTGAGCGTCCCCCGTCCCGCACGCTACGCAGCAATGGCTCAGGCGGACGTTCAGAAACGACGGGTAACGGCTTATAGTGAATCCCTCGACTGCCCAAAACGATGGCCGCAATGGTGCTGGCTCGCCGCATGTGGTAGTCCGACGTAATCAAATAAACGCTTTTGATCCCCAGCCGCTCAAAATCATCCACCAGCGTTGTAAAATTTGTGACCGTATCCACCGCTCGGTAGTCCAGGTACAGGCGCTCTAGGGGAACCTGGGATTCTTGAAACACCCAGGTAGCATATTCAGGATTGGCACCCGACGATATCCACACATCGAGATCGGGATGTGCGATCGCAAACTGGGCCGCAAACTCTTCGCGATTGGCGTCTCCGCCCAGCACCAGTGCCACCGTTGGCGACGACAGACGGCCACGTACATACCATTGCCCCAGCCAGAGTCCTGCCGCTAGCAGCAACACAGAGGCCAGGGTCAAACGACGATTTTTGCGACGCACTCTGGTCAACGAGGGCACTCCTTGCACTAGATTCAGCGATCTGAACAGTTAAAGCTAATGATTGAGCCTAAGCTAGCAGTTCTTTCACTTTAAGAGGCTAGCATCCTCACTTAAAAAAATGTGGGCTTGTTTTAATAATGTGATGGCCCATGTGATGACTGCAGGCGGTCTGCCAAAGATCATCATGTTCCCATGGAGACTTTGCTGCCCTTTAAGCCTAATATGGTACCGAGATAAAAAGCCCCGGGCATTTACCCAGGGCCAAATATTCCGGTTTCAAACCGTTTGATTTTGTCGGGTTGCGATCTCAGCCTACGCTACGGCCTCCAAGGGTTGCACCTGGGCCAGCATCTCTCGCAATACGGTGCCTTCGATCACCTCTTCCTTAAGTAGCTGCTGAGAAATAGTCTCCAGCAGCTCTCGGTTACTCCGCAGGATTCCCAGGGCTTGCCCATGGGCTGTTTCGACCAGCTCCTTGACTTCAGAGTCAATGGCTCGGGCGGTCTCTTCGCTCATGTTACGCCGGGCATTGGGCATACCATTGTCTAAAAATGAGGTTTGTTGGCCCTTATCGTAGGCTAATGGTCCCAGCACCTCGCTCATGCCGTAGGTGGTGACCATTTGCTCCGCCACCTCCGTTGCCCGCTGCAAATCATTGGCGGCTCCGGTTGTAATCGAACCAAACACCACCTCCTCAGCGGAGCGACCACCTAAAAGCGTGGCAATCTGACCCTTAAGCTCTTCATTGCTGCGGAGAAATCGATCCTCTGTGGGTAGCTGCAGGGTATAGCCTAGTGCTGCCATGCCGCGCGGAATAATGGAGATTTTCTCCACCTGGCCATTGCCTTCCATCAGGGCACCCACCATGGCGTGGCCGACTTCGTGATAGGCGACGATCTCCTTTTCCTTGTCACTGAGTACGCGGCTCTTTTTCTCTAGACCGGCGACTACCCGCTCAATCGCTTCGGCAAAGTCTTCCTGGAGAACGGCCTGACGGTTGTTACGGGCCGCCAACAGGGCGGCTTCGTTGACCAAGTTGGCCAGATCGGCCCCGGCAAATCCAGGGGTGCGGGTGGCAATAGCATTGAGGTCCACATTGTCCCCCAGCTTGACCTCCTGGGCATGGATTTTAAGAATGGCTTCCCGCCCTTTCAAGTCAGGACGGTCCACCAATACCTGACGGTCAAATCGACCGGGGCGCAGCAGGGCCTGGTCTAGGGTTTCTGGTCGGTTAGTCGCGGCCAGTACAATGATGGTTTTTTCCCCGGCGCTAAATCCGTCCATCTCGGTGAGCAGCTGGTTTAGGGTTTGCTCCCGTTCATCGTTGCCGCCATAGAAACCACCCGAGGCGCGGGATTTACCAATGGCATCTAGCTCATCAATAAAGACAATGCACGGGGCCTGTTTTTGGGCCTGCTCAAACAGGTCCCGTACCCGTGAAGAACCCACACCCACAAACATCTCAATAAATTCAGAACCAGAGATGCTAAAGAAAGGAACCCCGGCTTCCCCGGCAACGGCCTTGGCCAGGAGGGTTTTCCCGGTTCCTGGGGGGCCAATTAGCAATACCCCCTTGGGGATTTTGGCCCCGATTTCGGTAAATCGCTTGGGAGTTTTTAAGAAATCAACGATTTCTACCAGTTCGGTTTTTGCTTCTTCGACACCCGCTACATCTTCAAAGGTAATCTTGTTGGCTTCGTCTTCTACATAGACTTTGGCCTTGCTTTTACCAATGGAAAGGGCTCCCTGGGGACCGCCGCCCCGGGCCAGGAAAAACCGCCACACCGCAATAAAGATCAGGGGCGGAATCACCCAGCTCAGTAGACTCCCAATCCACTGGTTTTGGGGTGGGGGGGGCGCGCCAAATTCTACGCCGTTGGCTTCCAAGAGATCCGGCAGCTTGAGGTCAAAAATCGGCGTTGTGGAGTACACCGAGCCGGGGTCTCCCAGCTCATCTTTGACCTGGTAGCGAATTTCGTTTTGCCCCACCGATGCCTTGACCACCTCCTGCTCCTGCACCTGATGGATAAACATGCTGTAGGGTGTACGCGGCACCCGCTGTGTGGGCAGAAAAATATTAAGGGTTAGCAGTACGGCCCCAGCTAAGAAGAGGAGGTTGCTAATTTGTCGAGAGCGCGGTGGTCGTGGATCTTTATTTACCGGCATGGCTAAGTTCCTTTCACATATATCTTTAGCCTTAGCCTATCAACGCAGCTTGAGAAAAACCCGATTGAAAACCGTACCCCAGCTGTCGGGTTTTCAACGCTCGTTAACGCCTGGCGCCCACATGTAAAGCCAGTGCCTGATGGGGGGAGACTTCAATACTGGCATTGCCGACCGAGTCGACCTCAACGGTTTCATACTCACAGGTGTCTAAGGTTCCATTACTGGCGTCCCCGGTCTCGGGTAGGGCTAAAACGTTGCAGTAAATTCCTGCTGGTAGACCGGTCATGAGGGTCTCACTGAGGGCTGTTTCCTCATTGTTAATGGCCACAAAACCGCGATCGCCGCGAGCAAAGGCAATTTGATTATTACCATTGTCCCACCAGTGGTCTACGGTGGGCGCTCCCTGGGTGACATTGTGGAACTCCACCATGCTGGCAATGTCAGGCCAGCGATGTTCACAGACCCAGGCTTCACCACAGCCGACAGACAGGGTTTGCCCCTGGTCATCGACCGGGGGGCCAGCACCCGGTGTCCTTGACCAGTCGTAGCTAGACATGACCTTGGGGATGCCATAGGGCCAGGCCAGCATAAACACGTTTGCCAGTCGGTAGCTGTTACCCTCGTCCCTGGGTGCGTAAAAACTAACAATGTTGCGATCGCGACTGCGCTGGGTATCGGGATTATCCGTGAATATTACGGCCTTGTGGCTGGGGATCAACCCCCAGGCTTCACCAAACAGCATCAGATTTTTGAGCTGACCGTAGCGTACCTGCTCGCCCAGGTTACGACCGTATCGAAACTCAGTCACAGCCCCATTACCAAAATAAGCGTCTGCTTCTGCTGTGCTATCTACTTCTTGATAGACAAATGGATAACCGCCGTTGGGATAAAACTGGGGATTGAGGGGGTGCAAACGGCTGAGGATGCTAGCGAGGTGTTGGGGGGACATCTGGCTGGCTGAATCGATGCGAAATCCGGCCACACCCAGCGCTAACAGCTCATTCATGGCTCCCGCAATCTCAGCCTGGACCTCTTTACTGTCGGTCCCTAATGCCGAGTGACCGGCCGTTTCCGACCCATCATAGCCACAGGGTTCAAGGTCACAGGTCGCTGCTGTGGGGTTGACGACCATATCGGCATAGACCCTGACGCCCGCCCGCTGGCAGCGGCTTATCATATCGACCAGCTCGGCCCGACTGCCACTGCGACTCAAGCGAGTGTAACCCACCGGTTGATAGTGTTGTTCGGAAAAGTTGATTGCCTCTTGCTTAATTTCCCAACGTTCCTGGGGGGGGGAAATCTGCACCGCGCCATATCCACGGGGACCTAGCCAGGCCTCACATTCCTGGGCAATATCTGACCAGCGCCACTCAAATAGCTGCACAATGACCGAGCGAGGGCTAGATGTCTGCTGTCCGCCCGCTGCCGGGGGCAGCTGCGCCACCTGGCATCCCCCCATGCCCAGGGCTAAGACGACCGCCGCCGAGCGTTTGGCCACTGCCGTCGGTCGCCCTGACCTTACCAAGGAACCCACTGGGATTTGCTGCGTGCGATCGCAACAAAATCAATCACGTCAACAGAGCTAATCAGCATCCTATCGCCTCAAAAAGTGTCCGGCACCGGTCTCGTATTATCCACGATCGGTATCCCATTGATTAAGTATCATTTTTTACATAGATGCGATCTCCTGTAAGGGTTTCTTGAGAATCTTTTTAGGCTTTAAAACTACATTACCTAATACAAAAACCTGCTTCCAGAGGGGGAATACCCCTGAAAACAGGCTTAATGGATAAATTTAGACTTGAATTGCGGCTTGAATAAACGCCTTGATCCCCCGACTCAGGTTGGTCTAGGTGGATCCCGCGTCTCTACCAGCCTTTTTCGGCCTGAGCCAGGACATAGGCGGCAACGTTGTCAATCTGCTCGGGGGTTAGACGACCACCAAATGCTGGCATAGCACCGTTACCATTGGTCACCTGATAGGCAATTGCCTCGGTTGTATCCTTACCATTTGCAACTAAAGCATCCTGCTTCAGGGTCTTAGCAGCGTTAATGACATTACCGCCACCGATGTGACAGGCTGCACAGTTCGCCGAAAACACTTGGGCGCCAGCGCCAGCATCAGCAGCCATCGCCGGGGACGCAAAGAAAAAAACAGCACCTACTACAAATGCCGCCACAGTAGCCAAAATGGACCTCATCGGGTACTCCTCTCAAAAAATAATCACAGTTTGGGTTTCAACCAATCTGACTTGATTTAGCCAAATTTTTTTGGTCAATGGGAATTGTCCATAGCTTTCTTTTGCCAAGTCAAACGACATTGGGTCAAACATGAATAACTGTAAAGCCAGACACCGTTGAGTTTCCGGGATTTTGTTTCAGCCGGTAGCGGTGCGGCTTTAATCTCTGTAGCCTTTGCCCGTGGGGTGGTTGCACCTGAACCGTTAGGTTGGTGAGGGCGGTCTAGGCCGATTGTTTGGACCTGACGAATATCGGTTCCATAAAAACCAGGCAGCTTAAGTAATGCTTTATTTTTGGTTATCCACCTACGGAGACAGAAGGCATTCTAAAATAACAGAGCATACGCAGTTAAGCGATCTTAGCTGCCTCTAAATTCAACCTTGAGAAATTTACTATGTCCTTTTTCAGTCGAGCTTTTCGAGCCCTAGGCGCGCTGCTGACTCTGACCGCTCTAGTCTTTGCTGGCACCTGCTTTAGTATGGCTCCCGCCTATGCAGCCGATTATGAAGTCAAAATGGGGTCTGATGCTGGTCTGCTCCAGTTTGAGCCTGCTACTATCACTATCCAAGCTGGCGATACTGTCACCTGGGTCAACAACAAAATGGCTCCCCACAACGTCATTTTTGACGCGGCTCAGGTGCCTGGTGGTAAGGAAATAGCTGATAAGCTGTCCCAGACTCAGCTCACCTTTGCCCCCGGTGAGTCCTATTCATCTACATTTAGTGAGCCCGGTGAGTACAGCTACTTTTGTGCGCCCCACCGAGGTGCTGGCATGGTGGGTAAGGTGATTGTTGAATAACGACCCGGTTACAGCGATGTTGCCATAGGGATCAAAAAGCGTCGCCTTTATGCCAAAGGCGACGCTTTTTGATCCGACTTTCTTGCTATGGCGTTGGTCACATTGATCAGGACAATTTGTATCCTCTGCCAGCGTTAAGCTACAACGCCAATGTGACACGCAACCGTCCTAATGCATCAGGACGGTTGCTGTAAAAGAGCAGGTTTAAAGACGCTGGCGACCCCCTGGCTGTTGGAAACACAGTTTGTCCCAACCATGGGGAGCCCTTAGGGGACTTTGGCTAAGAGGGGGGCCGCTGAGAGTAAGGTTTTGGTGTAGGGATGCTGGGGAGCGCTAAACAGCCGATCCGTTGGCGCTAGCTCGACAATTTTGCCCTCGCTCATGACGGCAATGCGATCGCAAAGATACCGAGCCACCCACAGATCGTGGGTAATGAATAGATAGGTTAAATTCAGCTCATCCTTGAGCTCCAGCATCAGCTCTAGCACCTGGGCCTGGATGCTGGCATCTAGCATGCTCACCGGTTCATCGCAGATGACCAGTTTGGGGCTGGTGATCAGGGCTCGGGCAATGGCAACTCGCTGCTGCTGACCGCCGGATAGATCCCTGGGGTAGCGATGGTAGTAGTCCTCGGTGGGCGTCAGCCCCACCCGCTTTAACATGGCATGGACCTGCTGTTTAGCCGCCGCCGCATCGGCTAACCTGTGAATAATCAACGGATCGGCAATGCCTCGCCCCACGGTCATCATGGGATTGAGACAGGCGTGGGGGTCCTGGAAAATCATTTGAAACTCTCGCCGCTGGGCCTGCAGCTGCGGACGGGACATGCCCACCAAATTTTGCCCCCTAAAGTCCACCCGGCCTGAGGTGGGGGGGATAATCTGCATCAATGTCCTAGAAAAGGTGCTCTTGCCACAGCCCGACTCCCCCACTAGACCTAGAATTTCGCCTGGGTGTAAATCGACTGAAATGCCGTCTACGGCCCTGATCGTTTCCGGCGGTGTCCGGTTAAATAGCCTGGTGAGCAGGTTTGGTTCGATGGTGTAATGCTTCACTAGATCCTGCACCCGCAGCAGGGGCGCGGCCGTCGGCTCCGACTCGGCCCCGGTTTCATAGTTTTGGAGCTGGTGGGCTGCCTGCAACAGGGATTTTGTATAGTCTGCCTGGGGATGATACAGCACCTGTTGGGTGGCTCCCATCTCCACCAGCTTGCCTTGGTACATGACGGCGATGCGATCGCAATATTCCCCCACCAGGGCCAGGTCGTGGGAAATCAAAATCAGTGCCAAATCCCGCTGTCGGCAGAGCTGAGTCAGCAGCGCCAAAATTTGGGCTGAAACGGTGACATCGAGGCTAGTGGTGGGCTCGTCCGCCACAATCAGCTTGGGATTGAGCAGCAGCGCCAGGGCAATGGCCACCCGTTGCCGCATGCCCCCGCTAAACTCATGGGGATACTGTTCCCACCGGCTAGGGGGGATGCTGACGGATTGCAGAGTTGCGATCGCCATCTCCTTGGCCGCCTGCCTAGATAAATCAGACCGATGGGCGCGCAGGGTTTCCACACAGTGATCGCCAATGGTCATCAGCGGATTTAGCCGCGTCATTGGATCTTGAAACACCAGCGATACCGCTTCGCCTCGAAAGCGTCGAATTTCCTGAGCCGAAAATTCAAACACATTGCGCCCTTCAAACAGGGACCGCCCTTGGGTGCGGCTACCCTTCGGTAACAGCTTCAGTGCCGCCCGTCCCAGGGTAGATTTCCCACAGCCCGACTCGCCCACCAGCCCCAGCATTTCCCCAGGCTGCAGCGCTAGAGATACCGTTTCCACCGCCCAGTCTGTCTGCTGTGGATAGGCCACACAAAAATCATCCAGCTCCAGTAGGGGGTGGGTTATCGGCTCCATCATTTTTCAAATCGCCGCATCAGATACGCCACCCCAAAATCTCCGTTGGGATGCTCCTCCAGCAGCGCCGCTAGCTCAAACAGTTTTCCGGCAATGTCCGCCCCTAGCTTTTCTGATGTTGCCCTGCGCTCACGAAATTCAGCTTCCATCCTGCGAACATAGCCCTGCCATTCATCTGTAAACAGGACCGGCAGATAGGCAAACAGTCCTAGCTCTTCTAAAACTGTCCACTCGCCGTCGTCACACCAAATTCCTTTGCAGCCCGGACAGCGCTCTACAAAAAAGGAGCCAGTCTGCAGGTTGATCCGCCCCCGCACCAAGTAAAAACCGCAGCTTGGACAAAGCCCAGCCCTGCTGTCGTAGCGAGACGGCTGATAGGCCACCGCATGGTTAATCGGCACCGCCAGACGCTCAACGCTCAACGATGGATCGGCGTGGGCTGCCTGCCATGGCTGATAATCTTCAGATGCTATCCAAGCGCCATGGCAAGTGGGGCATCGATGGGCATTTAATCCGTCTACCAGCTGCCCGGCCAGCAGCGACTCCTGCGAATGTTTCGGACAGAACATTGCCCTCAATGGATAAAGTGCACGTACACTGTTTGGTCATGTATTCTAAACCGCCGTCAGCTACCTTGGTAGTTCATTGGGCAAGAGACCTAGCAAAACCTGGGTAAATCCCTGCAGCTGCTCCAAACGCTGCTCAATTTGCCCCAAACGCTGCTGGCTGATATGGCTTTGTTGAGCCGATTGGGCAAAGCTGACCTCCACCGCTAGCAGTCGCATGTGGCGATGAATTTCAGTGACTGCGGCATGCCACTGAGACGACCCCTGGGGAAGCTGTAGCTGGGTTATGATGCCCCACAGGTTCTGACTAAAAAATTGCTGCACCCCATGGGCCTGAGTGGCCATCCCTGGTTGACCCACCACCGCCTGTAGCTGGGTCAACTGCTCTGCATATTGGCGAAGAGCAGCAGCTACACTAGTAAATGTCATAATTTAATAATAATGTAAGTTTTTAGTAAACTTAACCAAAACTAGCTTTTTAATATTTACAGGTTTTACACAGGCTCACCTATTGTTTTGCCTTCAGCCATCTACCCTAGAAGAAGACGTCGCTGGCAAGGTGGGCGGCTCGACCTGAATTTCAAAATCCTCATCTATCTCATTTAAGAACTAAATCAGCCAGCCAGAACCTAGAGCGCCCAACCATTGGCAGACTTATTACCAGGCCACAGGATTGTAAGAATTTATACTCTTAATCTATTCTACGAATAAAGGATTAAGCGACTCGGGCAAAATATGCCTTGGGGAGCCAGCGGACCTTTGCAGAAAAACAGTTCCTTATCAGGGACGGATAACTCGGATCTTGACAGACGTCGGATACCAAAACTCTGTGCTTTTTATAATCTATCGATAGAGCAAAATATCGGTGCTTACACGCTCAAAACTGCCTCAGAGCGCTGTTTGGCCTTCCAAAATTTTATCCTTCCCCTCGCACCTACCATGACTCTAGCAGAGCCTGTTTTACCCAATGACTGTACCTTACCCACCTGGCTAAGGTCCTGCATCCTAGAACACAGTCATCCAATGGAAGACTGCGGTGATGACACAGCTCCGATTAAATTACCGAAAGACAGTAATCAATTGGTTTGTCAAGCGTTTGAGTTTGCCTATCAGCTCCACAAGGGGCAGATGCGCGCGTCTGGCGAACCCTATATTGCTCATCCGGTGGCGGTAGCCAATATTTTGCGCAGTTTAGGGGGAGACAGCGCCATGATCGCAGCGGGTTTTTTACACGACGTTGTTGAAGATACCGATGTCACAGCGGATGAAATTGAGGCCCATTTTGGAGCTGAAGTTCGTCAAATGGTAGAGGGGGTTACCAAGCTTTCCAAATTTCAATTTAACAGTAAGACAGAGCGCCAGGCCGAGAACTTTCGCCGCATGTTTTTGGCAATGGCCCAAGATATTCGCGTCATCGTTGTCAAACTGGCGGATCGCCTCCACAATATGCGTACGCTGCAGCATATGCCGCCTGAAAAACAGGTGCAAAAGGCCCGTGAAACCATTGAGATCTTTGCGCCACTGGCCAACCGTCTGGGGATCGGTCGGATTAAGTGGGAGCTGGAGGATCTTTCCTTTAAATATCTAGAAAGCGCCGCTTATCAAGAAGTCAAAAGCTTTATTTCTGAGAAACGCACGGACCGTGAGGAGAGGCTGAAGCAGGTTGGTGAGCTCTTAAAAACCCATCTGACCGATGAGGGTATCAGCTGTATCGAGATCAACAGTCGCCCCAAACATCTCTACAGCATCTATCGCAAGATGCAGCGCCAGCGGAAAGATTTTTACCAGATCCACGATGTGGCCGCTGTGCGCATCATCGTGGGCACCAAGGTGGAATGTTATCGTGCTCTAGCTGTGGTCCACGACCGGTTTAAACCGATTCCCGGACGGTTTAAGGACTATATTGGCTTACCTAAGGCAAACCGCTATCAGTCGCTGCATACGGCTGTTATCGGCAAACAGGGACGTCCCATTGAAGTGCAGATCCGCACCATGGATATGCATCGCGTTGCTGAATATGGGATTGCGGCCCACTGGAAATATAAAGAAACTGGCAATAGCAACACTAAGGTTAGCGCTGAAGACGAAAAGTTTACCTGGCTGCGCCAGCTGTTGGAATGGCAAAGTGAGCTGAAAGATGCCCAGGAGTATCTCAGCGATGTTAAGGACAACCTCTTTGATGAGGAGGTCTATGTGTTCAGCCCCAAGGGCGATGTATTTGCCCTGAGTCAGGGGGCTACTCCGGTGGATTTTGCCTACCGTATCCATACGGAGGTCGGTAACCACTGTGCCGGTGCCAAGGTCAATGAGCGGATTGTCACCCTGGATACGCAGCTTGAGAATGGCGACATTGTTGAAATACTGACCAATAAAAACTGCCACCCAAGCCTAGACTGGTTAAATTTTGTCGTGTCCACCGGGGCCCGCAGTCGAATTCGCCACTGGTATAAGCAGTCTCACCACGAGGAAAACATGGCCCGGGGGCATGCCATGTTGGAAAAGGTGATGGGACGAAAGGGGTTGGATTCACTGCTGAAATCAGCCCCGGCTCAAGAAGCGGCGCAGCGTAGCAACTATCCCTGTGTTGACGATATGTTAGCTGCCTTGGGCTACGGCGAGATTACGCTGAATTCAGTGGTCAATCGTTTGCAGGAGGCCACAAAGGAGCTGCAGCCCGTAGAGGCCATTGTCACTGACCCCCTCCCGGAGCAAGTCAGTGATGGTGCTGTCGTTCGTACTCGCTGGGGGGGAGGCGCTGACAGCGATCAGTCTGGCAGCTCCATTATCGGTGTGGAGGGACTGCTGCATCATATTGCGGGCTGCTGCAATCCGCTGCCGGGAGAATCTATTATCGGTGCGGTTTCCATGGGGGCCCGGGGCATTGCTATTCACCGTCAGGGCTGTCCCAATGTGGCATCTGTTCCTGGGGATCGCCTAATTCCAGTGCGTTGGAACTCTACAGAAGCCACAACTGGCCGCCCGCAAACCTATCCGGTTATGCTCAAACTTGAGGTAATTGATCGAGTAGGCGTGCTCAAGGATATTTTGAGTCACCTGTCGGATCTAAAAATTAATGTGCACCGGGCAACGGTGACCACCTTTCCCGATCAGATTGCTGAAATTGATTTGGGTATTGATGTGAAAGATCACGCTCATTTTGATAGCACGGTTAAAAAGCTACGTAAGATGACCGATTTGCTAAAGTTGAAGCGGATTAGTCAGATGGACTAGTGGAGGGAGCTTGATGCAAAATCAGGCGATTACCGGCGGGGTCGTAGGCATAGATTTCTTGGCCGTGGCTCGCATGGATAACATCCCCCGGTGGCGGGTGGCCTAACTGTGTGAGGGTTGCGATCGCACCTGCAAGATCCCCCACCTCCAAACAAAGACTCATACTGCCAGCGGAGCCCCTAAATTCTGGTTTGTGGCCTGAGCTGGGCTTAAACAGGGCTAGCGTTAGCCCCGGCAGCGCAAACTCTGCATAGCGCCCCGGTGCGTAGGATTGGGGCACCTGGTTTAGCAGGCCCTGGTAAAACTCCACCAGGGCGGGCAGCTCTTCACTTGCCAAGGTGATAAACGCGGTTTGCACCGCTATTGGAGATATCAAAGGGCCCTTAGCCATTACTTTCCAATACAAAACCGACTAAAAATTTCATCCAACATTGATTCGGTAATATCTTCTCCTGTCACCTCCCCCAGGGCACGAATCGCGTCCCGTAGGTCAATGGTCCAAAAATCTAGGGGTAGGGCGGCTTGTATAGTGGTTTGCACCTCTTTGAGGGCGCGGTGGGCGCGGGTTAGGGCGGCGGCCTGACGCTGATTAATCGCCATGTCCGTATTGGCAGCTACGACCCGATCGGCTTGGACCACTGCCAAAATAGCGCGTTCTAAGGCGTCAATACCTTTACCCTGGGCTGCCGCTGTCTGCACGACCGGCACATGGGGTACTGGAACATCTACCGGTGGTCCCAAATCTATTTTGTTGATCACAAGGATATGGGGCCGGTGTTGAATGGTGCGGTAGAGAGCATCTTCTGCGGCTGTCCAACCCACGGTGCTATCGATGGTGAGCAACACCAAATCTGCGGTTTGGGCTGCGGTTTGGGAACGCTCAATTCCCATTTTTTCCACCTGGTCGGTGGCATCGCGGATTCCCGCCGTATCTAGGACCTGTACTGGGATCCCACCCACCACTAGCTGGGATTCGACCACATCACGGGTGGTGCCGGGGAGGGCGGTGACGATGGCGCGATCGCAGCGGCTCCAGGCATTGAGTAAGCTGGATTTGCCCACATTGGGCTGACCGATGATGGCCACCTTAAGACCGGTGCGCAGCAGTTCTCCCTGGTGGGCCGTCCCTAAAATTTGGCTAACCTCCGCTAAAATCACCGCTAGCTGAGTGCCAATACTGGCTTCATCCAAGGGCGGCAGATCGTCGGCAAAGTCAATCCGGGCTTCTACTTCCGCCAACACGTCCAAGCAGCGGCTGCGGCAGTGGCGAACGGCCGCTGTCAGCTTGCCTTGAATGCCAGCAAGGGCCGTCTGGGCCGCCTGGGGTGAGCGCGCCCCCACCAGATCAGCAATCCCTTCGGCCTGGGTCAAATCTAAACGCCCGTTAAGAAAAGCCCGTAGGGTAAATTCCCCCGGCTCCGCCAGCCGGGCCCCCTGGGCAATGCATAGTTGCAGCACCTGCTGTACGGCCATGATGCCACCGTGGCAGTGAAACTCCACCACGTCTTCGCGGGTATAGGAGCGAGGAGACCGCATCAGCAGCAACAGCGCTTCGTCAATGGCTTGCCGGGTATCTGGGTGGATGATGTAGCCATAGAGAATGCGGTGGCTTTCCCAGGGGCCCGGACTCTTGAAGAGCCGCTGGGCGATGGCGACAGCTGTTGCCCCCGACAGGCGAACGATGCCCACGCTGCCCTGCTGAGGCACAATCGCGGTTGCGATCGCAGCAATGGTTTCCCCCTGCGCAATAATGGTTTCCTTTTGCCCCGGCACCCTCCGCCCCCTCGATCCGGCTGTCGGCCCTATCTCAGGCAGCCCGTTAGGAATCCCTGGCGCTGCCCCTGTTGCCATAATAGATACTATTGGGGCGGCTGATCGGCCAGCTCCCTGCTTTATGACCCATCACCCACAAGGAAATCCAGTCGTGGCGGAGCAAAAAGGGCATCCTGACCCCAGACACCCCGGCCCCCCCCGCCAAGCCCGGCTTGGGGGGCGCAGCAATCGGTCTAAATGGCAGCGCCTAGCCAGATATGTCTACATTCGCTTTATCCGTCTGCGGAGCCATCCCCAGGCCATTGCCCGGGGACTCGCGGCGGGTGTTTTTGCCGGTAGCTATCCCCTGTTTGGGTTGCAAACGTTTATCGGAGTTGCGATCGCAGCCGCCATTCGCGGCAACAAAATTGTTGCTGCGGCCGGCACCTGGATTAGCAATCCCCTGACCTATGTTCCTATCTATGCCTTTAACTATCAGGTGGGACGGCGAGTTCTAGGCCAGTCCGTAGAGACAGGTTTGACCAACCGTTCTCCCCAGGAGTGGATGAGCCTTGGCGTTGACATTACTATTGCCCTGCTGATTGGTAGCACTATCGTGGGTGCTGGACTAGCCATCATCAGCTACTACGGCGGTTTGCATCTGGCCCACAACCTCAAATCCGGTCGTCATAAAGTCATAAAAAGCCACAATAATCGCCGTTAATGCACGTTATTATGGACAAGGTGTGGGAATTTTTTCAAAAATTAAAGTGATCAAAAGTAACATTCAATTCAGCATTACTTTTGACAACTCTAGACAATGTAGATTACGGTTCGTGTATTAGTACTCGTCTCCCCAGGGAGATAAAAGGTATCTGCATAGCCTCATGTTTCATCTACTCAGCTAGCTGGCAAACCCTGGCGGCTTCTCTAGAATCCTGTTTTTTCGCAGTGAAATGTTCCCAAACACAGCTCGTCACACTATTAAGTACCGTATCAGCTGCCAACACAACTCACCTAGAACTACCCGGCTAACATTCCGAGAGACCGCACCGCGCAATCACGATCGCTTAAAGCCCTACCTATATACCGCCAACTACGCGGTTAGAAGCGTCGATGAAGCCCATCAGCTACTACGTGAATACCTTTATACCAACGGTGTGACCGCCGTCGAGGAGCTGGACTTTCCCCACCGTGGCAGGATTGAAGTGATACCGGGGGCCGCCTGGTGTGGTTTTCAAGCCAGCATTCAGGCCGACGGCGATGCTGATAGGGAGCTCGATAGGAGTAAACGTCTAGCCAGCTAGCGCCCAGGCAAAGATTTTTCAGTAGCCCGATCCCTTCCCTATATCTATATGCCAACGCCCCTTTAGAACTGGTTGTCGTCGTAGCCGCCTGGCATCGGTGCGGAGTTATCCCGCTTGGAACCCAACAGATCGAGACGATCCACTCGAATAACGGGGCTTGAGCGCTGTGCGCCTGTTGAACGATCCTGCCAGCTATCGAGTTTGAGGGCCCCCACTATGCCCACCAGGCTGCCCTTCTTCACATAGTTAGCCGCCACCTCAGCATTCCGTCCCCACAGCTCTAGGTTGAACCAATCAGGCTGATCGCTATTGCGAGTTCGCCGGTTCACAGCAATTGTGAATTTACATAGCACGTTGCCCGACTCGAAGTAGCGCACTTCAGGATCTCGCCCCGCTCGACCGACCAAATTTACAACATTTAGACTCATCTCTATTTGCCCATCACCGTTTCAACTACTTTCAGGCGAGATAGATTTTTTTTAGGCGAAAGAGACTACCCCGTCTAGAATTACCCTTGGCAAGTCCCTAGCAAATCTGCCTCAAAGAATATTAACTACTCTCCATGCCATTGTCATTAAAAATTGAGACCGTGTAATCTTGGAGTATGGTGGTCGACACAGGTTAAGCTCGTGTCGAGCAGTCTTCCAGACTTATTTGCCAGACTTAAGTTTTCAGATTACACGGAATGCCAGCATATAGACTAGACGTGCAGATATAAAACGTAATAGAATCCACGTCGGTTTATTAGCTGCTCATTCTCCTTTTTCCACAGCTCGTTTGGGGGCACGTCTAACAGTGAGTTTACTCGATCGGTTTTCATTTTCCCGCGATATGGGCATAGACCTGGGTACCGCCAATACCCTGGTTTATGTCTCAGGAAAAGGCGTTGTTCTCCAAGAGCCCTCCGTTGTGGCCAGGGATAAGGATGGCAAGCCCCTAGCCGTGGGAGAAGAAGCCAAACGCATGTTAGGTCGGACACCTGGCAATATTACGGCCCTACGCCCTCTGAGGGACGGCGTTATTGCCGATTTTGATACTGCCGAACTCATGCTTAAGCACTTTATTAAGCGGGTCCATGAAGGGCGCGCCTTAGGCATGCCGCGCATCGTCATTGGTATTCCCAGTGGAGTGACTGGTGTAGAGCGGCGCGCTGTTATGGATGCGGCTTTGCAGGCCGGAGCACGGATGGTTTATCTGATTGATGAACCAGTAGCCGCCGCTATTGGGGCAGGGCTGCCGGTGGCTGAACCCACTGGCAATATGATTATTGACATTGGTGGGGGTACTACCGAGGTAGCTGTGCTGAGCTTACAGGGAACTGTTCTTAGTGAGTCGGTTCGCGTGGCTGGCGATGAACTCAGTGATTCAATTTCCCAGTACATGAAAAAGGTTCACAATTTGGTTATTGGTGAGCGTACCTCCGAAGAAATCAAGATTAATATTGGCTCAGCCTATCCCAGCCCCAATGACGGCGAAATTGTTTTGGATGTACGCGGCTTACATCTACTCTCTGGTCTCCCGAGAACGGTCACTGTTAAGAGTGCAGAGATTCGCGAAAGTATGGCAGAGCCCCTTTCCGTCATTGTTGAAGCTGTAAAGCGGACCTTGGAAAGAACCCCACCCGAGTTGGCAGCTGATATTATCGACAGGGGCATTATGCTTGCTGGTGGCGGAGCTTTGCTCAAGGGTCTAGACACCCTGATTAGTCATGAAACTGGTATTGTGGTTCATGTTGCGGCCGATCCCCTAAGCTGTGTCGTGCTAGGTACCGGACGTGTCCTTGAAAACTTCAGTCAGATGGAACGAGTCTTTAGTGCCCGTTCTCGGGACCTTTAATCGGTCTGTAGGCAAATTGACGATACTGTTTGCAACGTATGTTTGCACTGAGGCGCTGGTGGGATAAATATGCAACAAGGGCGGGAGTAGCGGCCCTTGTTATCAGTCTGGCTTGGGCCATGCGCCAGACCCAGGGAGCAGCCATCTATGAAATGTATCAGGTTCTAACTGCTCCGCTGCAGCCAGGGCTAACCCAAGCGGAGCGTTTGGAAAATGCTTATATCCTAGAGTTGCAGCAGCGAGTTATTGAATTAGAAAACCAAAACCAAAGCCTGCGGACAAATATTGACTACGCTGACGGTCAGGGCAAGGTAACGATTGCAGCCGTGATTGGTCGCAGTGCCGATAGCTGGTGGCAGCAAATCACGGTTAATAAGGGCAGTGCTGATGGTGTTACTGAGGGGGATATGACCACTGGTCCCGGTGGTCTGGTGGGGCGAGTCGTCAGCGTTTCGCGCAATACCAGTCAGGTCTTACTGATCACCGATCCAACTAGCCAAATGGGGGTAAAGGTCAGTCGCAGTCGCGCCCTGGGGGTCGTCCGTGGCAACGTTGATGGGCGAGTGATTATGCAGTTTTTTGAAACTATCCCGGATGTTAAGCCGGGCGATGTGATTGTGACCTCCTCCTATAGTCGGTTATTTCCCCAGGGGGTGCCGGTCGGTCGCATTGAAAGCATGGACTTAAAAAAGAGCCCAGCTCCTGAGGCGGTTATTCAGCTGTCATCTCCCATCAGTGTTTTGGAATGGATTACGATCCATCCCTTTGAGGCCAAAAGCGATGTTAATGCCCCTCCAGCAGAGATAGCAGACGACGAACCGGCGACACCTTAGCCGCTATTCCATTAGCTATGACCACATCCAAGGGGAAGTCTACACTTTCCGATCTTCAAAAAACGTGCCTCAATATCGTGATTGTGGTGGGGTCTGGGTTGATTTGCTTACTCCTGTCGCCGATGCGTTTTCCCGGCATTGAGCTATTGGGTGTTACCCCTAACTGGGTGCTGATTTGGGTAGTCATCTGGAGCATTCATCATCCGATTGTCGATGGAGCGATCGCAGGGATTGTCCTGGGTTTAATGCACGATAGTCTAACGGGGCCTTTTCCTACCCATGCCCTCAGTCTAATGGTGGTGGGTATGTTGTCAGCTCGCCTACAGCGACAGCGGCTGATTCGAGAAAATGTTGTCCTGGTGGCGTTTATTGTTTTTGGTATGGCTGTGGTGGCGGCAACGCTGATTGCTCTGCAAATGAGCTTTCACTATTTGCTGTGGCCAAATTCGCCCTACCTCAGCCTCTGGCAAATTTGGCGCACCCACCAGCGGGTTGCCCTGAGTTCAGCCATCCTCAGCAGCCTATGGATGCCTGCGCTCTACTATCCCCTGCATTTTTGGTGGAAGCGATAGAGCTTTTCTACGCTGCTGCCTGAAGTACCTGGGCTACATGTCTATTTTGCACCGCCTGCAACAGGCTCGGCTCAATAGATGTGGGCTGATAACGCTTGAGGTAGTCATGGCTGCGGATGCCATTGGTGAGGGCAACGGTTGCCATGCTGGCCCGCTGCCCAGCAATAATATCTGCCTCGGTATCACCAATCATATAGGTGGGATGCACCCGATAGCCCTGAATCTGTTGGGCTGAGATCGCACGTTCTAGCAGGGTCACCTTTTGCTCGGCGCGATTGAGATGGGCTGCCTCAATATCCGATGCCCCAAAAATTTCGTCAACATACTGACTGAGGTCGTGGGCCTGCAAAAAAGCCTGTACCTGACGCGGATGGCGTAGGGTCACCAAAACCAAACGCACATCCATTTGTTTGAGCTGATGAATCGCTACCCCGGCACCGGGCTGTAGAGCATCCCACCGGAGCAGATGGGGGTGATTCACAATCCGCTGAACCTGTTGCAAAAGTGAGTCCACCAGGTCCCTGGGTACCCCGGAGCGGATGGCAATGTCGGCATCAGCTATGCGATTCCGTTTCATCCACCAAAACTGATTTTTGGAAAGAATTCGGAGCGGCAGGTGTACACCATGGTGCTCTTGATGATTGGCCTGCAGCGTTGATAAGCCCAGTCGATAGGTGCGATAGTAACGTTCCGAGACATCGACAATGGGACCGTCAAAATCGCAGAACAACACATGCCCAGAAGTCGATTGAAACGAAGACATTAGATTAATACTGTGCAACGTCAGGGGGATTGGTATAGTCGTACTCCGACATCATTTCTATGGAAATTGTCAGTTCACTTAATGTTTCTTTACCTTATCAATCGAAACCGGAATCTGCACAATTACATTAAAAGAAAATAAAGTGTCACGCTGTGAACGTGACCCATAGGGTGATTACTTCTCCTAGAGAATATTTGAGGCCGGTATGTCCCCCGGTGCGATCGCATCGGCAAAAGTGCCATGTTCAAATTCAGATTACCCGATATCTTGCTCCAAACCTCGCCGCCGGTGATTACTTTTAGCGGCTAAACCCTAGTACTACTGTCTTTGGGCTCTAAACAAAAGCATTTTTCAATTTCAGCTTCTAGGGCTTGGTGATCTAAATTTTGCCCAATGAGTACCAGCTGAGTTCTATGGGGTCGACCGTTCCATTCTTCGTCCTCCAGTGAAAATCGCTTGCCGCTGAGGTGGAATATGTGCCGTTTTTCACTTTCGTCAAACCATAGGATCCCCTTAGCCCGAAAGACATTTTCCGGTAGGTTGTTGTCTAAAAAGTTCTGAAACTTTCGAATAGCTAGGGGCTGATCTCGAGCGACAGAAATTGAGGTAAATCCGTCCACATCTAGATGGCTGTGGTCGTGGCCGTGACTGTGCTCTGCGTGGCTGTGGTCGTGGTTGTTGTGACCGTGCTCTTCATGGCTGTGGTCGTGGTCGTGACTGTGCTCTCCGTGGCTGTGGTCGTGGCCGTGCTCTCCATGGCTGTGGTCGTGGCCGTGGTTATGGCCGTGCTCTTCATGCTCGCAGTGGCCATGGTCGTGGTCACAGTTGGCGTGCTCGGCGTTATCCGGGGATGTCTCAGTCGGTGCAAAATACTTATCGGATTCAAACAGTCCAACGCTCAAAATCAGCGGCAGGGGTACCTGGGATCGGCTAGTCCGTAAGATGCGGGCCCCTTCCTTAATGTCGCGGACCTTGAGTTCCAACCGGTCTAGATCTCCTTCATTTACCAAATCTGTCTTGTTGAGTAAGATAATATCGCCGTAGGCAATCTGATTGTGGGCGGCCTGGCTGCTAAACAAATCCACGCTGTAGTTCTCTGCATCCACCAGCGTCACAATGGAATCTAGGCGCGTTAGATCCCGCAGCTCGGTCCCCAAAAATGTCAGCGCTACGGGCAGGGGATCGGCCAGTCCTGTGGTCTCCACCACCAGGTAGTCAATTTTGTCCTTGCGCTCTAGAACCTTGTAGACGGCTTCTAGCAGATCGTTATTGATGGTGCAGCAGATGCAGCCATTGCTCAGCTCGACCATGGTGTCATCGCCCGTGGTGACGAGCAAGTCATTGTCAATGCCGACTTCGCCAAACTCATTGACCAGCACGGCTGTTTTCAATCCCTCTTGATTTGTCAAAATATGATTGAGCAGTGTGGTTTTTCCACTCCCCAAAAAGCCGGTAATGATGGTTACGGGCAGTCCGTGCTTGGAGTCATCCATCTGTTTAGGTGGAGCTGATATTGCAGCAGTCATAGAAATTTCTGGAGAATGAATGAGGGGTTTGATGGCAACCATCGCAACTCCTATTATCCCGTATTTGTCAGAAATTGAGGTTTGGTCTTCACCGAAGTAAAGAATGTCTTTGGCCCCACCGCCGTCAACCTCGATTCTTGAGCGTCATTACTTCGACAATAGTCAGGGCTCGCTCGCTGGGAATTTCTAGAATACGGTGAAGATCGTCTAGAAATGCCTGCTCCTGGGGGGTAACGTTTCCATCGGCGAGGACCAAATCGGTTGCCAACGCAAAAGCCGTGGGTTTGAGTTCTGTAGGAAGTACGCTGTTTGCGGCCTCTACCAATCGACCAGGGCCATGCTGCTGCAGCTGCTGTAGCAGTCTATCTTTCATTCGATCTACCATCTCGATGGAGTAGCTTTTAAACAGCCGCATGCGGCTGAGCAGCATATCCATTTCCCGACCTTCTTGATCGGAGAGGTATCCATCGGCTGCGATCGCAACCAAACAAATCGCCGCTAGGGCCTCCGCCGGATTTAGGGGCAGCGACTCTGGCGACGGGTCAAAAACCTTGTCAAATAGCCCCATAACACCCTTTCAAAACTAAGATTTGGCACCGGATATCCCGTCCAGACTTCCAAGCTCATTGTGAAACATGATGGGGACAAACAAAAAGGAGAAGCCATAACAGCTTCTCCTTAACTTACTCTAGCCATGAAATTAGGGAACACCAGCGTTAAGCCATCTGGCGCATTTCATCCTCGAGCTGCTCTAAAAGGGACATATTGCCCTGCTCACGAGCCACCGCAATCCGGTGATGCAAAGAACGCTGGATATTGGCGCTGTGGCTTTCGGCAGCCTCGCGTAGCAGCTGACGCCGCTCATCCATCAGCGGTGTCAGTTCGGCTAGCTTGCTCTGAAATACCGAAAAGACAGACTTATGGCTGCTAGTCTGGGCGACCGTCTGGCGCTGACCGTGGCGGTTAGTTTGGTAGGCTGAGCCGCGATAGGTTAGCTCAGCCTGGGGCTGTGGGAACGGTACGTGGCGCACATAGGTATAGCGATGGTCGCGACCACGGTAGTTACAGAGAATATCGCTCTCAGAAACCTCTAACATGGGCGGATTGTGGTCGTATTCGACACCACGGTATGTAAGTTTCATTGGTGTGTCTCCTCCTGAATGAGCACTAGTAATGGGGATTAGTGCGTTCCTTCGAGCAGCTTCGCCAACCTATGGAACAATAGGTGCAGCTACCCTACTTCCGTCTCATCACCCAGCGAAGGGTAAAGCAATGGAGATGAACGAGGATTTGTTCTGTATCTATTTTTACCGTTTTATACTTGAGTTAGCAACTCCTGATATTTGTTAGTTGAAATTACAAAACAGTTGATTTCACAAGGTATCCACAGGATTTTGTGCTTTTCTGCGTAGAAAAACGTGTCAAAACTTCATGGCCTTTTTTGCTGCTCTTTTCAGGTACGAAGGTAACCCATGCCCTCGGACTAAACCTCTTACCATGCCTATCCCCTAGGGATCTGGGCAATACCTGCAGCCCCCATTCCCCAGCAATGGTCTATGCTGGAAGTAGAGAAGTTAGCAAAATTTAATACTTACTTGTCGCTTTAAGTATCTGTATGAAATGCACCATCAACCGTCGGGCTCAGTTTTCCGCTAGCCATCGCTACTGGCTGCCTGAGCTAAGCGACGCTGAAAACCAGGCTAAGTTTGGGCTGTGCACCCGTGCCCCCGGCCATGGTCACAACTATGAGCTGTACGTCTCCATGGCCGGGGACTTGGACGAGTATGGCATGGTCCTCAACCTGTCCGATGTCAAAAAAGTAATCAAACGCGAAGTCACCAGCCAGTTAGATTTCTCGTACCTCAATGATGTCTGGCCCGAGTTTCAGATTGAGCGCCCAGAAGCAGGTTTGACCACGACTGAAAATATTGCCCGGGCTATCTGGCAGCGTCTAGCACCCCACTTACCCCTTACCAACGTTCAACTGTTTGAAACTTCTACCCTCTGGGCCGACTATCAAGGAAACGCCATGGAAGCTTATCTGACCCTTTCTACCCACTTCAGCGCCGCCCACCGTCTCGCGCTGCCCAATCTGACCCTGGAGCAAAACAGCGAAATCTACGGCCTCTGTGCTCGAGTCAATGGCCACGGTCATAACTATCATCTAGAGGTCACCATCAAAGGCGAGATGGACCCCCGTACAGGCATGATTGCCGATCTAGTGGAGTTCCAAAATGCGTTAGACACCCATGTGGTCAAACCCTTTGATCACACCTTTTTGAACAAGGATATTCCCTATTTTGCAGAGGTAGTCCCCACAGCTGAGAATATCGCGGTGCATATTCGCGATCTGCTGCGTGAGCCCATCAAAAAAATTGGGGCTAGCTTACACAAAGTAAAACTAATCGAGAGTCCAAACAATTCGGCAGAGGTCTATTGTGAGGAGACCTCTGAACCTGCCGTACAGGCCCAGCAACCTACCCCAGAATTGGCGGCTGTCTAGCTTCGTTTTGACCCAGCAGTCTGCGGTCGCCGATACTGGGTCAAGTAACAATCTACTGTTTTACATTCATCGGAATGACAACGCGCTTACGCAGAGACTGTGCCCGGCGCTTGGCTGTGGCGTTATCGGGCTCAACTTTTAGGGCCTGATCGTAACTTTCTAAAGCCTGGACCGTTAGCTGTTTCTTTTCATAGCTGTGGCCCAGGTTGTTCAGCGCAGTCACATAGCCTGGGGTGATTTTCAAAGCCTCTTTGTACTGCCGAATAGCCAGGTCAAACTGTCCTTGGGCGAAGTAGGCATAGCCTAGGGCGTTGTAAATTAGGGGAGCGTTTTCAGGTTTTTCTTCTTCGGTGAGGGCCTTGAGGGCCTGCTGCATGTAGAGCGCTGACTGCGAAAAGAGTTTTTTATCCAGTAGCAGACTGCCTAATTCGTAATATTCCTGGGCGGTACCTTTTTCTTTGGTCAGTTTCTTTTGCAAGCGGCCCAGGGTGCTCTCGATGCGGCGAGTCTTAAATACCTGGCGAATAATGAAAAAGGCCGATAGTCCCAGCAGGGCGATCAAAATACCAAGGTATGTCAAAAATAGGGTGCTATTTTCCATGAACTCGCTAATCGGTTAGTGCCTACGATAGTGGTCTGGCTTTATTCTCCCATGGTAGCTACCGTAACCCCCAGTGGACAGCCCGATCTTTTAGCCAACCTTCGTCATCCCACTGGCGAATGGCATTGTTTATGGCTCGACGCAAACTGCTGTACTGGGTGCCCTTAGGAATTGCGATCGCAATGGGTTCTACAGAAATCACCTCATCCAGCAGTTGATAGCGGCTGTCCTGCTGCCAGCCTGAGAGCAGCGACACATCCCCAGCAAAGGCATCAATCCGACCGCTGTCGAGTTCGGTAAGAGCCGCCTGATAAGACGGAACGGGGACTAGCGTGGCGGTCGGTAGCTGGTAGCGGAGCTGCACCAGGGTACTAGAATCCGCTAGGACAGCTATTCGTCCCAGCCGCAGCTCGTCCAGGCTGCGGGCCGATGTGGTGATAAACCCGGTGCCATCCCAATAGTAGGGCAGGCTAAAGCTGGCAATGCGCTGTCGCTGGGCGGTAACGGTAATGGATGCGATCGCAATATCTACATCGCCATTTAAAACCGCATTTACCCGCTCCACATTACTCACTGGCCGTAGCTCTATGGCCTCAGCATCGCCTAGCAAATCCAACGCCAAGCGACGGGCCACATCAATTTCGAAACCCTGGAGATTGCCGGCGGTGTCGCGATAGCCCAGCGGATACCAGTTGTCTTTGACCGCTACGATCAGTCGCTCGCGAGCCTCTATCTCAGCTAACTCGGCAGATACAGCAGTTGGGGACACAGTCACCTGCATCCCCAACAGTAAGCCCATACCCAGCAGTAAACGCCAAGTAAATCGGTACATGGGGCAAACGTTAGCCTTTTTGACCCGCTAGCTCAACCACCTTAGTAAAGGTACCCGGATCCAAAACCGCCATCTGGGCCAGCATTTTGCGATTGATCTCGATATTTGCTGTTTTTAAATCGCCAATCAATCGGCTGTAGGTAGTGCCGTTGAGACGAGCTGCCGCATTGATGCGAGTAATCCACAGCCGCCGAAAATCCCGCTTCCGATTTCGACGGTCGCGATAGGCGTATCGCAGGGCCTTCATGACCTGCTGATTTGCCGTTCTAAAGAGTTTTGAATGGGAGCCCCGATATCCCTTTGCAAGCTTGAGAATTTTCTTGCGGCGCTTGCGAGCTACATTGCCGCGTTTTACACGTGCCATACTAGGTCGTTCACTGGAAAAACAATTAGATCATGCATGGACGTCCCATGGAACGTCTCTTCAAACAATTTGCCTACAAGTAAGGCATCATCCCTTCGATGTTGGGCACATCGGCATCCACCACCACAGCCACCTTTGACAAACGGTTTTTGCGACCGGTTGACTTGTGCTGCAGCAAATGATTCTTAAACGCCTTGCGACGCATAATTTTACCGCTTCCGCTACGGCGGAAACGTTTGGCAGCCGCCCGACGGGTTTTAAGCTTGGGCATAGTTTTGCGTTTAGGATTTCATAGGTTTTCTAGTCTACTACGTTTACAGGGTCTGCTTCAATAGTCCAAACAAGAATTGCCGAAAACGGTAATAGCGCCCTCAAGAATCAAACTAGAGTAGGTGTAAACCGAAGAGCGAGACACAGCCATGCGACTAGTAATGTTAGGAGGGCCGGGTTCGGGCAAGGGTACCCAATCCCAAAAACTCAGTGCCCACTTTGGCATTCCCTGGATTTCCACAGGAGATTTACTGCGAGAAGAGATCGCCGCCGACTCGCAGCTGGGTCAGCAGGTTTCAGAAACCCTGGCTAAAGGAGAGTTAGTCCCTGACAAGCTGATGATCAATTTCATCAAAAAGCGGCTGCAGCAGCCCGATGCCGTCAGTGGCTGGATTTTAGACGGCTATCCGCGCACTGCTTTCCAAGCCGAGGAACTGGATTTTTTTCTAGATACGCTCAATACCCAGGTAGATTACGCTATTTGGCTGGAGCTACCTATTCACAGTCTGATCGAGCGCTCTGAAAATCGAGGGGCCATCGATGATAATCCTGGTGCGCTGCGCCGTCGCATTGAAACCCTAGTCGCCACCACCGTGCCCATGCTCGACTACTACGGCTATCGTCAACGGCTTAGACGCATCGATGGGAACCAGGTCCCTGACGATGTTAAACGGGATATCTTGGCGGGAATCGCCTGATGGGGAGTTCAAAAGATTGGTAGGGATCGGGGTTTACAAATTCACGGGGTTTACGGATCGATTCTTTACCATTGTCTGGTCCCAACCTCTGGCACAATGGCCCTGATTGAAGCTTGTCTCAAAAAGATCTATGACTATCCACCCTGACCTTCACTCGGCCTTGAACCAGGGCCACGCGCTCAAGATTATTAGTGGCTTGACCAACTTTGATGCGAGCAATGTTTTAGCCGTTGCCAAGGCGGCTCAAAAGGGCGGTGCCACCTTTGTTGATATTGCAGCGGACGCTGACCTTGTGCGTCAAGTAAACCAGCATATTAGCCTGCCCATCTGTGTTTCAGCCATTGAGCCAGAGGCGTTCCTAGCCCCCGTACAAGCGGGCGCCACCCTGGTTGAAATTGGCAACTTTGACCCCTTCTACGCCCAGGGGCTGACGTTTGGAGCCGACGACGTACGTGCACTGACCCAGCGCACCCGCGACCTCTTACCCCACATCCCCCTATCGGTGACCGTTCCCCACACCCTGCCCCTGAGTGAGCAGGTGCAGCTGGCCGAGGATCTTGTGGCCCTGGGGGCAACTATTATTCAAACCGAGGGGGCTGCGATCAGCGAGCCCACCCACCCCGGCAGTATCGGTCTGATCGAAAAGGCCACCCCGACCCTGGCCGCTGCCCATGCCATCTCCCGTGCTGTTCAGGTGCCTGTGCTCTGTGCCTCGGGTATTTCCAACGTCACAGCGCCCATGGCGATCGCAGTTGGTGCAGCTGGTGTTGGCGTCGGCTCTGCGGTTAATAAGCTAAACAGCGAAATTGCCATGGTTGCCGCCGTCCGCAGCCTGCGTGAAGCACTGCAGACGGTGACTCGCGTAACGGCAGCCGTCTAGGCAGCTGAGACCAGGGAGACTCTCTTATGGACTCTTTCTGGTCTAGCGATGTGCGTATAGCAAAGGGGGAACACCTTGGAAAAGCTATGTATCCGCCCTATTGCCCTGGGGTTGATTCAGCACCAGGGATATGTTTTTGTGAGCAAGGGCAAAGACACGGTTAAAGCTGAAACCTTCTACCGCTTCCTGGGAGGCGGCATTGATTTTGGTGAATCTAGCATTGATGCTCTCAAACGAGAATTTCAAGAAGAAATCCAAGCGGAACTGACTAACATTGAATATCTGACCTGCTTAGACAACATATTTACCTGTTCCGGTAAACCCGGACATGAGCTGATTCAGCTGTTTCGCTGCGATTTTGCAGATCCCGGGTTCTATCGGCTGGATCATACCTACACCCTCGTGGAGGGCAAGAACAAACACGACGCTATTTGGATATCGGTAGACCAGGTGCACTCGGGCGCACTGAACCTGGTCCCTAAAAGCTGTTATCCCTATATCTGTGGGTAGCCTACATGGCCTGTCGGAGCATCGTTGCGATCGCACGATTTCCCTGGGTTTGAGCCAGGTTCAAGGCGCTCACCCCACGCTGGCTAATCCGTGGATTAGCACCGTAGGTCAGCAGTAACCTAACCAGTTCGGCATTGCCATTCTCCACGGCCCGGTATAGGGGACTGGCCTGGTCAGGGTTGGCACCGCCCCCTAGCAGCAGCCTAGCGATCGCTAGGTTGCCGGACTCAACGGCTTTGTATAGGGAGGTCACGCTGCCCACCTGGGCATCGGTATTGGCACCGCCCTGAAGTAACAGTCTGACAATATCAGCATTGCCCATTTCCGTTGCTCGGTACAGCAGGGGCACACCATAGGCGGTGCGCCGATTGGGAGAGGCTCCAGCGCCAACTAAAATGCGCACCACCTCACTATTTCCCATGTCCACCGCCCTGCCTAGGGCCGTTTGCCCACTTGTGCTGACAACATCCACATCGGCTCCTTGGGCTACCAACAGCTGCACCATAGCCAGGTTGCCCTGTTCGGTTGCAATCGTAATCGGGTACCCAATATAGCGATTGCCCGCATTTACGCTAGCTCCTTGGTCTAGGGCGAGTTCAGCCCGTTGCACATCACCCCTACGAACGGCCTCAAGCAGCTGCTGGTCCCGGGAGGGTAGCGCTGCTTGGACTGTTCCTGTCTGAGTAACGGACGGCGAGAATGCAGCGGCAATCCGTTTTGACTGTGTTTGGATCAGCTGAGGATTAAAAAGACCAAGGGCCAGCAGTGCACTAGCCAAGTGAAGGATCGACGTACTGTTCACCATGGGCTCTAAACTGCAACGTACTTACAGTCTATGAATACCCTCAGAGAGCCACCGCCGGCTACACCACAGACCCGACCTTCACAGTCATTCTATCTACATCAGGAGAGTTTGCCGTTAAGCTTAGACAGGCGACGCTAGCGAAACATGCTGCTAACAGAACTCTCTTCATGGATGCGCCAGATAGTTTCCCCCAGCAGATTTGCAATTGTCAGGGTAGTCAGCTGCGAGAATTGACGATCGTTTGGCACGGGGATTGTATTGGTTACAATCACTTCCTCAAACACACCGCTCGAAAGCCGCTCCACCGCTGGTGGCGAAAATACCGCATGGGTAGCGCAGGCGTACACCTGCCGAGCTCCCTTCGCCCGCAACAATCGTGCCCCTTCAGAGATCGTTCCCCCTGTGTCCATCATGTCATCCACCAGTACGGCGGTTTTACCCTCTACATCGCCGATCAGATTCATCACCTCAGCCACATTGTGGGCCTGACGTCGTTTATCAATGATGGCCAGCGGTGCGTCATTTAATCGCTTTGCAAAGGCACGGGCACGGGCTACGCCACCCACATCGGGAGAGACAATGACCAGGTCGCTAAGGTGCTTATTGGCAATATAGTCTACCAACACCGGAGACCCGTAGATATGGTCGCAGGGAATATCGAAATACCCTTGAATTTGGGATGAGTGCAGGTCCATCGCCAAAACGCGGTTGGCTCCGGCCTTGGTAATCAAATTCGCCACTAACTTGGCCGTAATAGATTCACGACCGGCGGTCTTGCGGTCAGCTCGAGCATAGCCATAGTAAGGAATCACCGCCGTGATCTGACGGGCGGAGGCGCGCCGACATGCATCAATCATGATGAGTAATTCCATCAGGTGATCGTTCACTGGTTGGCAGGTAGGCTGAATCAAATAGACATCGCACCCACGAATTGACTCCTGGATCTGAACGTATAGTTCGCCATCGGCAAACCGTTTACGCACCATTGGCCCCAGGTCGATGCCAAGATACCGGGCGACTTCCCTAGAGAGAGCTGGATTGGATGAGCCTGAAAATAACTTCAGGCGGCTATTGTCTTCAAAACTGGGCAGGGTAGGTTTGGCAGGCAATGTTGCAGAGCGGATCACGGCAGGCCCTCAAAGCATACTTAGCGAGTTCATGCAAATCGTAACATCGGTCCTGGAAAAATCCGGTTTATTTTCCCCGGCGAGATATTTCTTCGAGCCATACAGATGTTTAAAACAGGCGCATAGGAAGACGAGCCAACTTTATATCTGTTGCCCATGACAAAGCAGCCCTGATAAATAGGTGGCTGAACCCAGGGCGTTCCTAAAATCAGACTGCCCCTAAATTCTAATATTAGATCTGACGTCAGCGTTCCTGGTTCTATGGCAAGCGATTCGTCAAGAAAAACCGGGGTTAAATTTCAAACGTTAAGGCGTTAAGGTCCTAAAAACAGCCCGACATAGGGCACATGTAGGACCAGAACATAAAAGTTTTAAGTAGCCCTGTAAAAATGAAGGCCCGAGACGACGGCTCAAGCGGTGAGATATAGAAATCGTATTCCTTAATACAATGCTCCAGGCAATATTACCAGACTGACCCTCCGTCAGGGCAATGTTTCGGTAATTTTGCCTAAACTCTCTACGATCTATGATGACGGCTGTGGCTGTGGTACCTAATAGCCATATCCAACTGTCTGGGGAAATGTATCAGCTGCTAGACTGCCCAGGTTTATTAGTCAAGTAGCCACTCCGATGACCGCCTACCTAAATCAATGGGAATGCTGACCGCTTTACCCAATCTAGGACGCTCGGTCGTTTGCTCAATGGCGGCTTGCACCTGGGTGAGACAGCCCATCGCTTCTAGGTACATTACAACATCCTTGAGATGGGCCAAATAGGCTTCTTCTCCCATGGGAAATGAAGCCTGTTCTAAATAGCGCCACATGACTTGAAAAAAGACCTTAGTTGATGTCTTACGAATTTGGACATCAAATGAGTATCCCCATTTGTTGATAAGTAATTCTTGAAAATCTTCGGGTGTCATAAGTTGTCTATCGCTATTCGTGTGCTCTTTACATTTATTTACACGATTTCAGATAGAAAACCACTGTGAGGAGCAGATGGCCTAACGTAGCCCAGCTTGCTGAACTCTCTATCAACATCTCATGGGATCCAAGGCTAACGCCTGTATCAAGGGGAACTTGAGTTCCATGTATGGGATTACGCAAGGGTGAAAATCAGCTCAAAGACTCTTGTTTTCACCGGGCGAGATCAATAATCCTCTGGGAAGAGGGGATTATCTGAGACGGCGAAATGTAATAATATCCATGGTAGTTTGCAAACTTCTGTGACGATAAAGGCTGCGAATGTATTGTGGTTGACAGTCTCGGAAGCTTTGTGTTGGGCAGTGCAGCCTTTGAATTTATACTCGCATACATCGTCTGATAGTTATGGCTCAAGCTTCTGGAAACCCTGATGTCCCTGATTTAGGGCGACGTCAATTTATGAATCTGCTCACCTTTGGAGCTGCAACTGGTACGGCCCTAGGTGCCCTTTATCCCGTTGTTAAATACTTTTTGCCCCCAGGCGGTGGCTCATCTGGCGATGGTGTAACTGCTAAGGATGAGCTGGGTAACGATGTGACAGCTAGCGGTTACCTGCAAACCCATGGCGCTGGCGATCGCTCTCTGGTTCAAGGTCTGAAGGGTGATCCGACGTACCTGGTTGTGACTGATGATGGCTCCCTTGATAACTACGCCGTCAATGCCGTCTGCACCCACTTAGGCTGCGTTGTTCCTTGGAATGCCAGTGAGAACAAGTTTAAGTGTCCCTGCCATGGCTCCCAGTATGACGCGGCCGGTAAGGTAGTTCGTGGTCCAGCTCCCCTATCTTTACCCCTGGCCCAGACCACTGTTTCGGCAGACGACAAGGTGACCCTTAGCCCTTGGACCGATACTGATTTTAGAACAGGTGATGCTCCCTGGTGGACCTAGGGCGTCTGTTCATTTGATTTCTCTCTAAGTATTGAATTGCTGACGTGTAACGGATGAAATTTAATTTTTTAAGCATGTTCAATCAGCTGCTGAAGGCCATCGTTTCTTGCTCAGTGGTCGCGATCGCAACCCTTAGCCTTGTGCTAACCAACGCCCAATCGGCAGCTGCCTATCCCTTTTGGGCGCAAGAAAATTACGACTCTCCCCGTGAGGCAACCGGTCGTATCGTCTGTGCAAACTGCCACCTGGGTAACAAAAAGACTGAGATTGAAGTTCCCCAGGCCGTACTGCCCGACACCGTTTTCAAAGCGGTGGTTAAGGTGCCCTATGACCTGGAGGCTCAACAGGTGCTGGGGGACGGCAGCAAGGGTGGTTTGAATGTAGGTGCGGTGCTAATGCTGCCCGATGGCTTTAAGCTAGCCCCTGACGACCGTATTCCCGAGGAAATGAAGGAGGAGATCGGCAGCACATTCTACATGCCCTACAGTGCTGAACAGGACAACATTTTGCTGGTGGGACCGGTACCCGGCGACCAGTACCAGGAAATTGTTTTTCCCATTTTGTCTCCCGATCCGGCGACAGACAAAGGCGTCAGTTTTGGTAAGTACCAGGTTCATGTAGGCGGCAATCGTGGCCGTGGCCAGGTATACCCCACCGGTCAGTCCACGAACAATATCGTGTATACCGCCTCCAAGGGGGGCACTGTGACCGAGATTGCCAAGGGTGACTACAGCACTGATGTCACCATCAAAACCGCTGATGGTGAGACTGTAATTGAAACTCTGCAGCCAGGGCCTGAACTTATCGTCACCGAAGGGGATGTGGTAGAAACCGGTGCACCGTTGACTAATGACCCCAACGTCGGTGGATTTGGTCAGCACGATACTGAAATTGTCCTGCAGAGCCCCAATCGGATTAAGGGTCTCTTGGCTTTCTTGGCAGCAGCAGCGGCCACTCAGATCATGCTGGTACTCAAGAAGAAGCAGGTCGAGACGGTACAGGCTGCCAACATGACCTTCTAGGCTCAGACTGTGTCAGCTTAGCTAACTAAATTTGCAGGGAAGATACGGTCTGTATCTTCCCTTTTTTGTAGCCGTCCCAAAGCGGTCTACCATAAAAGACGGTCGGGCCAGAGGGCCATGACTCGAGCCGTTATTTTTCCCTTTTGATGAGCGTAGTTCTTTACAACACCCTATCTCGCCATAAAGAACCGTTTCAGCCGTTGACACCCGGTACAGCCAAGATTTATTGCTGCGGTGTAACGGTCTATGACTACTGTCACCTGGGGCATGCTCGCTGCTACATCGTGTGGGACATGGTGCGTCGCTATCTGCAGTGGCGCGGCTACGATGTCCACTATGTGCAAAACTTTACCGATATTGATGACAAGATATTAAAGCGTGCCCGTCAAGAAGGCACCACTATGGAGGCTATTTCCCAGCGCTATATTGCGGCCTACCATGAAGATATGGTGCGACTAAATATTTTAGGGGCCGACGAATATACCTATGCCACCCGCACCATTGACGGTATCAGACGGCTGATCGGTGAGTTGGAACAAAAAGGGTATGCCTATGCCGCTGGGGGAGACGTGTACTACGAGGTGCGCCGGTTTCCAGGCTATGGCAAGCTCTCGGGACGCCAGCTAGATGATATGCAGGCTGGGGCCAGCGGTCGTGTTGGCGACGATAAGCCGAAAAAGAAGGACCCGTTTGACTTTGCCCTGTGGAAAGGTGCCAAACCAGAGGAACCCTCATGGGAATCCCCCTGGGGGCCAGGGCGTCCCGGCTGGCACATCGAATGCTCGGCTATGGTGCGCGATCGCATGGGGGACACCATCGATATTCACATGGGTGGCGGCGACTTGACCTTCCCCCACCATGAAAATGAGATTGCCCAGTCAGAGGCGGCGACCGGCCATCCCCTATCGACCTATTGGATGCACAACGGCATGGTGAATGTAAACGGTGAAAAGATGTCCAAATCCTTGGGCAATTTCACCACTATCCGTCAGCTACTGGATGCTGAGGAGGGTCTCCATCCGATGGCCCTACGCCTCTTTTTGTGCCAGGCCCAGTACCGCAAACCGGTGGACTTTACGGCGGCTGCGATCGCATCGGCTACCAATAGCTGGCAAACCCTCAGGGATGGTCTGCTGTTTGGTCCTAACTATGGCTCCCAGTTAGATTGGGAGGATACGCCCTTCGAACTCAACTATGAAAGTGAGGCTGTGCAGCGGTTCCAAACGGCCATGGATGATGACTTTAATACTCCAGAAGCTGTGGTTGTCCTCTTTGAACTCGCTAAGGAACTGCGACGGCAGGGCAATATACTCACCCATGAGGGTAAAACCGATGCTGATGGGGCTAGCCTGCGACAACAGTGGCATACCCTGGTGTGTCTGGCTGAGGTTCTAGGGATCGAGGCGGACGTTGATATTGCCCCTACCAGTGGCCCGAGTGATGAAACCATCGATGCCCAAGTACAGCAGCGCTCGGCTGCTAAAAAAGAGCGCAATTTCGCCGAAGCCGATCGCATCCGCGATTGGCTGTCAGCCCAGGGCATCACGCTGATCGATAAGCCCGGCGGTGTGACCGAATGGCATCGATAGCCAGGCTGGCGATAGGACTAAAGCCCGTATTCTTCCAGGACTGCATCATCTAACTCATCCATCGATCTGTCCATGACGTCGTAACACAGATCCTGCAAGTCCTGATGGCGACGACGGCGAGATGTGCGACGATATTTTTTGGCCTCTAGTTTAGGTTCGTGCAGCAGTTGGCCATCGCTGCCCATTTTGACCTTTTCGGTAGTTTCAGTATCTGGGCGATGTTCCAGCTGCTGCTGGTGGTGTAGCACCTCATCGAGTAAAGACAAGTAGTACTCGTAGCGCTCCCAGTCGCCTCGGACGCTGCAGCCGGGCTCATCGCGATGCAAGCAGTCACTAAACTGACAGCCCCCTGCCCGGTGACGAATCTCGGGGAAGCAGTTCATTAGCGTATCCACACTGCAGGTAACATCAGGCTGGTTAAAGCCTGGGGTGTCAGCCAGCAAACCGCCCGTCGGCAACTCAAACAGCTCTACGTGGCGGGTGGTATGCCGCCCCCGCCCCAGCTTTCCTGAGACCTTATTGGTGCGGGCATCGACATTGGGGACTAGTCGATTTAGCAGGCTTGACTTACCAACGCCCGATGGCCCAGCGACGACGCTAACCCGTTGCTGTAGCGCTGTCAGCAGCGCAGGGGGCAGTGTGTCATCCTCAAGGATGCTTACCAACAGCGGTTCGTAGCCCCAGCCAATGAGACGGGTCCGCCACCGCTGTCTGGCCGCATCAGATAGTAAGTCTTGTTTGTTTAGGCAGAGGGTGACTGGAATGCCTGTGGACTCCGCCTTGACGAGAAATCGACTGAGCTGAATTGGCTCTAATTCCGGTTCAGCCAGGGCAAACACCAGCAGAATCTGATCCACATTGGAAATTGGGGGACGATCAAGCAAATTAGAGCGGGGTTGAACGGTTGCGATCGCACCGCGCCGATCCTGCCAGTCCATTTCTTCGATCACTACGCGATCGCCAACGACCACCTGCTGTCCTAACTTTTTCAACCGAGCCCGCCGGGTACACAAAAAATGGAGCGGCCCGCAGTTTTCCATTGAAAGCCTGACCTGATAGTAGTTTGCCTGACAGGCAACCACTGTGCCCAAAGCAGACGATAGGCTGAGACACTCTGCTGCTAATGTCATGCCTCAGGTCGCCGTACCTGAAGTGCAAAGTAACCATCCGAGCTAGATTTTAGCCCTTCAACTAAAAAACCTGCTGAACGCAAACTATCAGGAACCTGCTCTATTGGCTCACCAGCATCCAACCAAACCTCCAACAGCATTCCAGCGGGCATTCGCTGCAGCTTAAGCTTGGTCCGAACAAAATTTAGCGGGCAGGGAGTTCCCCGCAAATCCAACGTCTCATCAGGTCTATTTAAGACATCCGTCATAATTACGAATCCTTTGAACTAACCCTTAAACAGACCGCCTAAAAAGCCCTCAAGCCCCTTTTTCGAAATCGTATCGCCTCGAACTTCAGCCAGCTTTGCTAAAAGTTCACGTTCCTCGGTCTTGATGCGGGTGGGAATTTCAACCGAAACTGTCAGCAAATGATTTCCACGGCTAACTGGATTACCAAGTTTCGGTACCCCACGATTCTCAAGGGTCAACACCGTATTGGGCTGAGTACCCGATGGCACCTGGATTTCGACCGGTCCGTCCACCGTTTCCACCTGGAGCTCACACCCCAAAATTGCCTGCAAATAGCTAATCTTCAGATCCGACAGCACGTTGATACCATCACGCTTAAACTTGCTGTGCTCTTTGACAAACAAATAGACATACAGGTCACCCGGTGGTCCGCTGCGCTGTCCCCCGTCCCCCTCATTGGAAACCCTGAGGCGAGTGCCATTATCGACACCAGCGGGGATAGTAATCTTTAGCTTTTTAGTTTCCTGCTTGCGCCCGGCCCCTCCGCAGACCTCACAGCGGTCTTCAACCACCTCACCAGTGCCGTTGCAGGTGGGACAGGCTGAAACTTGGGTAAAGCTACCAAACGGTGTGCGCGTTGCCCGCCGCACCTGACCAGAGCCGCCACAGGTGGAACAGGTCCGTGGTCGAGTACCTGGTTTTGCGCCTGTCCCCTTGCAGGTCATACAGGTTTCTAGGTGGCTAATTTTGATTTCCTTTTCACCACCAAAAATTGCTTCAGCAAAATCTAATTTCAGATCAAGCCGTAGGTCATCCCCGCGCGTGGGACCGCGCCGTTTGGCCTGGGTAGGCCCTCCCGAAAATCCACTAAAGAAACTTTCAAAGATATCGGCAAAGCCGCCCATATCTGAAAAGTCTTGAAAGCCGGCTCCGCCTGCTGCTGCTCCACCAACACCGGCCTCCCCAAAGCGATCGTATCGAGCCCTGATTTCTGGTTCAGACAGAACCTCATAGGCTCGATTGATCTCCTTAAATGTGTCTTCTGCACCCGGATCTTTATTCACATCGGGGTGATACTTTCGCGCCAGTCGCCGATAAGCGCGCTTTACCTCATCCTGATCGGCTCCCCGGGAGACACCGAGTACCTCATAGTAGTCACGAGCCATAGAGTGCTAGCTTAACAACGACAACTGGAAATCTATCCAACTATTCTACGTAAGCACGGTACGTTGCTCATTCGCAATTCCCGTACTCCAGCCATTCGGTTACTATTCAATTGCTTCGTAATCGGCTGTAATCGTCGCGTCAAGGTCAAATTCTGGAGCGTCTGCCAGTAGATCTATAGCGTCAGGTGTTCCTGACACAGGGACACCGAGTGCATCTTCGCTGGGTGGAGATGCTTCAGGGCTAACTGTATCAGGGGGGGCAGAGGCGGCATCCGGAGTTGTTTCATCCATCGCAATGTCGTAATTTTCTTCGTTAACCTGGCGATACATCTCAGCACCGATGGCAAAAATAGTTTGCTGTAGCGTGTCTAGGGCTTCTTGGAGTGCTTCCGGTGTAATGTCCTTGGTATTCAAAGCGTTTCTTAGGGTGGCTTCTGACTCTTGGGCCTGGGCCTTGCGCTCATCGCTAATCCACTCAGCATTTTCGCGCATGGTTGACTCATAGCTGTAGAAGAGAGTGTCTGCTTTATTTTTCATTTCAGCAACCACTTTCCGACGAGCGTCGTCGTCAGCATAGGCCTCTGCCTCTTCACGCATTTTGTCAATTTCGCCGGAGGTCAGACCGCCTGTATTTGTGATGCGAATACTCTGGGCTCGACCTGTACCCTTATCTTTTGCGGCTACCTGCAAAATTCCATCGGCATCAATTTCAAAGGACACTTCAATTTGAGGGATTCCTCTAGGTGCAGGCGGGATCCCCGTCAGCTCAAACCGACCTAGACTTTTGTTATCCCGCGCCATGGCTCGCTCGCCCTGTAGCGCATGTACCTCGACTGAGGTTTGACCATCGGTCGCCGTTGAAAAGGACTGTGACTTACTGGTAGGAATTGTCGTATTACGTTCAATTACCTTGGTAAAGACTTCACCTAAAGTTTCAATGCCAAGGGAGAGGGGGGTTACGTCTAGCAGTAGCAAGTCCTTGACTTCACCCCCTAGAACCCCTGCCTGGATGGAGGCCCCTAGGGCAACTGCCTCATCTGGATTTACAGAGCGATCGGGGGTTTTCCCATTGAAGTATCCGGTAATTGCTTTCTGGACAGCTGGAATCCGTGTAGAACCGCCCACCAACAAAATTCGATCAATATCGCCCGGCGTTAGTTCCGCATCTTTTAGCGCCTGGGCCACTGGTTCCAATGTTGCTTCAACCAGTGGTTTGGCTAGTTCTTCAAACTTGGTGCGGGATAGGTCAGCTTCTAGATGTTTTGGTCCGGTCTCGTCTGCTGCAATAAAGGGCAAGTTAATGGAGGTATTGGCTCGACTCGATAGCTCAATTTTTGCTTTTTCAGCCGCCTCACGAATACGCTGGAGAGCCATCCGATCGGTGGATAGATCTATACCCTCGTGCTCGCGAAACTGCTCCAATAAAGCCGTGACGATGCTGTTGTCAAAGTCATCGCCACCCAGATGGTTATTGCCAGACGTGGCTTTAACCTCAAAGACGCCGTCGCCGAGCTGTAGGATCGAAACATCAAAGGTTCCTCCCCCCAGGTCAAAGACCAAGACGGTCTGATCCTGGTCTTGCTTATCTAGGCCGTAGGATAAAGCAGCCGCTGTGGGCTCATTGATAATACGGAGTACTTCAAGACCCGCAATTCTGCCGGCATCCTTTGTTGCCTGACGCTGGGCGTCGGTAAAATAAGCGGGCACTGTAATCACAACTTGGGTAACGTCTTCCCCAAGATAGGCTTCGGCATCCTGCTTTAACTTCTGCAGTGTCATGGCAGACACTTCTTGGGGGGTATACGCTTTGCCCCGAATCAATACATCTACGGTGTCATCTTTTCCACGGACACAGGTGTAGGGTACCCGCGACCGCTCGCTAGAAGTGTCTTCCCAACGGCGACCAATAAAGCGCTTAATGCTGTAGACAGTATTTTCGGCATTTGTGACCGCCTGGCGTTTTGCCAGCTGACCCACTAAGCGCTCTCCATTTTTGGCAAACCCAACAATGCTGGGCATTGTTCGTCCGCCTTCTGTGTTGGTAATCACTTCAGGTTTACCACCTTCTAGGACAGCAACACAGCTATTCGTAGTCCCTAAATCAATGCCAATAACTTTTCCCATCTGAGAGCCTGCTTACTCTAGAAAATTACTTACCTTAAAAATAGATATCTGTGGATGTATAACATCAGCTTGCCTACAAGCTACATCCCCTAAAAACCAAGGGCTGACCGATACGTTCTAAGGACACTCTGACCTACAAGCAAATGCTAATCGCACAGATCGATAAAATACGCTTTAAAAATTGATATATGGCTATACCCTAACCTCAATACACACCTGCAGAGCAGATATAAGTTCAGCTCACTAATAGAAAGTATGTAAGCTCCTCTCTCAT
>JBCDJC010000003.1:0-78927 GCA_038748225.1 Cyanobacteria bacterium P01_H01_bin.26 | reverse complement strand
GGATGTTTTATCAAAAAGCGATTACCGCCTGGCGGGAGGGCAGCGAAGCTAGCCGGGTGGCCTTGGTCAAACGCTACTTTGCCTCGGTCAAGGGATTTAGCACCCCCGAGACGATTGCAAATCAGGCACCTGCTAGCAATCCCCTACTACAGCTAATGGGGTTTGCTAGCAGCGACCCGTTTTATGCGGTGATTGCTGAGCGCATGGAGGTTTTGGTGGGGTAGCGGTGCTATGACGGTGGAAGGGTGGGTTGGTGTTATGGCGCTGGAAAGCCGGGCGGTGCCCACCCTACGCGATGGCTCCTTGTTTGTTGCCGTAGGCTTTCCATGCTAAATCAATCAGGCCGTTGACAATGGCGACTGCCACAACCGTACTGCCCTTTCGACCGCTGATACAGATGCTTGGCATCAGGCTATCTTTTAGCCGAGACTTGGTTACGTCCGCGTCTAAAAAACCAGCGGGGGTGGCAATCACCAGGGACGGTCGAATCACATCGGTTTCAATTAGCTGCACCAGGCTGTCCAGTGCCGGTTGGGAGTGCCCGATCACAAAAATGGCCTCTGGGTATCGCTTGGCGAGGGTTTCAATTCCCCACGCTGCAATGGATTTGTCCTTTTGCGGTCGCGTGATGGCATCCATGGCACAGTACACCGGATTGGCAAATGTATCTTGCAATCTGGGGGTAACGCCGGCCTGGGCCATGGGGCCGTCTACCACCAAGGTGATGCGAGCCGCCAGGGCCGCAGCTCCCGACTGTAGCGCCTGGTCCGAAAACTGGATGAGCTCCTTGTAATCGTAGTCGGCGGTGGCATAGATAACTCGGCGGACAATTTCATACTCTGCTGGAGCAAACCTGTGCTGGCCAATTTCTTGATCAATAATGCGTAAGCTCCGGGCGTCGGTAACGTGCCATTCCATAAGTGCTGCCTGCGGTGTCCGCTAGTTTCAATAGACTAGCATCGTCAGCAGTTTTTCTGGTATTTCGGTTAGTGCGATATATTACATCGATTTTTTATACTCAACCTGATGCTGGTTGCAAAAAAGTGCGGCGGGGTTCGTAAGTAAAAATGCTTAGTCCCAACCTCTAGCGAGGCAAGGGTTTAGGGCTATTGTCTCCGGGCTGAGCGGGGTGTTTTTTCCACCTGCTCGGGGGGTTAAGGGACCTTGAATCAACCGTTTTGGGTGTTCTACCCAGGCGGAAAGGTGCCCCCCCGGTCTGATATTCTTGAAACTATCAAAGGCGCTCAGTCTTAATGCTGCTGCTGATTCTAAGGATTGTTTTGGGGCGGACATGCTAGCGGGCAGTGCCTCCCACAGCCACACCACGATCAGTAGCGCCGTTTTGCTAACAGCAGGCAGTTTGGAGGAAATACGCAGTGGAAAGCACCCTCGGGTTAGAGATTATTGAAGTTGTTGAGCAGGCTGCGATCGCATCTGCTCGATGGATGGGTAAAGGGGAAAAGGATATTGCTGACGAGGTGGCTGTAGAGGCCATGCGTGAGCGCATGAACCAGATTCACATGCGCGGCAAAATCGTCATTGGAGAAGGGGAGCGCGACGATGCTCCCATGCTGTACATCGGTGAAGAGGTGGGCGTTTGTACCCAGCCCAATGCCTCTGAAGTTTGCAACCCCGACGAGCTGATCGAAATTGACATTGCCGTTGACCCCTGCGAAGGAACCAACCTTTGTGCCTATGGTCAGCCCGGTTCCATGGCGGTGTTGGCCATTTCTGAAAAGGGTGGTCTGTTTGCAGCCCCCGACTTCTATATGAACAAGCTAGCCGCACCGCCGGCGGCCAAGGGCAAGGTCGACATTACTAAGTCTCCCACCGAGAACCTAAAGATTTTATCCGAATGTCTCGATCGGGCTATCGATGAGCTAGTTGTTGTGGTGATGAAGCGTTCACGCCACGACGACCTGATCAAAGAAATCCGCGATGCCGGTGCCCGCGTTCGCCTGATTAGTGACGGTGACGTTTCGGCGGCTATCTCCTGTGGGTTTTCCGGTACCAATACCCATGCTCTGATGGGGATTGGAGCCGCACCTGAGGGGGTGATTTCTGCGGCTGCCATGCGCTGCCTTGGCGGTCACTTCCAGGGACAGCTAATTTACGATCCTGCCATTGTTAAGACCGGTCTGATCGGTGAAAGCAAGGAAGCCAACCTGGCTCGCCTCAAGGAAATGAATATTAGCGACCCCGATAAGATCTACTCGGCTGAAGAGCTAGCCTGCGGTGAGACGGTTCTGTTTGCTGGTTGCGGCATCACCTCTGGCCTGCTGATGAACGGTGTACGCTTCTTTAAAGGCGGTGCTCGGACCCAGAGTCTGGTTATCTCCAACCAGTCCAAGACCGCTCGCTTTGTTGACACCATTCACATGAAAGGCAACCCCAGCTACGTTTCCCTGAAGTAGTCATCTGAGGTCCCCTCCAAAAAGGGGATAAATTAATTTTTCTAAAGGCACTCTAGCTGTTTTTTACGGCTAGGGTGTTCTTGTGTCTATGTGTCGTTTGGTAACGGTTGGCACTATTTGATGGACTTTTGTTGAGAAACCTTGAGTCGGGGGACGGTTTTTCCATACCTTCTAAAGGGTAGCGGTCTCTCGGTGCGCGCCGGGTGGCTAGTTCTATCAAATTACTATTGAAGACCATTTAGGCTTACTGTAGCTACCCCTTGGCTGGGTACAAACCCTAACGGACGCTACAGGCATTTAATATCAGGATCTTTTTGGGAGGAAGAATGAATATTGCCGTTATTGGTCTTAGTCATAAGACTGCACCGGTCGAGGTTCGGGAAAAACTCAGCATGCCAACGCCTCGGCTTGAGGATGCGATCGCAAGACTTACCAGCTATCCCCACGTTAGAGAAGTCTCCGTCCTCAGCACCTGTAACCGTCTAGAGCTGCACCTGGTCCTAGTCGACACCGAAAACGGCATTCGAGAAGTTATCCAGTTTTTATCTGAGTATGGTGGCGTGCCCGTGGATGAGCTGCGGCCCCACCTATTCATTTTGGTTCAGCAGGATGCCATCATGCACCTGCTGCGCGTGTCCTCCGGCCTCGATAGCCTGGTCCTCGGCGAAGGCCAGATTCTTGCCCAGGTAAAGCACGCCCTGGCAGAAAGCCAGAAACACAAGGGCGTTGGTCGTATTCTCAGCCGACTGTTTAAGGATGCCATCAAAACCGGCAAGCGTGTCCGCACCGAAACCAGTATTGGTACCGGTGCTGTTTCCGTTAGCTCCGCCGCCGCGGAGCTGGCCCAAATGAAGGTGCCGGACTTTACCAACTGCCAGATCACCATTATTGGCGCAGGTAAGATGGGCCGTCTGCTAGTGAAGCACCTGATCTCCAAACGGGCTGTCAACATCACCCTGCTCAATCGCAGCATCCAGCGGGCAGATGATTTAGCCGCCGAGTACAGCCATGTAGACATCAAAACCGGCACCATGGATACCATGGTCGCCGCCGTTACCAAGGCCGATATCGTCTTTACTTGCACCTCCTCCGAGCAGCCCGTGCTGCACTGCGACAACCTCAGATCTTGCCTGGCCGGTCGGCCCCTGAGCTTGTTTGATATTTCCGTTCCCCGTAACGTACATAAAAACGTTGTAGAGCTAGAGGGTGTCAGCGCCTACACCGTAGACGATCTCAAAGAAGTGGTTGCCAAAAACCAAGACAGCCGTCGTCAGATGGCCCAGGAAGCCGAAGGCATCCTGGAGCAGGAGCTAGAGCAGTTTCTAAAATGGTGGAACTCCCTCGATACTGTCTCCACCATCAGCAGCCTACGAACTAAGGTAGAAGCCATTCGCGAACAGGAGTTAGAAAAAGCGCTGTCGCGCCTCGGTGCTGACTTCTCCGATAAACACCGCAATGTGGTTGAGGCCCTGTCCCGTGGAATCGTCAACAAAATTTTGCACGATCCCATGACCCAGCTGCGGGCTCAAGAAGACGCCGCATCGCGTAAGCAGGCCATGGAAACCCTGCAGGTGCTCTTTAACCTCGAAGAGAAAAAAGCGGCTGCTAAGCGATAAGGAAACTGCCAAAAAATAAAAGCCCCGGCGTAGCGTGGGGAGGGGGGAAAGGAAAAAGGAGCTATTGGCGGGTACCTGATTTACCAGCAAGTCCTTAAGTGCTGCGAATATCTTGGCGTAGGGTCCTTCCATGGAACGACCCTACGCCAAGATTTAATTGCCTTTTAAGATAGAGAGAGTCAGGTAAACCGCAAAGGGTGCCTGACTCTCTTTTGTTTTTAGAACCAATTTCTATGGTGCTTGCGTCGCTACGTCGTCTTATTTTCCCTTTATTACTCACGCTTATTTGTCTGGGCTGCACCCAGGCTGATACGGGTGCAACTAATAGCATTTACGGTTACAAACAACCTAGCAGCGACGGCATTGGCAAGGTCTACATGGGGCGCGAAATTTCCCAGGTGATGGGCCATCGAGGTGCCCCCTGGCTAGAGCGCTCCAGCCGGACAGTCGATGAACAACCCGATGTGGCCGTAGAAGCCCTGGGGCTAAAACCCACCGATACGGTAGCGGATATTGGTGCAGGCACTGGCTACATGAGTTTTCGCATGGCGCGACAAGTCCCTGACGGTCAGGTGTTGGCCGTAGATTTGCAGCCAGAGATGATCGAGCTGCTAGAAGCTGAGCGAGACGAGCAAAAAATCACCAACGTGCAGACAATTCAAGCGGAGGAGGACAACCCCCATTTGCCATCGGAGCAGATAGACCTGGCGCTGATGGTAGATGCCTATCATGAGTTTGCCTTTCCTCGAGAAGTCATGACCGGTGTGGCGGAGGCCCTCAAGCCGGGCGGTCGAGTCGTGCTGGCAGAATATCGCGCCGAAAATCCGCTGATTATGATCAAGCGTCTGCACAAGATGAGCGAAAAGCAGGTAAAGGTAGAAATGGCAGCCGTGGGACTGACCTGGATAAAAACGGATGAACGCCTACCCCAACAGCACCTGTTGTTTTTTGAGAAAGCGGCCTAGTCGCATTGGCTGAGTCCACGTTTCTAGACCGAGTTTCTCAGTCCGAAAATGCAGGAATTGTTCGGTTTATGGGGGCAAACCCTAGTGGCGGGGTGATGGCGAGGATGGTAAACCGCAGCGCTTGCTCACACCATAAAATCATTTTTGTCAACAAAATATTTACAATTTGAAATATTTGCGTTACATTGATTTACATAGGAAAGGACGCGTAGGGGGCATCACGTTCCATGCGCACTGTTAACAAATCAGGCGTCCAAACCACTGCGCCTCTCGCTCATCCTGTACCTGAGCGTAGCTTTGTTAATCCAATACACACCTCAAAATCAGGAGATTAATCCATGTTTGGTATCTTGTTAGCTGTAATTATTGTTGGTTGGGTTGGTGCCGCCGTTCTGGGTACCCAAGCCTACTTTATGGGTGAGCAGTCTAAGCCTATCCACGAGCGCAACCTAAACTCCGATGGGTTTGAGTCCATTGCTAAGACCGTTACCGGTCGTGAAACTGACTACAGCACCCGCGTTGCTTCCTTCAGCGGCGATGCTTTCACTAGTGCTGCCCTGGGCAATCAGTAAGCCTGCCTATCAGGTCTAGGACGTTTCTGAAAAATCCGTTGCCTGTCCAGAGCCCCATAGAAAAAGCCCCCAGCCGCTGGGGGCTTTTTCTATGGGGCTAGTTGTTTTGCCCAAATCCTAGCTGCCGCAGCAGCGGATGCTCCTTGACCATGGGTAACACCTCCTGAAACCACAGGCGAGCCATGTCTTCTTGCCCCTGTAGCACCAGCAGTCGACTGCGGGTTAGCATCAGACTCACCAACGAATCGGCGGTAAAGTTAGACCGCCCTAGTAAATCGTTAAGTACCGATTCCGCCGCCGCCAGGTTCTCTTCCTCTAGATAAATTTGTGCGATCGCAATTCGACTATCCACATCCTCAGGATGGTCATCAATAATCTGCTGAGTCAGCTGTCTGGATTCACTCAGTCGGTTTTGCTGGGTATAGGCCAGCGCCAGGTTGTTGAGCAGTTCAGGATTGTTGGGTTCTAGGGCCAATGCCTGTTTTAAGTAAGCTTCAGCCGTTTCAGCTGCTTTGGGGGAATCTAGGGCAATTTTTTTGAGGGCTTTATCTAGCAGCTCCTCGGCCTCGTCAGAGTTGACTACGGACGGTTCAGGGACAATCCCATAGATTACCAGGGGTAGGTTCTCATGCCATTTCCCATGGAGCCAAAGCTTAGGGGCTGTCAGCTGCTGTTGGCGTGCCAGGTAAGAGGCCAGGTGATATCGCTGGGAATCGCTACCGTGGGTGCCTGCTACAAAGCTATTGAGAGCGGCCAGGTTTTCCTCGCTGGGCAGACTTTTGGCGATGGCCATGGCGAGCATCCGCGCTTTGGGGCTACCCCGCTCCAACCATGCCGGCACCAGCTGAGTAATAAATGGATAGTCCGCCAGCAGGGTCTCCACCGCCGCCACTAGGGAGGGCTGCGGGTCCCGGGCTGGGGTCATGGCCATCGCTACTTGGCGCAGGTCTCGATACGGGCCGTTTTCTACCCAGCTGTTGAGTTCAAATGCCCACGGTCCTTCCTTAAAGGTGACCGTCATGTCAAAGTCATCCAGGTTTTCCCTGACCACCTCCATATCAGGGTAAAGCTCCAGGGCCAAATTCCACTGGGCCCTGGCGGCGACAGGATTCCCCTGTCGGGCCAGCGCTACCGCGGCCAGGTGGTGAAATAACCCCGTTACCACCGGTCGGTTGTCCTGTTCTGGATCGGGGGCTACGGTTCCCAGCAGCTCCACAATGGCTGCCATGTCGTCCAGGTAGGCCAGTGCCTCTGCCTTGCGGGTCAGGTCATCTAGATCGGTGCTCGGATTGGCTAGCAGCTGGGGCTTATGGGTTTCGGCGGTGGCAAAGTTACCTCGCAAACAGAAAAACCGGATCAGATTTGAACGGACCAGAATACTGTCTGGGTGCTGCTCTAGGGTGGTTTGGGCGGTTGCGATCGCATCGTTATACCGGTCATTGGCCAGATAGGCCAAGGCCAAGCTGTTGTAGCCGGGGATAAATTCAGGCCGCTGTTGGATCAGCGACTGTGCCGTTTCAGTGGCCCGGTGAGACTGTCCGGTTTCCGTATAGGCCCGCGTTCGTTCATAGAGAACACCCAGCTCCCAATCCTCTGGATACCGCAATCCCATATTTTCCAGCACCTCTGGTAAATTGGGTTCAATCATCGCCAGATGTTCTTTCCCCTCTACGCTGCCCGCATGTTCGGGCCAGCGCTCGATGGCACGGCGATATTGTTGTACCCCCAGCAGCGGGTAGTAGTTGAGTACATAGGCATACCCCAGTAGAAAATTTACCCGCGCATCGTTGGGCTTGAGGGCCAAAAACTTTTCGCAGGTGGCCTGATACTGATGCAGATGGCCCAGCTCGTAAAACACCTCTATCTGATGGGCCAGTACATCCAAATTCTCAGGGTGAGATTGTTTTAGCCGCCTCAAAAGAGAATGGGCCTCTAACCACTGTTCTCGCCGAATTAACGCTTCCACCTGGGCCAAATCTGTCCCTAGTGACTGATGACCAAACCCACGGTTAGGAACAAGCTTTTTCTTCTTCTTGGTTTTCTTTGCCACTGTGCACCACCGATAGATGTGCCCACTGTAGGGTCAAGTATTGCTGCTAGCCTCAAAGATTTAGAAAACATTTAGCAAACGGCTACCCTGATATCAGGTAAAAAAGTTTTCCGTTTTCGCTTTTATGTCCACGTCAGCCTGGTCTGCTCGCCACAGCGGTAAAGATGCCCTGCGTCAGCATATTTGGTCTACCCTCAAAACCCACCATGCCACCCATCGCGACCCGGTGGGGCATATTCCCAACTTTATCGGCGCAGATATCGCCGCCAAGCGTTTGGCACAAACAGAGCTGTGGCAGCATTCTCAAGTAATCAAGTGCAACCCAGACTCGCCCCACAGGGCTGTACGACAGCAGGCGCTGGCTGATGGTAAGACCCTTTATATGGCCGTTCCCCGTCTTTCTCGTAAAAAGTGTTTTGTCGAACTCAGGGCGACGGACCTGGCGGCTAAAGGGGTGGCATTGGCAGCGGCTGCCACCATGGTCGGTGCCATGCGCCATGGTCGACCGGTGACGTTTGTGGACATGCAAACAGTGGATTTGGTGGTGGTGGGCTGTGTGGCTGTGGCCCTCAACGGCGGTCGTACGGGCAAAGGGGCAGGCTTTGCTGATTTGGAGCTGGCCATGCTGCGGGAGTGCCAGCTGATTTTGGAGACGACCCCAATTGTTACCACCGTCCATGACCTGCAGGTTGTAGATGCGGCCACGCTGCCGATGCAAGCCCACGATTGGGGACTAGACCTGATCATTACACCGACGCGGTGTTTGGTTACAGAAAATACCCAGCCTCGACCCGCAGGGTTAGATTGGCAGACGATTCAGCCGGATCAAATGGCGACTATTCCGATTCTTCGGGATTGGTTTAACCAACGCCCCTAGGGGCCGGTGGCTCCAACAGCATTGTCCGCGCTTGGTATGCTGTTTTCACGCCCCTCAGCTATCGCCATTGCCTTGCTAAACCATGCCCAAAGCTGCCCTGCCCCCTGGTCTTTTAATTCGTACGGCCAAAACCATTTGGACGACCCTGTGGCGTACGATGATGTCCCAGATGGCCCCCAGCGATCCGGGGGGAGCCTATCAGCGGCCTAAGAGTTTATTTTGCGATCGCATCCCATCGACTCAGTTTCCCGCCAGCGTCCAGCGCTACCGGCTCATTGTCGGCATGGGCTGTCCCTGGGCCCATCGCACTCTAATTGTCCGCACCCTCAAAGGTTTAGAATCAGCTATCCCCATTACGGTCGTTTCTCCCTCCGGTCATGAGGGCTGCTGGGTGTTTGATCAGCCGACTGCAGCCGACTCCCTGGGCTGTCGTACCGTGCCCCAGTTTTATGCCCAGGCCCAGGCTGGCTACCGGGGACGTGCCACCGTTCCGATTCTTTGGGATAGTCAGACAAACGCCATTGTCAATAATGAAAGCTCCGAGATTATTGAAATTTTGAATACAGGCTTTAACGATTGGGCCACACACCCCGCGCTCAATTTGTACCCTACCGAGCTGAAATCAAATATCGACCAGTGGAATACACGCATTTACACCACCGTAAACAACGGTGTCTATCGCTGTGGCTTTGCCCAAACCCAGAACGCCTACGAAATTGCCTGCAACGAGCTTTTTGACACCCTAGATCATATTGACACCACCTTGGCCAACCAGCGCTATCTCTGCGGCGATACGCCGACCCTGGCAGATGTACGCTTATTTACTACGCTGATTCGCTTTGATGTCGCGTACCACGGCCTTTTTAAGTGCAACCGTCGCCGCATCGCTGACTACAAGCATCTCAGCGGCTACGTCCGAGATATCTATCAGCTAGATGGTATCGCCGCTACCTGTGATATGAATGCCATTAAGCGCGACTATTTCGGCAATTTGTTTCCCCTAAATCCAGGTGGCATTATTCCCCTTGGGCCAGATTTAGAAAATTTGCTGGCTCCCCACGGGCGCTGCAGCAAGTAGCCCCTGTATATATTTTAGGGATACTGTTAGCCGTAGGACCCCACCTACTCGCCGATCAGTCCTTCTCGATGTAGCGTTTTACTGAGTTTAGATCGATGTAACGATCCGTAGCATTGCGCAGTTCTCGAGCAATCATGCCCTCAGTGGACACCACCGTAATATGGGTATTCTTGGAACGCAGCAGCTCAATTGCCCGTTCAAAATCGCCGTCACCGCTAAATAAGACGACTCGATCATACTGAGCTGCAGTGTTAAACATATCAACGACGATCTCAATGTCTAGGTTTGCTTTTTGGGAATAGCGCCCAGAATTATCGTCGTAATATTCTTTCAAAATTTTAGTTCGCACCGTATAACCCAGGCTGATCAGAGCATCCCGAAAGCCTCGCTGGTCCTGGGGATCCTTTAAACCTGTATACCAAAATGCATTGACTAACGTAGATGGAACCGTTTCTTTTATAAAGTACTCAAGCACTCGCTTGGGGTCAAAGAACCAGCCATTTTTTTGCTGGGCATAAAACATATTATTGCCGTCTACAAATATAGAAAGTCGACTTGGCGGTGGCGTATGCATAGAAGTAAGAACAATAACAATAACTAAATAGCTGTAGCCAAACGTCAATGGTTAGCACAGCCACCTAGAACTAATCTGAAACCTCGTATAAGAAGAAAAAAGAAACTAGAGTACGAGGCTAACCACAGCCGCTTACCTAACCTGCTATTACCTTCTACTGTAAGAAATGATACTAGTGACCCACTAACGGCAAAAAATTAAAGCTAGCTTATACGGAACTCGCGGGTGACGATATATAAATAGGCTGAACTGTAGCAGATATTCAATACTGCAGTTTGAGTTAACTAATAGATGAGAGATCGACTATTTTCTCCATAGCTACAACAGTTATAAAATTTCATAGGGTTTCGTATCCATAGCTTTTCGATTGAAACCTGCATCTTCAGCACATAAATTTGTCCCATCCTATAAACACTCTACCCATCAGGCTATTACAGCTACCCAGGTAAAGCATCATAGTAGTAGTCACTTTATTGAGTATTAGACCTGTGCTCTCATCCCTTTAAAAATTAAGTCAAGTTACTACTATAGGGCAGATTTGACTATCGTGTGGGTACCATTGGGATATTCCTTAAGCTTGCTCAAACCCCTTAGCTAGAAAGCATGACATCGCCACCAAAACAGCCTTGATATCGACGGCTGTTCCAGCGCTATCTCCAGGAATGGGGATATCCGTAATACCTTCAGGCTATTATGGTATCGAATCAGGGTAGATAACCGTAATACTATCCCATACTTTATGTGATTTTATACACTGGGCGTTCTAAATACTGAAATTGACCAAGTCAACTTGGCGAGCCAGTGTAGGCTATATTCCGATTAGGGTTGCATCATCTGTTTTTTTGACTTGTATAGTATCTAAACACCCGCTTTTATACGGATGAAACAAGATGAGGTAGGGGTTACAGCTACGCTGACATCCCAGGATCGTCTGCGTAAGCTAGTACCGACCATAAATATTGCACGGCGCTGGCGAGCCTGTCTCAATGGGGTGCTGATTGGTACAACCGCACTCGCTGCTGGATTGAACCTGGGCCTTGTTCGGGCATTGGAACACCAGGGACAGGCGCTGATGTGGGAGCTACGGGGTAGCATTTCAGCGCCAGACGATATCGTTATCTTAGCCATAGATGAAGAATCCTTATCCCAAGGACAGCATTATTTAGATCAACCCGATGCCTATCCAGAGTTAGCCGCGATTGGTTCATGGCCATGGCCGCGCGCAACCTATGCATACGTTGTAGAAAAAATCCTGGCCGCTGGAGCTGATGCCGTTGCCTTAGATATCGTCTTTGCACTACCGAGCAGCTACGGGACAGAGGACGATGAGGCTTTCTCTGAAGTTTTATCAGAGAGAGGGTCACAGGTTGTGCTAGCGGCGCAATATGGCGATGTTGATCTCAGACAGGGGGCATTACTACAGCCAACGCTGCCGTTACCAGACTTCCGCGAGATGCCAGTTCAGGTTGGAGCGATTAACTTTATCTTGGAACCTAACGGTAAGATTCACCGTCTTAGTCAAGAATTTTTAGACACACTTAAACAAACTAAGGCGGCCCTCCTAGGAGAAGCACTCACGGTAGAAGAGGATGAGCCTCCGATTTTAAGTTTTGCTGAGGCCACTCTAAAGGCCGCTGGAGTTGACCATTTAAAGGATAGCGGCGACCACATTTTCTTTTATGGTCCTGCAAAAACGTTTCAGCATGTTCCCTTTTGGTACCTTTTGGATGAGCAGCTGTGGAACTCTCAGCTGGATAGTGGTCGTTTCTTTGAGGACAAAATTGTTCTTGTTGGGTCTACCGCTACACTCCATCAAGACTTTCATGCTGCTCCTTTTTCTAAGAGTTTTTTGTATTCCACCCCCATGGCCGGGGTGGAAATTTTGGCAAATACTGTGGCGACGCTACGCGGTGGGTTAGGGCTGTATTCCTGGGCTCAAAAACCATGGATCAATGCGCTGGTTACGGCTGGCTGGCTGGGGGGAATGGCGGTGCTAATTGGCCGTAGCTCACCGCGAAACCCCCTTCGACGATTGGCTTTAGCCGCTACAGGAGCGTTGGCATGGGGCTTGGTGAGCTACGTTATTTTTACGACTGGGGGTGTGATTGTTCCTATCGCGCTGCCGGTTTTGGGGGTGTTGGGATTTGCAGCCGCAGATTTTATTATCGGATTCTTTAGTGGGCAGCTACAGAAAAAGACGTTACGCAGCACTCTGGCTCGCTATGTTACGTCTCCTATTGTTCAGGAGATTATTAGTCAACAAGATGACTTAAAAGATCTGCTGACGGTCCATGAGAGTGAAATGCTGGGCACCGTTTTAAGCGATCGTTATCGGATTAGCAAGGTTCTAGGGGCGGGGGGATTTGGGGATACTTATTTGGCCCAGGATATGCAGCGTCCTGGGAATCCAATGTGTGTTGTCAAGCAGCTCAAGATTGTGAGTGACAATCCCAGGGCCCACCAGCTAGCACAGCGCTTGTTTGCTTCAGAAGCGTCTACCCTGGAGCGTTTGGGAGAACATGAGCAAATACCGCGCCTGCTGGCCTATTTTGAGTACAATTATTCCTTTTATCTGGTTCAGGAGATGATTGAAGGTACTTTGCTAAAGGATCTGCTCGATCCGCAAAGGCCGATGTCACAGAGGTCGGTGGCTCAGTTTTTACTAAATCTGTTGCCGGTTATTCAAGCAGTTCATGAACAGGGGGTTATCCATCGAGATATTAAACCTTCCAATATCATCTCTCGCAATCACGATCGTTGCTACGTGCTCATTGACTTTGGTGCTGTCAAGCAAATTTCCAATCATCTAACTGATACCAATGCCCGAATTACCTCAACGGTTGGCATTGGAACCCAGGGATATATGCCCAGTGAGCAGTCGGCTGGATTGCCCAACTTTAGTAGTGATTTGTACGCCCTGGGCATTACCGCTATAGAGGCACTCACGGGACTACCTCCCCATGCCCTACAACGAGACTCCCATGGAGAAATCATATGGACCGACCGAGTGCGAGATTTAGATCCTGACCTAGCTAAGGTGATTAAGAAAATGGTGCGCTATGACTTCAACCAGCGTTATCCGACTGCAAAAGCCGTCCTACAAGATCTGGGTCGATTAAAGCTAGATGTGCTGTCCGGGCGTACTCCTGAACAGGAACTACCTCTGTTAGAGCTACCAGATGATGCAGATGCCAATCTCTCAACGGTGATTTTGCCAACAGACTGGAATGAGAGCTATGAGCTGCCGGATGCTACAACGCTTATCGATCATGAAAAAGATAACGAACTAGAAGCAAGTTAAAAACCTGCATGGGACTGAGGTCACAAACTGTCCTGTCGCTACTGCACATTCAGTTCTGGAGCCAGCTCTGTTCCTCCAACTACTTCATTGGTTTGGAAAACTTCGGGCTGTTCGGCACCAGTTGGCTGCTGTTGTTCCCAGTTAAATGCTTCTGTTGGTGCAGCCTCACGTCCCGGAGTCGGCTCAACTATCTCGGGTTGCGGTGCCGTTGGAGTCACAGCGGTGGGTTCTGGGGCGATTTCCTGAGTTGGGACAGTTGGAGTTGCTACCTCGACCGGTGTCACTATCTCGGGAGTTGTCACCTCAACCGGTGTCACTTCGGGAGTTGTTACCTCAACCGGTGTCGTTACCTCAGGAACTATTTCAGGTGGTGTTGCTACAGGTGCCACCTCAGGGGTCGGTTGGACAGTCGGACCGCTAACAGCCGGTGTACCTACAGTAGGCTCAACTATGGTAGCGACTGGTGCTGTTGGTTCAGGGGCCGTTACCTCAGGCACCGGAGCTGGCGTTAAGGAAGCTCCTGGAGCAGTGGGCTGTACGGCAGGTTGAGGCTGAACTGATGCCGACGGGGCAGCTGACGAATCACTACCGATCGAATTTCCTACCACGGCACTGGTGATAGGGGTAATGCCGTCATCAGCGGGTGCATTGGCGGAGGTTGTTGTCGCGTAGGTCCCCCTTGGCTGCTGCTGCGTGGCTACCTGCTCACCAATGCCGTGGAAGTCAGCGGCAGGTGATGAGATAAAGCCAGGAAAGCTAGCAAAAACGTCAGTGAAATCACTATCTAGTCCGCTATCCTCACTGGGAAGGGCGTTACCCACCGGGGCAATAAAGCTTGGATTTTGAACGACTTCCTCGGCTGAACCCTGGCTATCAAAATCACCCTGGAGTTTCAGCGCATCTTGGATTTCTTGCCACACGCCCTGTAGGTCCTCAGATAGCTCGGGCGGCGGTGTGGGGCTATCAAGCTGTAGCCCTTCTACTAAACCGCTGGTTTGATAGAAGGTGCTAAGGTCAAACTCGAGGCGCTGGGTAATAGTATCACCTTCGATGGTAACCATTTCTCCAGCATAGATCGGTTGCTGCTGGGACCCGCTGCCCGTGTAGGCAACCATTGCACCAGCTGGATTGTTGGTCAGAGCACCGACAACGGTAATCGGCGAACTACAGTACCCTTCAGCCGATAAATCTGCTAAGCAGCGAACCCGAACAAACAGAGCAGATCCCTGGATGCCGGTGACAGCGTTGGGTGTTTGTATCGTTGTGCGCCCACGGCCTGGGGGGATCAACAGCAAAACCGTGCCATTGGAAAGTTGGAAGTTGCGAGTATTGGGGCTGAAGCGAAATGTGGCTTGCTCGCCAACGCGCGCTAAGGAGCCGTCGTTGAAGCGGAGCTCAGCTCGGGCGGCGGCGGCCGTGCGCAGAGCGTCGCCTACCTCCATTAAGTCGGTGACTCTAGCAGGCCGTGCACTATGACCATTGGGAATAATGTGCACTCGATTGCGAAGTCGTTCAACCTTGGCCCATGTCAGTGTTGTTTGTGCCCAGGCAGCGCTGGGAATACCAAAGATAACAGAGGCACCCAGTAGAAGGGAGCACCAGCGGGCAGAAACTTTGCGCATAGTAAAGAAGGAGCTCATGGGCAGAAGTACTGGATCGATGCACTGGATGGAAAATTTTGCTCTGATCTTCTAGTAATACTACCTAACTTTCTAGCATCATCGCCATAGTTACGTTCATGGCTTCTTTAAAGTTCAAACCAAATCTTGGACTTTAGACAGTTTTTTGGCAGATTGTTCGGGAATTTTCCCGGTCTGGTAGAAAATTTCTAGTATTTGGGCAGCTTGTAGTTCATGGACATGGTTCCTCTGAACTATAGTTACAAATGCTGTGCCGGTCCCAAGGCTTTTTAAGCTGCCGGTGCGCTGACCGTAAAACAGACGAGCTATTGTTAGCAATATGGACTATTGATAATGGGTCTGTTTTCTAGGCAACTAGGAACTATACAATTTTGGGTAATGTGCCTGGGCAGCTTGGCAGTACTGGCGCACAGGGCTGTTGCTCAAGAAGAAATGGGGGGAAATACAGCTGACCGGTTTAGTACTGTAGATCATGTGAGCGTAGCCCAGCCCCTCCTAAAGTTTGAGAAAGCCGCTCCAATAGTCCCCCTTGCAACCATCTATAGCCACCATGACCCTGCGGTGGGCATGGTAGGGCTAAAGCCGGCTATATCCATACCCTCCAAAGTTCATGCCCAGGGGATGGGCTACTGGATGTTGGCGAGTGGGGAAAGCAGTAATGATACCTTAGAGGCGTCAGAGGCTGAATCAGAGACTGAAAGTGAGGACGAAGCGGAGTCGACAGACCCGCCGTCGCCAGAGGCTGATAGTACCGAAGAGGCTGACAGTCCTGGTGATGGTGAGTTAGGGATTTTACGGGTGCGATCGCAGCCCCTCGGCATCGACAGCGAGCTAGGTCTATTGCGTATTCGACCCACGGAAGATGTGCCGCTGGAAGTGGAGCCAGAGCCCACCCGTCAAACTAGCGTCTTTTTAACTGGACGGGCCAATATCTATGGGGGAGGCAATCTGTTCCGCACCCCTAACCCCATCGATGATCGCATCTATCAGACGGGGGTGGGTGTTTTTGCATTTCCCAAACTCTCTGACAATACCAATTTGGTGCTGAGTGCCGAAGCCAACCTGGCGCGATATGAAGATTTATCCGTCGTTAACTATAACGAACTGCAGTTTCAAGCGGGTATTCGTCGGCGTCTGGGCCAGCGGAGCTTTGGCCAGCTCAACTGGCGCCGCCAGGATCTAAACACCCCCGGTAGCGAATCATTTTTTACCGCCAATTACCTAGAGCTGCTGCTCAGTCGGCGCGATATCTTAAACCATCGCACCTGGCTTGACACTTACTATCAGGCCAGATGGAGTACCAGCGATCCAAAAGAATTTAGTCGCTTTACGCAGATTGCCACCGGCTCTCTAAACTACGGTTTTACAGCTCAAACTCGTATCAGCCTGCTCTATCAGCTGTTTATCGACGATTACACGGAAATATCACGCCATGATACCTATCACCAAGTTTTGGCCCAGGCCAGCCATGATATTTCCAGTACCACCCGCATCAGTCTGTTTACCGGTCTGCGGTTTGGTCGCTCATCCCTATCCAGCGTCAACTTTGATGACACCATTTACGGGGCCAGCATAAACGTTAATCTGCCGCTGTTTTAGCAGGACGTGGCCGACAGGTGGGGGCTGACCGCCGCTGCCAGTTGCTCTAGCATGGCTTGGGTTGTTTCAAAATCCACACAGGCGTCGGTAATGCTCTGTCCATAGACCAGATCGTCCAAATTTTCAGGAATCGACTGACGTCCGGCCATGATATGGCTTTCAATCATCACCCCAAGAATGTGACGAGAGCCTGTTTGCAGCTGTTCTGTAACACTTTTGAGCACCACGGACTGCTGCTGGTGCTGCTTATTGGCATTGGCATGGCTACAGTCCACCATCAATCGGGGATTGAGACCAGCTTTAGATAGCTGTTCCACCGCCTGTTCTACGCTTTGTGGGTCGTAGTTGGGGCCACGTTTGCCGCCCCGCAGGACTAGATGACCGTCTGGATTCCCAGTGGTCGTGACGATGCTAGCCAAACCGCTATGGTTGATGCCTAGAAAATGATGGGTCCGACTAGCTGCCACCATGGCATTGGTGGCGGCTTGTAAGCTCCCGTCGGTGTTGTTTTTAAAGCCGATGGGCATCGATAGCCCCGAGGCCATTTCTCGATGGGTTTGGCTCTCGGTGGTGCGGGCACCGATGGCGGTCCAGGAAATGACATCGGCAATGTACTGGGGAATAATCGGATCCAGCAGTTCCGTGGCGGCTGGCAGCCCAATCTCGGCTAGATCAATTAACAGCTGGCGGGCCAACCGCAGTCCCTGATTGATGTCATAGCTGCCGTCCAGGTGGGGATCGTTGATCAGACCCTTCCAGCCGATATTGGTGCGGGGCTTTTCGAAATAGACCCGCATGACGATTTCCAACTGCTCCCCTAGGGATTCACGCAGTTTGACCAATCGCTGGCCATAGTCGTGGGCCGCTTCCACATCATGGACTGAGCAGGGACCCACAATGACCAACAGGCGACGGTCTTCGTTGTAGAGAATATTGCGGATGCGATCGCGAGTTTTAGCAACCAGAGCCGCGGCCGACCGGCTGAGGGGGAGGTCGGCGTGGAGTACGGATGGACTAATCAGTGGCCGAGTTTCAACCACGTGTAAATCTTGTGTTTGATACATAACAGAGGAAAAATCGCTACGGAAACCTACCGAAACACCTAGCTGTGTAGGGGCTACATCTGCCACGACAACCTCACAGCTATGATTTGTATTCTGGTATCTATTGTGACAGGTCTTGGGCGGAACGCGTGTAACTTCAAGGATTGGTTAGGGATTTGGCCCCATTCTCCGCTTGACCCGCTAAACGTTGGGAAAACTCAACCCAGCTAACCTGCTGCTCTAAATACGTGGGAGCTTCGGGATGATAGGGACCCACGAGCCGATCAACCGTCGTAATTACCGCGCTGTCAGGCAGTACCGGCACGTCTGGATCAAATGCCGTGGGGCGAGCGAGGGAGCTAGAAAATCCTCGATAGATCAAAATTTCATCCGGTTCTCCATCCACCTCGGCCGCAACTAGCAGAACCTCTTGGGGATGCTGCAGCGTATATTGCTCAAGCTGTTTTTCAATGGATAGGGCCATGGCGTCTGTCGGTTCTACTGGTTGAGTGCTGAACGTCCCTGACGACCCAGCTTGACAAAGATAAAGTAGCTCAGCGTCAGCACATAGATCGCTAACGCTAAAATTCCCCAGAATCCTAGAAATCCTGGGGTAAACCCGGCATGAAACGTTTGCCTAAACAGTATCGGAGCCTCTAGCCAGATACGGCAGCGCTCACTGGCAAAGGCTGCTCGGGAAAAGGCACAGGATAGAAAGGGCAGCTGAAAGAGCACTCCGAGCCCGCAGTAGAAGGTGATCCCCCATCGCCAAGCTGTAAAAGCAAGCTTCAAAATGGAAAAGGGCTGCTCTCGAATTTCCTCATTGAGATCGGCCCAAAACCAGAGGGATGTCGGTATCAGTACCCGCGCCATGACGGCGGTTACAAAGCTAAAGGGCAGTCCCGCAATCATCAGATAGACGGTAATCGCCAGGAGACTGGAGACCTTCCAATAGATCACAAGCAGCAGCTGCATGACTTCGGCTCGGGCTACTAGCGCCCAGATTAAAAGGGCCAGGGGCAAAATCACTGTGAATAGGACCGCTAGGCGATAGTCAGTCCAAACCAATGACTGCACGAAGGAAGAACTAGGCATGGAAGTTGTGGTACGCCATTAAAACGGTCTCTAGATTAACATCGTAAGCTGGCAGGCTGTCTTTGCGATCTCAGACCCCACACTAATAGGGCCGAACTCTTTGCAACAAAGAGTTCGGCCCTAATGTACCCAACCTGACGAATAGCTCTAAATTGGCAGCCCCAGGCTGGAAAATCGGCAGCCTTTGGACTGGGCCTAGACCTATCCCACGGGGTTGTACCTAGTCTTCATAGATGCGGCACTCGTCTGCTTCGGGATTTTCGTCACAGTAGGTCTCGAAGTTGGTTTTTGGCTTTTCGGAGGCTCGCTGGTGAGAAGCTTCAGCCTGAAGCTCCTCAACCACATCCCAAGCCGCTGCGCAGGACTCAGAGCCGGTCCCATCGGTGCTGCAGACGTCGCGGGCTGACTTGATCTCTTCGGAAATTTTTTCTTGGATATCGCTCATAATTCTATTGTCTACCTTAACTTTCAATGATGAATGTGAGTTGAAAGTGTGCTCGTAACTGTTCCTAACGTCCTAACCAGGCGCTATGGGAAAGCTTCCCACGTTAGCATCAGTACAGGGTCAGAGGTGGCTTACGTGTTCCATGGTAGCCTGGGTTTTTTAAAACCCGTTGTATCTAAAGAAGCATTTTGTAATTAACGAAACTTAACCACGGCCGCGGTATGCTTTAAAGCCCTGATACTAGCGTTAGCGTATGAAATGGGCCAGTGCCATATCCACCCATCCATCCCTAGAGTTAGCACTGCGCGAGGTGATTGAGCGGGTATTGACTCAGCTAGAAGTTGCGCCTAATTTAGCGATTGTTTTTATCTCATCGGCCTTTGCGAGTGAATATTCCCGCGTATTGCCGCTGCTCAAGGGGCCCCTGGGTGGAGCCCACATCATTGGTTGCAGCGGTCGTGGGGTCATTGGCAGAACCCCGGCGGGTCACCTGGCAGAAGTAGAAGAAACCGCCGGTATCAGCCTGACTGCTGCCCATTTGCCCGGTGTCAATATTCAAGGATTTCATCTATCCATCGACGAGCTGCCCGACTTGGATGGTTCCCCCAGCGAGTGGACTGAAATTATTGGTGTACCGCCAGCGGACAATCCCCACTTTCTGTTGATGGCGGATCCCTTCGCATCGGGTATGAATGATCTTTTGCAGGGATTGGATTTTGCCTATCCAGACGCTGTCAAGGTAGGCGGACTGGCAGGTATCGAAAGCATCAGTCGCAGCTGCGGATTATTTTGTGGGCAGCAGCTTTACCGTCAGGGGGTGATTGGTGTGGCCCTTTCTGGGAATATCACCATTGATGCCATTGTGGCCCAAGGATGCAGGCCGATTGGTCCGACGCTGCGTGTGGTCGAAGGCGATCGCAACGTGGTGACCAAGGTAGCTGCTCAGTTTCCCCAGGATGAAGCCGAGGCGCAAACCCCGCTTGAGGCTCTGCAAGAGCTGTTTCAGGATCTAGATGAAACCGATCGGCAGCTCGCCCAGGAGTCATTGTTTATTGGATTAGCCCAGAGCAGCTTTAAGCAGTCCCTGGAGCGGGGAGACTTTTTGATTCGTAACCTGGTGGGGGTAGACCCAAATGTCGGGGCTATTGCCATTGCCGATCGCGTTCGCCCCGGACAGCGAATTCAGTTTCATTTAAGAGATGCCCACACGGCTCAAGATGATCTAACCGCATTGCTAGAAACCTATCGGGCAGATCATCGAGATCTGGTCGCACCCGCCGGTGCCCTGCTATTTGCCTGTAATGGTCGTGGTACCAGCCTATTTGATGTTCCTAACTGCGATACAGAACAGTTTAGCCGCCAGCTGGGTCCGGTTCCCTTGGGGGGATTTTTCTGTAATGGGGAAATTGGCCCCGTGGGCAAAACCACCTTTTTGCATGGGTTTACCTCAGTCTTTGGCATTTGCCGTGAGCTAGATAGCTGATTCACTCCCCGGTTTGCTGGTTGAAATGGCTAGGGGGATGGGGGCGCTGTGTCCTATCGAAAGCAATCTTTGGCACCGCCGTTTGGGGTAGGGCTTTGATAATCTGCCATGCTTCCTGGAGCTGTTGGCGACCGGCTGGGGTGGCTAGCTGGCCAAGGCTGATAACCAGTGAGATCGCTCCCACCCAAACTATTGTCCGATGTAGCCGCAGTGGGGGCATGGTTCCCCAAGATAGCTGCGGGGAAGCAGGGATCTGGGGGGGGGACTGTGCCGGAATGGGGGCTGTACGAATCGCCTGACGCAGCATGAGCAGCTGCCGGTAGGTGTGTTGAGTGTGAAGATCCTCCGTCAGCCACTGGGCCACAAGCCGCCGCTCTGCCGGGGTAACTTCGTTGTCGATATAGGTGCTCAATAGCTCAAACCGAGCCTCGTCGTCATACTCTATTTTTGACTTGGGCTCTTGTGTGTCAAGGGCTTCAGTAGCGAAGACCTGGGGGGCCGCGTTGGGAATTGGTTTGGATAAGCTGCCCGGGAAATCAGCAGGGTCAAACGAACTGTTTTTGTGAGGTGGGGTGTGGTGAAAGGACATTATTATCTTTAGACCCTAAGCTATCAGTACGGAGACTCTAAAACTGGTTACTCTGATGAAATTTGTTGGATTTTCGCTCAAAACTCACCATACTTGACCAAAATTGAGGCAGCACTTACTGAGAAATGGTTAGATAGCTTATTGTTGAGACAGTCTCTACAAATAAGCCGCTTAAGTCTAATAGACGTTGGGCTTAGCAAAAAGTACCCGAAAATCAAAGAGTTTTTTAGCGGAATTTAGCTCAGGTTCACTAAAAATTCGTTCTCTGCTTGATATGGTGAGCTACGGTCCGGGATATTTCCCTAGGAATCCATAGGGCTGAGTCTACAAAAACTTTGATTAATCTGTAGTTTGCTCACTAGGCAATATCAAATTTGTGTCACTTTATACGGAGCAAGTACGAAATCTTGGCGAACCTCCCCGACAGAACGCATAAACAGTGAAGATGGTAAAGGTATACTAAGTTTTAGCTGTTTGCTTATCTAATCCATGCAGCACTTGGCCAAGGTTTGCCACACGACCTCTGAGGGCGCCCTCGTCTTACAATTTTTGGCGCGCCAGCTCGAAGACTACCTCTGGGAGCTTTCCATAGGTGATAAAGAGGCTGTGTCTACGCTGCCAGTGGCTTTTAATGAAGGCACGCTGGTTCTTGTGGAACTAGATACATCTAATCAAGTGGTTGAAATCCAAGAAGCAACCGATTGGATTTTGGATTTGGTCTCTCAATTTTTAACCCAGGGAGTTACCCCACAGTTTTTTCACCAGGAGGTTGAGCGGGCTGAGCAGTGGCGTCAGTCCCTGACCCTACAAAGTCAAGAAATCCGGCGGCGGGCCCTTGAAACCGCTGCCCGTCGCGATGAGATTCAGGCACTAGAAAAAAAGCTGCGGCTAGAGCAGGAAGAACTTGAGCGGCAAAATGAACCTCATCAGTCGTCGTAAGGTCTAAAAATAACTTCTGAAGGGGCGTGCCATGGCACGCCCCTTCAGAAATGAAATACCTCATCAATTGAGTTTTCCTAGGCAGCTTTTTGGGTTGCTGATAGTAGGGGTGGAGTTGGAACTGTCTGGGGCGCGCTGGGGTTTGCCAAAAACAGTGTACGCAGTAATCTAGCCGCTGCTCGCTGGGCTAAATTTTGGGCTACGCGCTGTCCCATCTGACGAGTTTCAGGTTTGGTCAGGACCTGGGGCACAAACTTGACAACTGTCCGGCCGTCTAACCCCTCTGTGTCTCCCAGCAAGCCCATGATGCGGCTGATGTTTTCCCAACTTACCGATGTCCCTTCTATGGTGGGCGTCGGTTTTGCTGACTCACTGCCAACGGCGGTTTGCAGGCGTTTTACCAATCCATGACCAAGCTGATCGAGTCCTTTGGCTAGCTCGTCGGCAAGGTGGTTTCGAATGTGATCGCCGCGTTTCGAAAACAGATAATCAATCGTTTGCTGCAGAACTTTTTCTAGATCATAGTCCTGGCTGGAACGGGCGTTACGGAGCAGATTTTCTAATCGATTCCAGCGAAAATCGCCATCCTTGAATAGCAGTTCTTGGAGGGATTGGCGCAGTTCTGGTGATGGATCGCTCAGCAAGCGCTTAGCCACATAGGGATAGGCTTTGCTAAGGACTTTGAAGTCAGGATCAACGCTAATGGCAATCCCATCTAAGGTAACGAGGGAGCGAATGATCAGGGCATAGTAGGCCGGTACCCGGAACGGGTATTCGTACATGAGAGCGGAAAACTCATCGGTAATACTTTTAAGATTGAGTTCTGCTACTGAGGCTCCCAGGGCATTGTTAAAGACTTTGGCTAAAGCTGGAACAATCGGATCTAAATTTGTTTCTGGGGTTAGAAACTCTAGCTTGACGTAGTCATTGGCGAGCCCCTCAAAATCGCGATTGACCATGTGGACAATGGCTTCGATCAGGCCGTAGCGTTGATAGCTTTCGACCTCGCACATCATGCCGAAGTCCAGATAGGCGAGTTTGCCGTCGTCGGTAACGAGCAAATTTCCGGGGTGGGGATCAGCGTGGAAAAAGCCATGCTCCAGTAGCTGACGTAGGGAGCACTGCACTCCAATCTCGACAATTTCAGTTGCCTTTAGCCCTTTTGATTCAAGCACCGCTGGCTCGGTCAGCTTGGTGCCATCGATCCATTCCATGGTGAGCACCCGGCGAGCGGTCAGCTCGGTGTAAATTTGGGGGACCATGATGTCTGGCATGTAGCCGTAAAGGGCTTCAAACCGCTGGGCATTTTCCCCTTCATGGGTATAGTCCATCTCCTCAAAAATGCGGGTGCCAAATTCGTCCATGATGCTAACTAGGTCGCTGCGCACCACGCTGAGGTTGTTGCAGGCCCACTGGGCCAGACGCCGCAGCAAATAAATATCGCGGGTAATGCGCTGGGTTAGCCCTGGGCGTTGTACCTTGACGGCGACGCTCTCACCAGTTTTGAGTCTGGCTTTATAAACCTGACCCAAGGAGGCGGCTGCAACGGGGTCAGGGGAAATTTCGGCATAGATGTCGGTGGGGGACTGTCCGAGGTCCTCCTGAATCAGACGAAAGGCGATCGCATTAGAAAAAGGAGGGATTTGATCCTGCAGTTTGACCAGTTCTTCCATAAAAATGGGGGAGACCAAATCGGGCCGCGTGGACAGAGCCTGGCCAATCTTGATGTAAGCAGGCCCCAGTTTGGTCAGTATCTGTCGTAGCTGGATAGCTCGCTTGACCTCACTTTTTGCTTGCTGGCCGGTTTGCCGATCCCACAGCAGTCCCAGGCCAAAACCCAGAAACGTCCATACCAGCTCGACTAAGCGTAGAAAAATCTGCAGCGATCGCGAACGGTAGTAGCGTGCGATCGCAACCGGATCATAGGTCAGCAGCTCATCCACGGAATCCACTGGATAACTATTTAAGCGAGGGGATACTGGTGTAGGATGCATAGACTCTATCCTTTGCTTAGTAAGGCTTTCAGGGTAAGGTTAAGGATCTGGGCAAACCCGTAACGCCTTTACCAGAGACGTTGAACCAGATTTTATCTGCCCTTTTGTGAACTATTGTAACAAGTTAACTTCACTATCCCCACCGACCGCTGTCAACTGCCACGATAATCTGATTGCTAGCGAGAGCTAAAGCAGCCTAACTCCCTTAGACTGCAGGCGTAAAGGAACTTGCCCGGAGGCTACAGAGCGCTCATGTACTTAATTTCCATAGCAAAAAATCCACAGTAAAATTGACTAGCTCTATGTCCAAGCAATGCCGTTACTTGGCTGTCCCACACTGTGCCCTGGTTTAGTCACATCTGTTTTCAATTTACTTTTTTCAGGAGGCAATGGCCATGCTAACCTCCCTCAAGATCGACAACTTCACCCTGATCGATCAGCTAGAGCTATCGCTTCAACCCGGTCTAAATGTGCTTACTGGAGAAACAGGGGCGGGTAAATCCATTATCCTCGATGCCATTGATACGGTGCTTGGGGGAAAAGCCAGCGGGCGGCTGGTGCGCACCGGTGAAAAAAAAGCTCTGATTGAAGCCACATTTCAGGCCCTGCCGCCGGTTGCTGAATGGCTTGCTGCCAACGGCATTCCTCTCAATGGCGAAGGAGTACGGTGTAGCCGAGAGCTGACGGCGGGCAGAGGCAGCGTACGTAGTCGTAGTCGTCTCAACGATGTCCTGGTCAAAAAGAACCAGCTTGAAGAATTGCGACATCTGCTAGTAGAAATTACGGCCCAGGGGCAGACGGTACAGCTAGGATCCTTAGATACCCAGCGTGATTGGTTAGATGGTTTTGCCGGAGGTTCCCAACTCAAGCAGCGTCAGGCAGTGGGTCGTGCCTATACCGCTGCGGCTGAGACGCATCAGGCCCTAGAGCGCCGCCGTCGAGCCGAACAGCAACGTCAGCAGCAGCTGGATCTGTTTGAATATCACGCCCAGGATCTCAGTAGCGCCAACCTAAGTGAACCCGATGAACTAAGCCAGTTAAAACAGGAGCACCAGCGTCTGAGCCACAGCGTTGAACTGCAGAAACAGAGCTATGGGGCCTATCAGGTTCTCTACGAAAGCGACGGTAGCTTTGATAGCTGTTCTGACCTGCTGAGCCGGGTAGAACAGCAGCTCAGCTCCATGCAGCGCTTTGATGCTCAGGTTACACCGATGCTAGATCTAGTAAGTGATGCCCTGGCCCAGGTTGAAGAAGCGGGTCGTCAGATCAATACCTATGGTGAAAATCTAGAAACCGATCCGGCGCGGCTAGCTGAGGTGGAGGAGCGCATCGGACAGCTTCAGCAGCTTTGTCGGCGATACGGTCGCGACTTGCCCGAACTGATTGAATACTACCAGGAAATACAGGTGGCCCTAGATGCCCTCAATGGTGATGGGCAGTCCATCGAAGCCCTAGAAGCTGCCCACGAGCAGGCCCAGGCTGCTCTAACTGAAGAATGTACCAAGCTCACCAAGCTTAGAAAAAAAGCGGCCAAACGTCTGGAATCGCAGCTGCTCGAGGAACTTAAACCATTAGCCATGGAACGGGTTAAGTTTAAGGCCGATCTACGTTCTCAACCCCCCCAGCTCCATGGAGCCGATGTGGTTGAGTTTCTTTTTAGTCCCAACCCTGGTGAACCTCTACAGCCCCTAACAGAAACAGCTTCTGGCGGAGAAATGAGTCGATTTTTGCTGGCCTTCAAAGCCTGTTTTAGCAAGGTAGATCCGATTGGCACCCTTATTTTTGACGAAATTGATGTCGGTGTATCCGGGCGTGTAGCACAGACAATTGCCGAAAAGCTCTATCAGCTCAGCCAGAATCGTCAGGTACTCTGCGTCACCCACCAACCCCTAGTGGCTGCCATGGCCGATGCCCATTTTCATGTGGATAAACAGGTGGTGACTGGCGGTAAAAAAAAGACCGATGAGCGCACCGTAGTCAGGGTCACCGATCTAGATGCTGACGCTCGTCGAGAGGAACTTGCGCAACTAGCTGGCGGTCGCTCCCATCAGGAGGGGATTGCGTTTGCCGAATCATTGCTGGCCCAGGCCGCTACCATTCGGCAAGTTTAGGAATAGAACCGATCCAAGGGGGTAGTAGGTCCTGACTGCTATAGTTTGGGTCTGGGGTAGTACGTAGTATTTGTAATTTCTCAAATGTCTTGGGCATTTTGGACAAGAACTGATGTCTGGTTTGACGTAATTTGACGTAAATAGTGCTGTACTAAGCCAGGCACCTATTCACTGAGACAGATCATTGCTATTGTTCGTGTCTCAAACTCTCAAGCGTTAGTGGGAATTCAGTAATTTCATCAGTTTTCCACTGCCTTTGACTATTATCTGCTCAAACCTGTGATTAATCGTCCTGTTATTTTTTGGCATACCCTCAAGGTTGTTTGGGGGGGGGGAGCTGTCTTCAAGCCGTGGGTCCTTTTAACGGTAAATGCTAGTCAACAGATTGCATTGGCTCTTTTCTCTCCCATGGAACTGAGGTGGGTCCATGACACTAGTATTTTTCTTGTCATCCTGCTGATTTTTGCCTTACTAATTGAGGTGCTACGCCGTCGTACTGGTCAGGCGAAACTCTTACGGGAAAATGAGGAGCGCTATCGAGACTTGGCTTGTCTTGGTGCCGACCTGTTTTGGGAATTAGACGAAAGTCTACAATTTTCCTATCTGTCTGGAAACTTGCACTATCTCAAGTGCGGAGATTTGGCAGGTCAAACTCTCTGTCAGTCTTTGGCTAACATTCCTAATTTAGAGGCGGACTGGGACCAGCTAAAGGAACTTTTAGTTAAGCACCAGCCCTTAGAAAGTTTTACCCTGCGATTGCGGACATCGGAAACCACGCTCCGCATTTTTAAAATTAATGCTCGTCCGCTATATGACAAACACAACCGGTTTCAAGGCTATCGTGGTCTTCAGAGAGAAGTGACAGAAGAATATAAGCTGACCCAGACCATTGCCTATCAGGCTACCTACGATCCGCTGACGGGGCTGATTAATCGTAACGAATTTGATACCCGTCTGCGCCAGGCCGTCAGACGGGTCCAGGAACGGAGCACCCAATCGGTACTGGGATATCTCGATTTAGACCAGTTTAAGATTGTCAACGATACAGCCGGTCACCTAATTGGCGATCAGCTGTTGGCAGAACTTGCTCAACTACTCCAGCAAAATATCAGGAGCTCCGATAGTCTAGGCCGGTTAGGGGGCGATGAATTTGGTCTGTTGTTAGAAGGGTGTTCATTAGAACAGGGACAAAAACTTTCCCAGATATTAGTAGACAAAATTAAAGATTATCAATTTGCATGGCAGGGTCGCCAGTTTAAGGTAGGTGTGAGTATTGGTCTTGTACCAATTGTAGGAGACGCTTCTAATGTGGTTGAACTCCTTAGTCGAGCCGACTTAGCCTGCTATAAAGCAAAAGATTTGGGTCGAGGGAGAGTTTACATAGCTGATAAAGATGACATGGTCCTAGAACAGCAGCACCTCGAATTAGTGCATATCGCCAACATTCCTCAGGCTATTGAAGAAAATAGGTTTCGCCTGATGGAGCAACCGATTATCTCGCTTTTGGATGATACCCATAAGCATGTTGAGATTTTGTTGCGTCTGCTTGATGAACAGGACAATATTGTTCCCCCCAATTTATTTATCCCCATGGCTGAGCGCTATGGCATGATTGATCTGATTGATCGCTGGGTGGTAGAGACCGTATTGACTAACTATCATCGCTACTACCCGGATGCTAAAACCATGGTGGCTATTAATCTTTCGGGGAGTAGTTTGAGTGATGAGGGTTTTACGGAGTTTGTAACCCAGCTTTTAGAGCAATCAGCGATGCCAGCCGATCGGCTATGTTTTGAAATTACCGAGACAACAACAATTTCTCAGCTGGATCAGGCGTTAAAATTTATCACCACACTAAAACGGCTGGGAGTAAGCTTTGCCCTGGATGATTTTGGTAGTGGTGTGTCGTCCTTTGGCTACTTGCGGAGCTTGCCGGTTGACTATTTAAAGATTGATGGGAATTTGGTTCGCAACATCGATAAAGAGGAATATACCAGAACAATTGTGGACATGGTGAATCAGGTGGCCGGCATGATGGGAATGAAGACAATTGCCGAATTTGTTGAAAACGACCGTATTTTGGAAAAACTGCGGGAATTAAATGTGAACTATGGCCAGGGCTATGCTATTGGTCGGCCACAACCGCTGCCGCCTTTGGAGGCAACCGCACAGTAGCCGGAGCAACGATCGAGAACGATAGTCTGTCCTTAGGTCGGCAGTAAACTATCAGACCATAGTCCCTTGGCCTCTAGCCATTCTCGATTAAACAGCTTGGACTGGTAGCGAGAACCGCTGTCGCATAGCACCGTAACAATTGTGTGACCCGGTCCCATCTGCCGGGCCATGGCGATGGCTGCACCCACATTGATACCCACAGACCCACCCATAAACAGACCGTCTTTATATAAGAGCTGGTAGACGACCCGTAGGGCCTCAGGGTCATCAATGCGAATAGCGTCATCTGCCGGGGCTCCGGCCATATTACCTGTGACGCGACCGTTGCCAATGCCTTCAGTGATGGAGTTGCCTTCCGATTGGATGTTGCCGGTCTTGACATAGCTATATAGGCCGCTGCCCATGGGGTCAGCTACCACACATCTGATGTCAGGGTTCTTATCTTTGAGGAACATGGCTGTGCCGGCATAGGTTCCTCCGGTTCCTGTGGCTGCTACCCAGGCGTCTAGACGACCACCGGTCTGCTGCCAGATTTCTGGGCCGGTAGTTTCATAGTGGGCCTGGCGGTTGGCTAAGTTTTCAAACTGGTTGGCCCAAATAGCGTTATCTAGCTCGTCTGCCAGCCGACCTGACACTTTTACATAGTTGTTAGGATCCCGGTAGGGAACGGCTGGAACAGTTCGCACATCTGCTCCCAGGGTACGCAGCAGATCCATTTTTTCTTGGGATTGGGTTTCTGGAATAACAATAATGCACTTGTACCCTTTGGCATTACAGATATGGGTAAGGCCGATACCCGTGTTGCCAGCGGTGCCTTCGACCACGGTACCCCCCGGTTTGAGCAGTCCCTTTTTCTCTGCATCTTCAATAATGAACAGGGCCGCGCGATCTTTGACCGAACCACCGGGGTTGAGAAATTCGGCTTTACCTAGGATTTCACAGCCAGTTTCATCGGAGAAACTATGCAGCCGAATCAGCGGGGTATTGCCAACGGTGCCAACAAAACCTTGCTTGATATCCATAGGAGCGTTCATGCTGTAAACGTTGGGGTAGCAGTCTTTTTATCCTAATGGGGAATGGGACACCGGCGAGGGGCCTGTGGGAAAAATTTGGTTGCTGTCGGGTGGGAAAAAGGGAAATACCCTATGCCCAAAAGCTCAGGTCAATTGAAGTTGCCAGAGATGGCAATACATCAATCAGCCCAGCTTGAGCAAGCTGCTGAGCCGAGCGCCGCCAGCGCTGCGGATCAATCACCCCCATGGGCTGGCCATGCCGTTGTATGTATTCAGCAATGATATCTAGGGACTGGATCTGGTAGTCAATATCTTGATAGTCGGGTTCGACATATTGGTCAATTAGGAGGCGGGCTGTTTGAGTAGGATGCTCGATGGCCCAGCGCCAGCCAGTAAATGTGGCGACTAAAAAGTGATGGATGGCTTGGGGCTGTTCCATAAGCAGCTGGGCAGGGGCAAAAATTACCTGGCTGTAGGCGTCAAAACCGTAGTTGCTAAAGGTGAGTAAATTGGGAACCTGTCCCAGGCGACGGGCCAGCTCGATGGGTTCATCTAAGGCGTAGCACTGGACGGCATCGAATTCGCCGTCAATCAGCCGCTGGTATTTGTCTTGGTAGGGAATTTCGCCCACGGCTGGCCGCGGCGAAATATTAGACTCCGCTAGGACAAACTCCAGGGCCTGACGGCCGTCGCTATGAACGCCAACCCGCTTGCCTGCTAGCTGTTGAAGATTGTCCAGGGCGACAGCTGGCAGACTCATAAGGGAGAGGGGAGAGGCTTGGAGCATGGCTGCGATCGCAACTACGCTTACCCCCCTAGCCTGGGCCGTTAAAATCAACGACTCCTCAGCACAGCCCAAGGTATGGGGCTGGGACATCACGGTCTGCACCACATCCATGCTGGGGGCCGCCGCCTTTAGGCTAACCGCCAGCCCGTTACGCCGGTACTCACCTCGGGCATCGGCCACACACAGCCCGGCAAATTGAGCATTTAGATGCCAGTCCAGCTGCATTGTTAGCGGCTGGGGCGATCTCCAGGGCATTGCCCCGGTTCCAGCTAACGCTTGTAAAAACACACGGCGCGACATCACCATCGGTACATTCCCATAACCACCTATAGTTTGACTGCCGTAGCCCCCCATAGCCACAAAAAAAGGATGTCCATGGGGACATCCCTACTGTTCCAGCAGCGCTGGTTCAGGTGAAGCTGCGCCTACTTATTAGGCTGGGGTGTCATGCGCAGATAGGGCTTGACCTCAGTCACCCCTTTGGGAAACTGCTGCTGGGCATCGGCTGTGGAGATAGACGGGACCACAACGCAATCGCCGCCGTCCTGCCAGTTAGCGGGGGTAGCCACCTTGTGATAGTCGGTCAGCTGCAGCGAGTCAATCACCCGCAGAATTTCATCAAAGTTACGACCGGTGCTAGCGGGATAGGTAATGGTGAGGCGCAGCTTTTTGTTGGGATCAATCAAAAATACAGACCGCACGGTGAGGGTGTTGCCCGTGCTGGAGTTGGGGTGAATCATCCCATATAGCTCAGACACTTTCTTGTCCTCATCCGCCAAAATAGGATAGTCAACGCTGGTGCCTTGGGTTTCGTTGATATCGCCAATCCAGCCAGTGTGGGAATCAACCCCATCGACGCTCAGGGCAATGGTCTTGACATTTCGCTTGTCGAACTCAGCTCGGTACTTAGCGACAGTACCTAACTCCGTGGTGCAAACAGGGGTATAGTCGGCTGGATGAGAAAAAAGAACCACCCAGCTATCACCGGCCCACTCGTAAAAATTAATATCTCCAGCGGAGGATTTCTGGGTAAAATCTGGGACCTGATCACCTAGTTGAAGAGCCATAACCGTATCTCCTGATAGTTTCCTTACGTCAAAATGTTTGCAGTAAAGCCTTGCAGTGGGGCTTATTTAGCTAACCATCTCATAAACCCCGGTATTCCGGTCGGAATTTAGATGATTCTTAATCATCCTAACCTGAAAAGACCCAAATGGTATCAAGTGCAGCAGCTGTCTACGGACAATTATGTATATTTCTTGACTTTGTCGCTTTTTCGGTGATGGCGGGGGAGGCATGACAGGGATTGCCCGATACCGATTAAGCTTAGAAACTGTAGCATCAAAGGAAAAGCCATGGCAGAGATAGCTAGACGTGTCCTGTTGGTCGACGATGAACCTGGCCTGCTTGAGGCGGTTCAAGCCTATTTAGAAGACAGTGACTTTCAGGTCCGCACCGCCAGTAATGCTACCGATGGTCTGGAGCTACTGCAGCAAGAAACTCCGGACGTGTTGATCTCTGACATCATGATGCCTGAGGTGGATGGCTATACGTTTCTCAAACAGGTGCGGGAGGATCCTCGCTATAAGTCACTCCCGGTTATTTTTTTGACGGCTCGGGGGATGACTAGCGATCGCATCCAGGGATACAATGCCGGCTGCGATGCTTATTTATCCAAACCCTTTGACCCAGAAGAGTTGGTGGCTATGGTGAGCAATCTGATTGAGCGTCAGGCGGCGCGTACCCCTGAGGCTGGGGCTACGCCAGATATCGCAGCCATGGCCCGACAGATTGAGGAGATCAAGGCGCTGCTGACCCAGCGGGGTACGATCCCACAAAAAACATCGCCAATTCGTATTGACCTTACCCCCCGTGAGCAGGATGTGCTGAATCTAGTGGCCGAAGGTCTGATGAATAAGGAAATTGCCAGCCGTCTGGGCACCACCGTACGCAATGTGGAGAAGTACGTCAGTCGGCTATTTGGGAAGACCGGCACCAACAGTCGTACAGAGCTGGTCAGGTTTGCCCTTGAGCATGGACTGGTCACCACCTGATTTGTCCGTGCCCAGGCATTGCTCGGGCATTGGGCTCCGGTTGCCAATCAAAGTTGCTAATCAAATAGGTCCAACGGAAACGGTCCGTAGGTGCCATTTACCAGATCGTATTCGGGTTCGCTGGCATGGAAGGAGACTAAAACGCCCCGGTTAGGACCGACATAGTCATCTAGGTACCAGGCGCCCTTAAGGGTATTGAACTTTAGATAAACTGCGCCGTCTCGCTCAGGTAGGTCGAGGTTAATGGTCCGGCAGAGACGGCCCACATAGGCCTCTGTGGCCGCTTTGCCAGCGGCTAGGGTATCTGTGCAAATCCCTAGGGTTTCATAGTCAGCGAGATCGCTAAACCACAGCAGCGCATCCCCCAGGCTTTGTTTTTGAGATTTGGACATCTTAGGCGGCACAACGAGGGCACTAAACTGGGCCAGCTGTTGGCGAACCTGTTTGATGTTGGCGGCGGTGGGTGTGAGGTTAAGCATAGTGATCGGATTCGCGCTAGTTTGCGTTGATGGGTCGCTAATCGGTTTGCGAATGGGCTCACTAAGGCATGACAATGCCACCGCACCCAACAGCGGCGCGTTGATTATTATGCCACTGAGTGAGTACTAAGTTTATGGCGTTGGCCTGCAATCTGCCCCAAGTCCACGAGGGCAATCACGCTAGCTACAACCTGCGAGTTAAGGATATGCCGACGGAGCAGCGTCCCCGCGAGCGGCTGATGGCCTACGGTGCAAAAAGCCTCACCCCCGCTGAGCTGATTGCAATTTTGTTGGGGACAGGGGTGAGCCGGGGCAATAAGCTATCGGCCGTTAACCTGGGTCAGTCTATTCTCAATCAGCTCGGTCAAGACGGTTCGTCATCCCTAGAGGCATTGCGGACGGTCACCCCCCAGGAATTAATGAAGATTCCTGGCATCAAACAGGCGAAGGCGACCACCATCATAGCGGCCCTGGAGCTGGGTAAGCGGGTTCTGCAGCATCGTCCCGCCGACCTTACGGTGGTGGATGATCCCGCCGTTGCTGCTGCCGCCCTCAGCCAAGATTTGATGTGGCAGTCCCAGGAGAGATTTGCGATCGCGCTGCTCGATATTAAACATCGGCTACTGGGCACAAAAGTCATTTCCCTAGGAACAGCCACGGAAACTCTTGCCCACCCAAGAGAGATTTTTCGTGAAGTGATTAGACAGGGAGCTACCCGAGCGATTGTGGCTCACAACCACCCGTCCGGTGTACTGGCTCCAAGTGAGTCGGATCTAGATCTGACCCGACAGCTGCTGCAGGGAGCCACCCTTTTGGGGATCCCTCTCCTAGACCACCTAATTTTAGGCAACGGAGATTTTTTGAGTCTGCGTCAAACAACCGGTCTGTGGGATACTCAGCCCGAATGAGGTTAGTCAAAGAACCTATGTTACAGAGACGCCGCTAGCTATGCATAACTCAATAAATATTGACAAAATATTGTTTAAGATCGCAATCCAATACTTGTTTCACATCCGATGATAGGTTTGAACATATCTGGCACACACTTGCTATCGGCACACAGCACTTGATCTACGACAGCTATGGACGCTAGCTTAATTTCTGCCAATGTTCTGATTTCTTTTGTGTAACAGCTCGTTCCTTTTTTATCTGCTTAAATGTGGGCTTCGGTGGTCATCGGTGGTCACATGGTATCGGCCTTGGCATCCATGGAGTCCCTCTCTATCATCGCGGATCTTTTATGGGTGAGAATCTTTGTTAACCGTGGTGACGGCAGCGACTAGCGAGAAGAGTTTGACCGAGGCAAGGGGTTGCGAAAATTCTGTCTCAATAGCTCGGTTGCAGGGGCGGCGCAATCTGGATCGGTTTTTTAGTTCGGTTTTTCAGCATTTATGCCGATCTTTAATGTACTGCTCGATGTTGACACTGCAGCATTGTTGCTGATGGCAACGGGAAACGCCCTGCTGTGTGCCAGTGCTTTATTGCCGCACCAGCCCGCTGTACTGACCTGCCCGAGGCCAACCCTAGGCTCTACTGTTCTGGCTCTCATGTTTCCATTGAACATCATCATCGCTATGCCTATTTACTTTCAACTCATTCATTGCTTTTGGGGTTAAACATCGACCATGGCCATCTCTCCATCTGGTCTAGTATCCGGACTTAAATTCAACAATCTGCGGGGAGACATCTTCGGTGGGATCACAGCAGCAGTTGTTGCCCTACCCTTAGCCCTAGCATTTGGTGTTGCTTCTGGTGTCGGACCGATTGCCGGTCTTTATGGCGCCATGTTTGTCGGCTTTTTTGCCGCCTTGTTTGGCGGTACCCCTGCCCAGGTATCAGGACCTACGGGACCGATGACGGTGGTAATGGCCTCCACCTTTGCGGCTCTGACCGCCAAAAACCCAGAAACGGGGCTAGCCATGGCCTTTACGGTCGTGATGTTGGGAGGCGTGTTTCAAATCTTGATGGGGGTTTTGCGGCTGGGCAAATACATTACCCTGATGCCCTACACCGTCATTTCTGGCTTTATGTCAGGTATTGGGGTGATTATCATTTTGCTGGAGATCGGTCCGCTGCTGGGGCATGAAACCCACGGCGGTGTCGTGGATGCAGTCCGTCAATACCCGGCTGTTTTGAGCAATATTGATCCCATTGCAACCGGGCTTGGCCTCCTTACGCTGCTAATAGTGTTTGCTGCCCCACCGCGACTCAATCGAATTTTACCCGCTCCCCTGATTGCGCTGGTGGTTTGTACCTATATCTCAATGTGGTATTTCCCCGACAGCGGTATTCCGAGGATTGGGGATATTCCGTCTGGGCTACCTAGCCTGCAGCTGCCCCAGATTACCCTGGGCAATCTAAAGGACATGTTTGGCTACAGCATTATGCTGGGGGTGCTAGGTGCTCTAGATTCCCTGCTAACATCCCTGGTGGCAGACAGCATTACCCAGACCCAGCATAATTCTGACCGTGAGCTGATTGGCCAGGGGATCGGTAACTTCATCGCTGGGTTATTTGGCGGACTACCGGGGGCTGGGGCTACGATGCGGACTGTAATCAACGTTCAGTCCGGGGGCAAAACCAATCTTTCCGGTATGATTCATGCCATTGTACTGGCGGTGATTGTGCTCAGGGCCGGAGCCTTGACCGAACCCATTCCCCATGCGGTTCTAGCGGGCATTTTGATCAAAGTGGGGATCGACATCATTGACTGGGGCTTTTTGAAGCGAGCCCATCATCTGTCCACAAAAGGGGCTGGTCTGATGTATCTGGTGTTGGGTCTAACGGTGTTTGTGGATTTGATCACCGCCGTGGCAGTAGGGGTATTTTTAGCCAACCTGCTCACCATTCAGACCCTCACCGATATCCAGGTACAGGATATGCGGGCTGTAACCCATGGCGACAATGAAACCTGGCTTACCCCTGAGGAGCGGGCGCTGTTAGAAGCTGCTAAGGGTCGCATTTTGATGTTCCATCTGAGTGGCCCTATGAGTTTTGGGGCCGCAAAATCAATCTCTCGACGGCTAGCCATTGTGGAAAACTATGAGATCCTCATTCTAGATTTGACCACTGTCCCCAGATTAGGGGTAACGGCTCTACTGGCTATCGAGACCATGATCAAAGACGCCCTGGCAAAACGTCGTGGGGTGTTTTTAGTAGGTGCCAGCGGCCAGGTTAAACACCGACTTCAGCGGCTAGACGTTCTGAAAAACCTGCCCCTTAACCATCAAGTCACTGAGCGTATAGTTGCCCTAGAACGCTCCATGGTACTGCTCCGTAGTTATGCACCTCCGGCAGAAGTTTGAGTGGATTCCCAATAGGCGATGGCGAGTTTTATCTATAGGTGTCATTCATTTCAGTGAACTTATTCAATCGATTTGTGATGAAATCACAATCTATGGTGAAGCACTGTAACAGCCTTAGTATTATCAAAATCATGCCTAAATCTAGCCCGTTCAATTTAGAAGGCATCATGAGAAACCCAGGAATGGCAAGGTGTTTGGCGTAAGGATGTCGGCCCTTAGCCGTAAAACCCCATGGGCGATCTTGATGGCAGTTCTCTAAGAATGTCAGGGAAAATTCATCCCTGGATGAAATTTTTCCCATCTGTAACTTGCAATACCTTTTGACAAGCTGTACAAATTAGATGGACATAGAAGCGTATAGTTCAATACCGAATCGCTTAGCGTTATCAGTCGGGGTTCCATGGAGTCTCTATTTCTAGAGTTCAGCCACGACCGCATAACAAGACACCTCAGTTCTTGAATCTCATCTCTATCTCGAATAGTTCAACAGGTATGGTTTTCAGGGCATTTATTCCTGGCCCTAGCGGAATTCCTGAATCTTTGCCTACGCTTGCCATCACCCTCACTAGTGCACAGCTAGATTTTGCCATGCCTCATCTTTCTGATACGCGCCTGATCGCATTGCACAGCCAGCACTCTATTCAGAGTCATGATCTATTGACGATCTGTAATCTAGCTAAAGCTGAAGATTCTGTTGAGACGATTGAGTCTTTAAATTTTGATCAGTTTCTTGGGTTTACTGTTCATCTATTTGTGACGACTCAATCGCAACATACGCGAGAACAACTCTCTCAAAAACTGTCTAAATTTGGCAGTGCGGCTGTTTTGCCGTTGCTCAAAGTTCTATGGCATGGGTCTTCACCAAGTGACCTGAAAGCTTTGGCGAGACAAAGCTTGGAAAATATGACCCTATATCCCTTGATTATTGGCCTAGGCCGGGTTTTAGACCTTGAAGTAGATGCTGGATTAAGGGCGATCGCAATCCAGATGTTGCGAAAAATCATTCAAGAAAACGACCAGTATATTCTGTTGCTGTTGCCTAAACTGGTGTCACAACATACCTGGCATTTGCTAAAGGCACAGCTGCTTGATGAGTCACCTTATCCAATTTTCAACACAAGACTGGTCGAGGAGCGGTATTTTGTTCAAGTACGGGTTGTGAACGATCGAGATGAGCGATCGCGATTCTTAGCCCAGGCTGATTACAGCGAGGGAATCAGCACGGTCTCTAGCACGAGATTATAGTCTGCCCTCGGAGGATAAATGTTGGGTTGAAGCTGATGGGAGACATTTGAAAAACCAATGTCAGGCCGATGTCAAGCCAAGGTCAGGATGGTGTCTTCTCCGAGTCCGGTTTAAGCACTCACACAGAATTTTTCTCGCATTTGTCAGCATTCTTACTATCAGAATGCTCCTGTGCAATTATTGAAGTTTTGTAACACAATAAAAGAAAAAGTGATGTGCCTCCGGCTATTCAACGTATATGACAGCCACCCACAATCCAACCGTCACCCAACGCCTGACTCCGCTTGCCGCTGGCGGGCCTGATCCGGAGCGTTTTGACTGGGCCGAAGCCTGGTATCCCATCCACTATGTGAGGGACCTAGACAAAGCTAAGCCGACCCGCTTTACCCTACTGGAGAAGGATGTGGTGATCTGGTGGGAGCCATCCTCACAGGCTTGGCGGGTGCTAGCCGACCAATGTCCCCACCGACTGGCACCGCTGTCGGAGGGACGTGTCAATGAATCTGGACAGCTGGAGTGTCCATATCACGGCTGGGCGTTTTCAGGGGATGGTGTCTGTCAGCATATTCCCCAGCAGTCGTCTGAGGGAGAGGCCCATCTATCGAACCGGGCCTGCGTCACGTCTATGCCCACAGAGGTTTGTCAGGGCATGCTGTTTGTCTATCCGGGTAAGGCGGAGAATGCGACACGGGTGAATGTGCCCATCATTGAACCTGTGGAGGCGGAGCCAGAGGGCTGGGTCATGCTCAACACCTTCCGCGATTTGCCCTACGATGCGCTGACACTTTTAGAGAACGTGTTAGACGCTAGCCACATTCCTTACACTCATCACAAAACCGTAGGCAAGCGAGAAAATGCGGCACCTATGCAGATGGACGTGGTCACATCTGGCAAGTCAGGATTTCAAGGGATTTGGCCAGAAGGTCCACGTAAGGGACAGCTGGGAACGCAGCATACCGCTTTTGTAGCGCCGTCGCTGATGTACCACGATCTTACCTCCAAACAATTTGGCAGAACGCTGACGGTTGTCTATGCTACTCCGATTCGAAAGGGGGAATGTCGACTGTTTGCCCGGTTTCCATTTAAGTTTTCGTCCAAGTTGCCAAGCCTCTTTATTAAACTGACGCCGCGCTGGTACAGCCATGTTGGCAACAATCGCGTGTTAGAAGATGATCAAATCTTTTTGCACATTCAGGAGCGACTGCTGGAGCGAGAGGCCCATCGTCCCTATGCCCAGAGCTGCTATCTACCCACCCAGGCGGATCGCTATGTGATTGCGTTTCGCAAATGGGTAGATGACTTTGCGGCTGATCCATTCCCTGGAAAGTTCCTCCCACCCGAGCGCTCAACGGCGGCGCTGATGGATCGCTATCATTCCCACACCAAGCACTGCGGCAGCTGTGGTCCGGCGCTCCAGCGGATCAAACAGATTCGCACAGGGGCGCTGATTGTGAGTGCTAGCATATGGTCATTGATGCCATTGGTGATAGCGCTTTCTGAATCGATTAGCTGGCCAGTAGGGGCGCTGCTAGGGGGGATTCCGTTGCTATCTGCCGCTCTGTGGCTGTGGCTAGGTAAACTTGAGCAAAAGTTTTATAAAGGTGACGCCACGCCTCCGCGCAATTTGCCAGGCTAGCCAGATTTTTTTTGGGTGTAGCCAACGTCCTGGTTCTTTTAGGCGGTTGTTTCTTCCCTCTGTTCAGATTGTTTCCATTGGATGGAGAAAGATGCCAAACTACGGTTGCAGCTAGCTGCGTCAGGTTCTATGAAAATTTGGGTGGATGCAGACGCTTGCCCCAATGTCATCAAAGAGATTTTGTATCGGGCTGCGAAGCGGTTACAGATTCAGCTAACCCTGGTGGCAAATGCGCCACTGCAAATTCCGGCATCGGATTGGATTGAGTCGGTGCAGGTGCGCTCGGGTTTGGATGTGGCAGATAGCTATATTGTGCAGCACATGGCACCTGACGATCTGGTGATTACGGCGGATATCCCCCTGGCGGCCAATGTGATTGAGCAGGGCGGATATGCCCTTAATCCCAGGGGAGAATTTTACGATGATGGCAATATTCGAGAGCGGCTGTCGATGCGTAACTTTATGGAAACGCTGCGCAACAGCGGTGTGGAGACGGGGGGACCGCCAGCGCTAAATCGTCGCGATCGCGAAGCCTTTGCCAATCAGCTTGATCGGTTTCTCGCTAAAACCAGAAAATAGTTCCTTGGGAAACCCGAGACAGTTTTTATCGAGCCCGTCACCTAGTTAGGCTCAGGGCTATCCATCAGGGGGCAATTATTTGCCAACTGGTTTGATTTAGAAGCCATAGGACCAGCGGGCATAGTAGCCGCGAGCATCGATGTGGGTAAAGACGGTAGCGCTGGCGAGTCCTCCCTTAGAGCCCCACCAGCGGTTTAGCCGGTCGTAGACATTGTAGGGATGTAGGCCAGGGGCAACAAAGTCAACGGCGTCCCCATTTAAGTGTCGCGATCGGCTAGCGCCACCGACGCGTCGATTGGTCACGGGGTCGCGATACCAGGAGTTAATTGTGATGGGTCGATCCCCTAGCCGGTCGCGGACGTCCTCCATGACGCGAGCAATGCGGATGATGCCATAGACCACATCGCGACTGACTGGAATGCGGCTGCCGCCGTGGGTCGCCTCTCCCCAGGTAAAGTTACCGCCGGGAATAATGGGGTTTGATAGGTAAAAGTTGCCTCGAAAACCTGGCAGCTTGATATAGGGTCCACTAGGTGTGGGGCGTGGGGTTTCGTTTTTGGGCTGGTTATTGGCTTCGTTACCCTCTATTTCAATGTCTGGTTTATAGGCATACCATATCCGCTCAGGGCGGTTGCTAAAACTTGGCTCGGCTAGCTCTAATTTAACGTGGTTGGAACGGGCCAGTTCGTGGCTAACCAGCTCTAACTCGGTGGTATTTCTGACAAAAACCTTGTCGCTGTTGCTGAGCTGGGACGATAGCTGGGGAGATGTTTTGAAGAGGGTATCGCTATTGACCTTGAGGGTGATGGTGTCGCCCAAGATACGGATATCTGGCTTATAGGCATACCAGACCGTGCGGTTTTCGGGACCGAGAAAGTCGTTTGCGATCGCAACTTTCACATGCTGCCCTTCCGCTGGCAAATATGACTGCAGGTAATACTCCGTCCCGTTGGCGACAAACACCTTTTCCCGCTCACCCAGTTGGCTAGAGAGGACGGGGCGCTGCTTAAACAGGGTGCTACTCAATACCGTCAGTTTGATTTTGGTGTCATAGACCCTGATATCTGGTTTGTAGACGTACCAGACATCGCGTTTAGCGGCCCCCAGGAGCTGGGCCAGAGTCACCTTCAGATGGCTACCGCGGGCAACCTCTGAGGTTTTAATCTCGAACTCTGTCCCGTTTTTAACAAATTCCTTTTGCTGTTTAGTCAGTTCGCTTGACAGACTGGGGCTTTGCTTAAACAGCGTATCGCTAACAACCTTTAGTTTTTTCATATAGCTTGTATACCCTGAGCGCTAGATAATTTATCCAGCCAGCTGCCATCACAATCACCCCCGTGTCCCAGGTTTGCACCCAGGGGTTTAGGGATAGTTGCTCAGATAGATGACCCATATCAAAATACAGCTATACCCTCTAACCCGTCCAACACTTGGGGAACGATAGCGGCTGGCCAGGCACCTTCGCCACCGCGACCATTGAGTACAATAAACCGTAGGCTGTAGCTATGGTGAAACCCATCGGCCTCTACCCACAGCTGTGCCGTTTCTTGCTCACAAGTAATTCGCTCATCCGGCATCAGCTCGGCGGCCATTGCCGCCATGGTTGCCGCCAGCTGCTGAGCAAGACGATATAAAGCCTCAAATTCATCCTGGGTAAGCTCTAAGGCCCAGTGCTCACCTCCGACTAGCGCCTTGAAGGGGTGGCGATTTTCGTCCCAGCCTAGTCGCCAGCCGCTGCCCTCCTTGAGCAGCGCCGTCATCGACTAAAAAGCTGCTCTAATGTGTGTACTAGTGCATGGCGCTGCTGACGGCTCAGGGCCTGCATGGCCCGCTTGTCGGCATTGGCTACCGTGGACGGCCCGTTGCGATCGCCATAGGACGCATTCAGATAGTCGGCCATGGACAGCTCCCAGTCCAGGTGATACTGGGCCGGTCGGGCCTTGGCATCAAGGTGATAGTCAACAAACCGACTCAGTAGGGTGCTATCTGCCTGCTTGGCCTTAGGTATATCGGGATACTGAGCGTAGAGCTGATTTGCGATCTCGTTCGCGTGGGGTACCTGGGCCGCCATCAGCGGCTCACCCACCTGGAGAATACTACCCGTCAAAACTACCAGGGTGGTCAGGGTGACCAAAAACAAAAACTTAAGCTGCTTACCCATACTGCCGAGCACTAACGCAATTAGTAATAAATAAAAAATACTTAGCTTTTCCACATACCAATGGGAAATGGCCGCCAAGGCCATTTCCCAGGGCCACGGAGCCCTTATTCACCAATAATTTCCGGCTGAGTAAGCTCATCCGACATCTCTACTATGGCACGCAGGACGGGCTTCATGCGGGACTCATCGAGGCTATCAAATTCTTCAAAACGACGACGCTGTGCTCGATTGGCCACTTGAACCGTAATCCGATAGCGATTTGATGCTGCGCTAATCAAGTCCTCCGTGCGGCGCATCAGCTGGGTGGTATCGAGGGACAGACGCTTCATCAAGTTAATCCTATGTGGGTTGGTTTATGTAGGTGGGTCCTACAGCCTACTTATACTAGCGCAGCTTCCCCGGAATAATGGCGCTGCAATTTCCCTTTCCCCTCCCCCTCTCCTTAATAAACTTTTACAATGGGCATACGTAACCATTTTTTTTTGGCTAGTTCTCGATTGGGTGACGCCGTCCCTGTTCACCGGAGCGACCAAAGCATACTAGCCATATCTCAACCCTGTTGTCCGATTAGAGCCATGCCAGATACACTGACAAAACTTGCCTATCAAACCTTTCAGCAAGGTAAACAAGCCTTTGGATTTACCCACAAAACCTTGGCCAACCGCATACGGGAAGTCGTTTCTCCGGTTGCTCCAGATAGTACCTCAGAGATTCCCCCATCCACATTGGCTCTATTAAAGCAGCGACTAGATGAGCTGACCGAGGTTGACTGGCAAGATGCCGAAGCCGGGATATATCCAAAGAGTTTGCTGTTTGATAATCCCTGGGATGACTTTTTTAAGTACTACCCAATGGTGGTGTTTGATACGCCCAGCGTTTGGGAGCGCTCAAAGAATAGGCAATTTCAAGACTTTGGGGCCAATGTTAGGATCGATGGCTATCCAAGCTACTACGTACAAAACTTCCACCACCAAACCGACGGCTATCTAAGTGACATGTCGGCCAATCTCTACGATTTGCAGGTGGAGATTTTGTTTAACGGCTCGGCTGACCCCATGCGCCGTCGAATTTTAGCGCCCCTCAAACGTTATATCGATGGCTTAGGGGGCACTCCCAAACTTCTCGACATTGCCTGTGGCACCGGACGCACCCTCAAAATGATTCGTGACACCTTACCCCAGGTGTCACTGCACGGGATGGATCTATCCCCTACCTATCTACGCAAGGCCAATGAGTTGCTCAGTCGAGAACCGGGCACCCTACCCCAGCTCATCCAGGCCAATGCCGAGGCCCTACCCTATCTCGACAACTACTTTGAGGCGACGGTCAGTGTTTTCCTCTTCCATGAGTTGCCTGCAGAGGTGCGCCAAACGGTGATCAATGAAGCCTACCGCGTCACCAAGCCCGGCGGTGTTTTTGTCATCTGCGATTCGATTCAAAAGATGGACAATCCTGAGTTTGCCCCCATGATGGAAAACTTCCCTAGCGTTTTCCATGAGCCCTACTATCGTCACTATAGTAATGATGATATGACGGCTCGTCTGGAGTCAGCAGGCTTTAGCGATGTAGCCGTATCGAACCACTTTATGAGTAAGTACTGGGTGGCGCAGAAAGCATAGGTTTGGTTGGGCGTTACCGACAGTGCTACGGAGTTCGGATTGAGTTTTTCTGTCCCTGAGTTCGGTAAAAAATCATCCCCTTTGGGGAGGAGAGCCTAAAAGGCGGGTTAGCTGCTGGGTTTCTCAATCACAACCCACTAAAAGAACATTAAAAAAAGGAGGATGGCAATACCATCCTCCTTTTTTGTCTATGCATTTACGACTTCAGCTGATCTGAAGTGTCACTGAAACCTAAGCAGTAACAGCAACTTTAGCGTCAAGCTCACCAGCTTCGTACTTAGCAGCGAAGATATCAACGCCAACCTGCTTGATCTTAGAAGCATTGCCAGCGGTACCGAAGGCCGTGTAGCGATCGGAGCACACTTGCTTCATGTACTTGATGGAAGGCTTGAGGAAGTGGCGAGGATCAAAGTTAGATGGATCCTTCATGGCCGCTTCGCGGATAGCCGCTGTGATGGCTAGACGGTTGTCGGTATCAATGTTCACTTTACGAACACCGCTCTTGATGCCCTTCTGGATTTCTTCAACCGGCACACCGTAGGTCTCAGGAATGTTACCACCGTTAGCGTTGATCATATCCAACCACTCCTGGGGAACGGAAGACGATCCGTGCATTACCAGGTGAGTATTGGGCAGACGCTTGTGAATTTCAGCAATGCGACTAATGGCAAGGATTTCACCAGTGGGCTTGCGGGTGAACTTATAGGCACCGTGGCTAGTACCGATAGCTACAGCAAGAGCGTCAACCTGAGTTTGCTCAACGAACTGTACAGCTTCATCGGGGTCAGTCAAGAGCTGATCCTTGCTCAGGGTCCCTTCGAAGCCATGGCCATCTTCCGCTTCACCGGCACCGGTCTCTAGGGAGCCAAGACAGCCTAGCTCGCCTTCAACACTGGCTCCGATGGAGTGAGCCACCTTCACCACTTCAGCGGTCACATTGACGTTGTAATCAAAACTAGCGGGGGTTTTGGCATCAGCTTCGAGGGAGCCGTCCATCATGACGCTAGTAAAGCCGTTGCGAATTGCGGAGTAGCAGGTCGCAGGGCTATTACCGTGGTCTTGGTGCATGACCACAGGAATGTGAGGGTAGGTCTCGATAGCCGCCAGAACCAGGTGGCGCAAGAAATTCTCACCAGCGTACTTACGGGCACCGCGGGAAGCCTGCAAAATTACAGGGCTATTGGTCTCATCAGCAGCCTGCATGATTGCCAGGATCTGCTCCATGTTGTTTACGTTGTAGGCGGGAATGCCGTAGCCGTTTTCAGCGGCATGGTCCAGCAGCAGCCGCATAGGTACAAGCGCCATATAATCCTCCTAGTACTTTTCGCCGTTTGGCAGCTTTTAATTAAAGGGTTGAATAGGTATCCCTACTCATCAATATTAGGTCACAACCCTGTGTTTATGACGAGTTGTTTCTGAAACCTGAGGGTTTTGTTAAGGATAGCAGTAATTACAAGATAGCTATGGTCGATAGACGACGCTGCTAGACCGCCCCTCTAGAAACCCTGACAAGATACCCTCTCGCCAGAAATTATTCTTGATGATTGCTATGGGTCGCCTGGGATTCGAACCCAGGACCAATCGGTTAAAAGCCGAGTGCTCTACCGCTGAGCTAGCAACCCGTGTCGAAGAAACCTTTCAAACACAGTTATTTAATATAACAGATAGGTTCCTGCTTTGGAGGAATGCTCGAATTTTGTCTGATTGGGTGGAGTCAGCTAAAATCACGTCTTGACTCGTTCTAGGTAGCGGCCATCAATCAGAAAGGTTCCGCGTTCAAATTTTACGGCCCAATAGCCTCCAGACTTTTGTTCAAGGATAGTGCCTTCTTCGCCCAGGGTGACCAGGTCTGGGGGGCGTAGCATGGGCATAGGGTCAGCGGTTTTGAGATAGGGGGGTTGGGTGGTAATGGTGACGCGATCGCTCACCGTGAATAGCTTGTCGGCCATTGGAGAAAAGTTGAGAGTGTAGTTCTGAGTTTGGAGGACCCGGCGAGCTAGCGTCAACTCTGGTATGCAAAACTCATCAAGATGGAACCGATTACACAATGGTGGCTGAGCAATCAAAAAATACGCTACGGCAGCGGATACGGGCTGAGTTGGAGGAGGCTGAGACCGGGCTAGGGCTGGGAGTGAATATTGCGATCGCAACCCTGATTTTACTTTCAGCCGGAATATTTGTGGCTGAGACCTATCCCCTATCTGTGCCGCTCAGGGCCGGACTGAGGGTCGTTGACTGGCTGATTTTGGCCGTTTTTGTCCTCGAATATGCTATCCGCCTTTGGGTGGCTGAGCGCCCCCTGCACTATGCCGTCAGCCCCTATGCCATTGTTGATTTGGTAAGTATTTTACCCTTGCTGACGGGGGTATTTGATATGCGATCGCTGCGACTGATTCGCTGGCTGCGCATTCTCAAGCTAGCCCGATTTTTAGAGGAGGAGCACTGGCTAGGTCGCGAGGGGCTGATCATTGCCCGTATCGTTTTTACCTTGTTTTCCATCGTGTTTATCTATTCAGGAGCCATCTACCAGGTAGAACATCCCCGGGCTCCAGAGGTATTTGGCACATTTTTAGATGCGATGTACTTTGCCGTTGTCACCATGACCACCGTTGGCTACGGCGATGTTACCCCCGTTTCTGAGATTGGGCGCACCCTGACGATAATGATGATTTTGACCGGTATTATTCTAATTCCCAGCCAGGTTGGCAGCCTGGTTCAAAACATTAATCGCATCCAGAGAGTGAATACCCTCCGCTGCAAAAGCTGTGGACTATCCAATCACGAAAGCGATGCCATCTACTGTCGACGCTGCGGCACCCAGCTGCCAGACACTCCGTAGCGGTCCCTAGCCCAATGCTTGAAAAGCACTCTCCACCAGTTGCTTTGCCTTTTGATCGAGGGCAATCCAATCCACATCGCCCATGTCTGAATCCAGCAAACTAGTGTCAATGGTAATGGGGGTAATGGTTTCGTCCGTTGCCGCTTCGTTGCGACATAAGCGATAACACAGCTGCCAAATATTAATTTCCTGCTGCTGTTCCTGTTTGCTTAGACACAGGGTGTAGATATGCTGTGGTTCCGGTAGATCGGCAAGGGTGGCTTGTATCTGATCATGCTCATGGGGGGTGGCGGTTTCGAGCATTTTCTGAAGCGCCAAATACTGCTGCTTTTGAGCGGCGGTTGTATCGGTTGGCCAGCACAGCTCATCCCGATAGGAGCCCGTCCAGTCAGAAACCTCTAGCTGCTTACGAATGTTGTCGATAATGCGAATTAGAGCAGGCTGCATCAGCGCCTGGGCATAGCGCTGATCCTGGGCGGTGGCAAACTGAGGCATGGCAAACGGGGCGGCACAGCGATTAAACCAGTCTACGTGAACAGCGTCAGCGGACGTGTCTACACCAGCCCCTGCGGTGCCCTTTGCTTTAGCCAAAGCTGCAAAATATCGTTGATCCAGCTAACTTCTACCTGGTTTAGCCCTTGGGTCTGACCGGACAGCGTATACTCCAGCTTGCCGATGACAGTGCGATTGCAACGCAGGCGAAACGTAATTACCGAACTACCCGGTTGTAGGTCAATATCATCGATATCCTGTTTGTAGGTATTGATTTGATAATTGACCGGGCGACAGGGAAATCGATACCCTAGCAAAATAATATCCGGTAAAAGCTGGATACTCACCTGTCGAAATAGGGTAGTCAGCAGCCGCTTTAAGCCTTGGTACCCATAACAAAGGCTGAGATAGGTCCATCCTAAACCGATCCCAGCGGCGAACAGCTGCTGCCCTATACCCAGTTTCGGTTCCAGGGATAGGATGCCGTAAATTATGAGTCCTAGTCCCAGTACCCCGGTGGCTGTTTGCAGCAGCGCCCGGCAAAACTGGCTCGTTTTCCAGCCTACGGTTGGTAGCAGTATTTCTAACGTTTGGCTATATGCCATCAGCTTGAGCTGTGTGTTGGCTGGGGCCAGGGTCTCTAGCAGGGTGCGCTGACAGCGCTGGCCAAGACTGGCCGATAGCCGGTAAGCCGGAGCAAAAATTTCCTCAGCCCGCTCTAACCCACGTAGCGCCGTGCGAGCTGAGGTGGGCCGTTTATGTTGTTTTGGCTGGGTCAGCCACCGCAGCCAGGCCTTGAGGGGGCGATTTATGTGCCCCAGCTCCTGGCTGAAAAGCATGCGTAGTCCCCGTTGGGGCAGGGTGGTAGGATGCTGTCCGGTGGCCAGATGCACCAGAGTCGCCCCCAGGCTATATAGATCCGTAGCAGGTACGGCCCTATCACCTAGCTGTTCAAGGGGACGATAGCCGGGGGTACCTGATATCAAAATCGGTTCGTTGGGCACAGCCCCCGGGGCATGGGCTCGCTGAACTAGCCCAAAGTCAACTAGGTAAACCTGCCCGAGTTTGTCCCCGAGTTTAGTGTTGGGAGGCTCGCTCAGCACCAGGCTGCTGGGTTTAATATCGCGGTGAATGATCGCGGGTTCTTGACTATGAAGATAGTCAAGGATCGCTAACACCTGGCCTGCTAGGGCACGCAGATCTGCCTCCGTAAAAAAGCGTCGTGCATTTACAAGGGCATAGAGGGATTGGCCTTCAATATAATCTTGCACCAGCATCAGGCCGTGGTAGCCATGATCGTTGATATCAAAGCTGTCACAGTAGGCGGGAATGGCAGGATGGGCCAGGGTTTGCAACACCTCTGCCTCTTGGCGAAAACGTCTGATATCCGAGGGCTGAAGAGGATCTTCGTAGCATAGATATTTGATGATGACCTGACGGTTACGGCTGTGGTCATAGCCAAGTAATGTTCGCCGTCCCAGTCGTGCTCCTAGGGTTTTTTTGATACTGTAGCGATTGAGTAGCCGAGGAGGAGTCTGGGGTAGGGCGCTGGGATAGACCATTAAACCGTTGATGGTGTAGCGTATCACCCATTAGAATTCCCGGTTGAAGTGTTGAGGTAGCGGGGTAGGGATGGCCTGCTGCTGAGTAAAGGAGTATTGGGGAGTTTGGCAGTATGGTTCAGCCCAGGGTGTTTATTGATGGTGAAGCGGGAACAACTGGACTGCAGATCTATGCTCGTTTATCCCAGCGAGAAGATGTCACTGTTGTCAGTATTGACGCTGCCAAGCGCAAAGATGTAACAGAACGAGCCAAGCTGATTGACGCTGTGGATGTGGCAATCCTCTGTCTGCCCGATGCAGCGGCCCGTGAGGTGGTGGAGCTAGTGTCGAGTCCCACGGTCAAAATTTTGGACGCCAGCACGGCCCATCGCACCAACGACAGCTGGGTCTATGGGTTTCCTGAGCTGGCATCGGGACAGCGGGAAGCCATTGCCAAGGCCCACCGGGTCAGCAATCCGGGCTGTTATCCAACCGGTTTCTTAGCTGCGATCAAACCTTTGGTAGCTGCCGGATTAATCCCACCTAGTTTTCCAGTGACTATCAATGCTATCTCGGGCTATTCCGGGGGGGGACGCAGGCTGATTGAGACCTATGCCGATTACTGGGATGGCACTGAATCGATCTACCCCCATGGGGTATACGGTCTCACGTTTGGCCATAAGCATGTACCCGAGATGCATCAATATTCGGGCCTGACCCATGCCCCCTTGTTTGTACCAACGGTCGGTGCCTTCAAGCAGGGCATGTTAGTTCAGATACCGCTACCGCTGTGGACCTTGGACAATTCGCCGACAGGCCATCAGCTGTATGGGGCATTGGCTGATTACTATGCCAAAGAGCCCTTTATACAGGTTCATGGATTGGGAGATATGGACTGTCTTCGCGATCGCACCTTCCTGGATGTGAAAGCTGCCAATGGCACCAATCAGGTGCAGCTATTTGTGTTTGCCAATGACAACACCCGTGAGGCCTTGGTGGCGGCCCGGTTAGACAACCTGGGCAAAGGGGCCTCCGGGGCCGCCGTACAAAATCTAAACATTATGCTGGGGCTCCCTGAGCACAGGGGATTGGGTTAGACCCACGGGGAAAGTGAAAAAAACAGAAAGAGGAGCTGCTAGAAACCAGAAACTCCTCGCTTAGAGACATATTTCCACTGGAGAAGACAGCGTTTAATTGTTGCTCCTTTGAGGAAAGCTGTTGCTACTGTGGCTGACAACAGGCGGATTTGCAAAGTACCCAAAGGGGTACTTTGGCTGTGGACCGCTTAAGTGCTTGGCATGGGGCTGTTCCTATGCCGTTTCAATAGGTCCTGCTTTAGGGTGTCGGTAGCAAGCTATCACCTATATAATTAACGGTTTAGTATCGATGAGCTGGTCATTGGCTAAGCCTCGATCCCTGGGTGCGCTTTATGAGTGAGGACAGATGGATAGCTGGATAGATGGTGACATTGACTTTGAGGAGCTGCGATCGCAGCTTTTTGATGCCTATCAGCATCAGTCCCCATTACACAAAAGCATTGTCCAGCTGTTTTCAATATCCTATGGCCCCACCAGTATTACCAACGCGGTGGCGGCCCTAAACTATATTGGCATCACCACTAAGACCGGCAAGAAGCTCACCCCCGGCAATCTCAAACCCCAGATTGCTAATCTGATTGAAGATCAGCTGTTAATCTATGGCTCAGGCCATTTGCCCCAGTGCCATCCCCTGATTGTAGAAATAATCACCCGGCATACCGTTGAGCTAGGTATTTTTGAACCCATCGCCGAGGGGGTCAAGAGCGTATTCCAACCTCGTCGCAACCACATCAATCGAGTCCGACACATCTGTCGAACCAAGGACGAACTATTCCGCGAAGCTCGCCTGGCCCTCTATCAACAGGACTACGAAGTCTTACCCCAGCTGTTTCTCGACTACGGTAACTATAACTACTACGCGACCCCCGTTACCCTAGACGAGTTTCTCCTAGAAGTAGCCAACAATCCCTTTGACGCCGACTGGCTGGGCACTCTACCGGCTGAGCACTACGGCACGGTGTTGCGCATGCTCCTCATAGAGTCAACGGCCCTATTAGAGCCCGCCGAGGATCTGCTAGAGCTATTAGAGGGATATGCCAAAAAATCTGATGATCTCAATGTTTTACTCGTAGAGCAATATCTGTTGCGTAATCGACTGGCCGATGCAGAAGCCATCCTCGATCGGGTTGTTGACGAGCGCTCCCAAGTTTATGCAACAGCTCTGCGTGGCTGGCTAGCACTATTGCAGGGATCGATCGAACTTTCCCTGGACCTCTATGCCAGTGCGACCAAGCTGGCTCGCAAGCAGTTAAGTAAAAAAGCGGTTATTGGCGGCATGGCCGGTCTGTTTTACCTGCTGGCATTACTCAAGTCAGGACAGCCCAAACATCTCAAACAAGCGATTACGGTGAGTACTCCCTCGGTGCAGGGCTCCAGCCATTGGTTGAGCCATGCCTACGGATTGTTGTACCAGATGACCCTACTGCAGCAGGGACAGCTATCTGCTCGTTCTACGCTTTTAGAACTGATCGAGTCCTACAGAGATGACGAGGACGATAGCTTTGGTATGTTTTTCAGCCTGCTGTGTCTCTATTGGCTAGATGAAGATGAAGCCAAAGCAACCGTGCCCCGACCCCTGGCCCTATTTGCGGAACAGGCCCAGGAAGCTCAGCTCAGCTGGTTTGCCACCGAAGCGGCCGAAGTTTTGAGTCGTCTAGTTCCTGAGAGCGACTATGGCCAGTGGTCCGAGCAGCGAACTAGCGTGTCAATTGTCGATGCCCTGCAGCCCCAAAGTACCTGGGAACTAAGTTTAAAAGCGCTGACCAACGTCGCTGGCCCAGTTGCTAGCAACAGTCCCAAAAGTGAGCGACGGCTAGCCTGGTTTTTAACCCTGTACACCAAGCACTGGCTGCTCCAGCCCAAGGAACAAAAGCTCAGCACCAAGGGCGTTTGGACCAAGGGGCGAGCGGTTGCCCTCAGTCGCCTGGCAAAAAATGCTCCGGATTTTGACTACCTCACGGCTCAAGATCTCCAGGTTTGTAACCAAATCAAATACGACTATTATTCCGGTTCCCAATACACCCTAAAACGCGACGCTATTAAGGCCTTGGTTGGTCATCCGCTGGTGTTTTGGGAAGACTCTCCCACCGTCCGTGTCGAGATTTTATCCGCCGTGCCGGAGCTAGTGGTTGAACAAAGCGGCGATGGCTCTCTCTCGCTGCACATGGAGCCTGCCATTAGCCCCTCAGATGGGCTTACCCTGGTGAAAGAAACCCCAACCCGCGTCAAGGTATTGGAGGTCAATGCCGAGCACCAACGCATCGCCGAAATTTTAGGCAAACGTAATCAGCTGACGGTGCCTGCCGCGGGTCAAGAAAAGGTGCTCGCTGCCATTCAGTCGGTATCCAGTTTAGTGACGATTCATTCTGATATCGGTGTTGAGATGGCCGATGTGGAGTCCATTGCCGCCGATGCCAGACCCCATGTGCACCTGATGCCGGCTGGCGATGGTTTAAAGCTGTCGATGTTGACCCGCCCCTTTCCTAATTCTGGTGCTTACTATCCGCCGGGGACTGGCCGCAAGACAGTGATTGCTGAGATTGATGGTAAACGCTCCCAGGCTACTCGAGATTTAGAGATGGAAAAGCGGCTAGCCCAGGATGTGCAACAGGCCTGTCCGGCCCTAGATCTAGGAGAAGAGACCAAGGGAGAGTGGATTTTAGATGAGCCAGATACTTGTTTAGAGCTGTTGTTACAGCTTGAAGCCGTAGAAGACGATATTATTTTGGAGTGGCCTGAGGGAGAGAAACTTAAAATTCGCAACAGAGCCGGTATCGATGGCTGGCGTTTGCAAATTAAACAGGAGCAGGATTGGTTTTCAGTTAGCGGTGAGCTGGAGCTAGATGACGGCAGCGTCATGGATATGCAGGCCCTACTGTCGCTGCTCGATCAAACCTCAAGCCGGTTTGTGCCCATTGGTGACGGTCAGTTTTTGGCCCTGACCCAAGCCTTTCGCAAACGGCTAGATGAGTTTCGCGCCTATTCAGAGCGCCACGGCAAAGCATCCCGATTTCATCCGTTGGCAGCCCTTGCCCTTGAAGAAACCCTAGATGATGTGGGGCAGCTAAAGGCTGATAAAAAATGGAAGGCCCATGTCAAACGACTGCAGGAATCCAAAACAATTGATCCAGAAATACCCTCTACTCTCCAGGCTGAGCTGCGGGACTATCAGCAGGAGGGGTTTCGCTGGCTGGCACAGCTAGCTCACTGGGGTGTCGGAGCCTGTCTTGCCGACGACATGGGGTTGGGTAAAACTCTCCAAGCCCTGGCGGTAATTTTACTGCGAGCCCCCGAGGGCCCCACGCTGGTGGTGGCTCCCACCAGCGTGGGTGCTAATTGGATGAGTGAAGCCCAGCGGTTTGCGCCTACCCTCAATATTCATCAGCTGGGTAGCGGCGATCGCAACGCTACGATCGCCGCTCTGGGCAAGTTTGACCTGCTAGTCTGCAGCTATGGCCTATTGCAGCAGCCGGAGATGGCAGACCTACTGGCTACCGTCGAGTGGCAAACCATTGTGCTTGACGAGGCCCAGGCGATTAAAAATAGTGCCACCAAACGCTCCCAAGCGGCCATGAAGCTAAGGGGGGGCTTTAAGGTACTCACAACAGGTACCCCCATTGAAAACCACCTGGGCGAGCTATGGAACCTGTTCCGATTTATTAACCCCGGTTTGCTAGGTTCCCTAGATAAGTTTAATCAGCGGTTTGCCACCCCGATTGAGCGCTACCAGGATAAGCAGGCGCGGCTACAGCTCAAGAAACTCATACAGCCCTTTATGCTGCGGCGCACCAAGTCCCAGGTGCTCGATGAGCTGCCCGCTCGGACTGAAATCACCCTCCAGGTGGACCTCAGCTCTGAAGAGAAAGCGCTGTATGAAGCCCTCCGTCGGGATGCGATCGCAAAACTCACCACCACCGATGCCACCGCCGGGGCCAAACATCTGCAGGTTTTAGCTGAAATTACCCGACTTCGGCGCATGTGCTGTAATCCCCAGCTGGTTATGCCAGAAATGGCTCCCCCTAGCGCCAAGCTACAGCTGTTTGGTGAGGTACTTGAAGAACTGCTGAGCAACCGTCATAAAGCATTAGTCTTTAGCCAGTTTGTTGATCATCTGACAATTTTGAGACATTACCTGGACAGTCAAAACATTACCTATCAGTATCTAGACGGCAGCACCCCGGCAAAACAGCGAAAACAGCGCGTCGATGCGTTTCAAGCAGGGGAGGGTAACGTGTTCTTGATCAGTCTCAAAGCAGGAGGAACCGGTCTGAACCTTACCGCTGCTGACTATGTGATTCATATGGATCCCTGGTGGAATCCAGCCGTGGAAGATCAGGCATCAGACCGAGCCCATCGTATCGGTCAAACCCGTCCAGTAACAATTTATCGCCTGGTGACCAAGGGCACCATTGAGGAAAAGATTGTTGAGCTACACAACAAAAAACGTGATTTGGCCGACAGTCTTTTAGAAGGCTCTGATATCAGCGGCAAGCTATCCACTGATGCTCTTTTACAGCTCATGAGTGAGAGTTAGGATAGTGCTCGCTTGAGCTTTCTAAGAGCCAACGTTTCAAAATAGCGAAGTTGTTCTCATCCCACTCAAAACCGATGCCATCTAGGAGAGACTTCTAGTGTTTGAGAGAACTGTTTGAGGGCGTTGTTAAACCATCTAAAATTACTACAGGGTTTCTTAAAGGATCGCTCTAGGCTACACGTTGGATGCGATTATGGTCTCCATAGAGTATGGTGAATGGGCATTTATATCAATCTGCTGAGTGCATTTCTCCGATTGCGCGGCGTATAGCTGCTGTCTAAAGCTTTCAGCGATCGCCTGTAACCTATGGGCGCAAAGCCATAAATTAACGTTTGGTATTTTTGGTCGCATGCTTGTTCAAACGATCCAATGATGATGGATACCTCAAAAAGTGAGTCCTTGATTCAATCAGCTAGCGGTTTTGTTAATCGAGTTGAATTTGACCAAAACCCCCTGATTGTTGAGCCTAACGTTGCCCTTAGTCAGGTCTTACTTTGGATGTCCCAGGGGAAGACCAGGCAGGCGGTTGCCAAGACGGCTCAATCAAGCAGCTACTGTCTGGTGATGTCACAGGATCAACTGCTGGGCATTTTTACTGAACGCGATGTGGTCAAAATAATTGCCCAGGGTACTGCCCTAGATTCTGTTGCGGTGACTGAGGTGATGACTCGCAATCCTATCACTATCGCTGTTGCCGAGTTAGAGCAACCGTTTGATGTAGCCGCTCGCTTCAAGCGGCATCGCATCCGCCACTTGCCTGTTTTAGATGCCCATGACCAGCTCCTTGGGGTGGTCACCCATAGTAGCCTGCGTCAATCGCTGCAGGCCAGTGATCTCTTGCGTTTACGGCGGACCCATGAGGTCATGTCCACCCAGGTGATAACGGCTCTCCCTGATGCGTGCTTGTTGAGTGTGACCCAGCAGATGGCTACCCATCGGGTTAGCTGTGTGGTGATTGTCGAAACCAGTAGCCCCACCTACGCTCAAAAACCAGTGGGCATTATTACAGAGCGTGACATTGTCAAACTAAAGGCTCAAAAAATAGATCTGTCTAACCTAGCCGTTGCAGGCGTCATGAGTACTCCCCTAGAATGCGTTGCTCCCCAAAGTACTCTTTGGAATATCCATAAACAGATGCAGTCGATGGGGGTGCGCCGGCTGGTTGTTGCTGAGAACAATACCCTTGTTGGGATTGTGACTCAAACCAGTATCTTGTCAGCTCTGGATCCGGCGGAAATGTACCACACCATTCAGAGCCTTAGGGAGGAAGTACAGACCAGTGAAACTCGCTTCCGGGCAATTTTTAACCAGACATTTCAGTTTATTGGGCTGTTAGAGTCGGATGGGACTTTGCTTGAGATCAATCAAACCGCTTTGAATTTTAGCGCGCTCAGGCGAGACCAAGTCATCGGGCTGCCGTTTTGGCAGGCTCCCTGGTGGGGCCTATCGTCTATGACTCAGGCACAGCTTCAAGCCAGCATTGAACAAGCCGCCCAGGGGAATTTTGTTCGCTATGAGGTCGATGTGTTGGGAGCAGCCGATCAGGCTATCACTATTGATCTTTCACTGCGCCCAGTCACTGAGAATAGCGATGAGGTGATTTTGATTATTTTAGAAGGGCACGATATTAGCGATCGCAAACAAGTAGAAACCGAGTTACAAAAAAGCCAACGTCACTATGCTAGTCTAGCAGCCGCTTCTCCAGTGGGGCTCTTTCGTACTAACTCACAGGGGGACTGTTTATATGTCAACGAACGCTGGTGCAAGATCGCTGGGATCTCGGCTGAAGCAGCCATGGGGGTAGTCTGGACCGCAGGGCTGCATCCGGATGACCGGGAACGCATCGTTGAGACATGGTATCAGTCTGTTCAACAAAAACAGCCGTTTCAAGCTGAATACCGTTTTCAAACCCCCGATGGGAGAGTGACCTGGGTCTTTGGTCAGGTGGTTTCAGAATATGACAATACCAGTGAGCTGCCGAGTGGCTATGTTGGCACCATTACCGACATTACCGAGCGTAAGCAGCTAGAAATAGCGCTAGAGGCCGAAAGGGAAATGGCCCAGGTTACCTTGGACTCGATTGGAGATGCGGTGATTACCACCGATGCCGCAGGCAGGGTGCGCTATCTAAATCCGGTTGCCGAATCCATGACAGGCTGGACTGCCCAAACAGCCCACGGACGTCCCCTGCCCAAGGTGTTCAACATTATCAGTGAAGCCACCCGAAAGCCAGCTATCAATCCAGTAGAGCAGGTTTTGGCTGACGGACACGTGACGGGGTTAGCAAATCACACCATACTCATTCGACGGGATGGTGAGGAATTTAGTATTGAAGACTCTGCTGCTCCCATTCGAGACAGCAATCAGCAGCTAATTGGTGTTGTCATGGTATTTCATGATGTCACCCAGTCTCGCGACCTGGCTCGACGGCTCAGCTGGCAAGCAACCCACGATGCTTTGACTGAACTTTACAATCGTCGCTATTTTGAAACCAAGCTAGAGAGCATGGTGGCAACGGCGGTTCAACAAAATCAGTCCCACGTTCTTTGCTATTTAGATCTTGACCAGTTTAAGGTGGTCAATGACACCTGTGGTCACCTAGCGGGAGATGAGCTGCTGAGACAGCTGACCCGCCTGCTCAAACGCTATATCCGAGCAGCTGATACCCTGGCGCGGCTGGGCGGTGATGAGTTTGGTATTTTGTTAGACCAGTGTCCCCTCGATCGGGCTGTCAATATTGCTGAGGGGCTTCGCCAAGCCATTGCCGACTATCAGTTTATCTGGCAAGACCAGATTTTTCGCGTCGGTGTTAGCATTGGGCTAATTTCCGTCAATGCCAATAGTACTGACGCTACCACCGTGATGAGTGCTGCCGATGCGGCCTGCTATGCGGCTAAGTCTCGCGGTCGCAATCGTATCCATATTTATCAAAAAGAAGATGCCGAGCTGAGCCAACAGCGGCAAGAAAGACACTGGAGTGTCCTGATTCGTCAGGCCCTTGAACATAATAGCTTTTGTCTTTATCGTCAGGCGATTGCACAAACCATAGAGCCTGGGACTGCGCTCAATTTTTATGAGGTCCTTGTGCGGATGTTGGATGATTCGGGGCAGCTCATTTCCCCATCGGTGTTTATTCCTGCTGCCGAACGGTATGGGCTAATGCCGTTACTAGACCGGTGGGTTGTGCGAACCTGTTTAGCAAAACTCGAACAAGCGCGCCAAAAGTCAGTTGAGAACGTACTCTACAGCATTAACCTATCTGGTATGAGCCTCAACGATGAACAATTTTTTGAGTTTGTTAAAGCTCAGTTTGAAATTTTTCAAGTGCCGCCTCAATGTATCTGTTTTGAAATTACTGAAACAGCGGCGATTTCTGACTTTGAGAGTGCAAATTCGTTTATTCGAGAGCTGAATCAGCTGGGATGTTGTTTTGCCCTAGACGATTTTGGTAGCGGCATGTCCTCATTTGCCTATCTCAAGGCGTTACCTGTTGATTTTCTAAAAATTGATGGTGATTTTATTCGAGATATCATGTCCGATTCGACCACCCAGGCTATTGTCGAGTCTATTCACCGAGTTGGCAACGTTATGGGGTTACAAACAATTGCTGAATCAGTAGAAAATGAATCCACATTGATCAAGTTACAAACGATTGGCATCGACTTTGTCCAGGGCTATCGTATCAGTCGTCCATCCCTGTGGTGTTAGCGAGGGTATAGGGATTGTAAGGAACGTTAGCTGTTGGCTTGTGGGGTTCTTTTGTTAGCCCATGGGTCAGGTGTGGGCTGTGACACCTGGGGGAGTTCCACAGCGATCTGTTTTGCAGGGTCTGTGAATCGGGAGGTTTGGGGCGATCACCATTAAGTGTCGTCACGGACACCTGATGAACTGATATAGTTTCTAACCGAACGGGCAAACTTTCTCGGAAAACTACATAGATACCGATATATAGCAGTTGAGAAACGCCCACAAACAGGAATCAATAGACAGGTATCCAATTGACGCCTAGTCTATTTTTACCTGATTTTTTAGATAGTTTGTTGTTGCCTACCCGCCACCCCCAGGGATATGAAATCACTCCTACGTCAACTCACTACACTATCGGCTGTGGCTGTCACTGCCTGTGGTGCGGTTATGTCGTTACCATTTAGCTCGTCGGCTGCCCAGTTTGGCCAGCAGTCAATTACCGACGATCGGGTCGTGGCAGTGGCAGAACCCATTAGCAACGGACGGTTTTACAAACTGTTGATCATTGAGCAGCTGAGTTCGGCGAGGCGCTGTTGGCAGGAACAAGCAGGGCCCCCAGCAACAATTGAGCCGCTGCTGCTAACGTTCGATTTTACGGGTATCTGTGGTCGTAGCTCTGATAGTAACGGCTATTCCGTACGTATTGGTGGAGAGGATTTAGGAACGCGCTATCGTCTCCAAGTAGAAAGGCAAGGGAATGTTTTGGTTCTAGTGGCTGCCCCTAGTCCACTGCAGCGGGGACTGCCAAAACTGGAGCTGGGTCGCTCCAATGGCATTGCCAATGGCTTTGTCCAAATTGAATTAGATGCGGGCTGGAGCATGGCTCGGCGGGTGTACAACGGTCAAACCCTGGGCCATATCTATTTGGCTAACAATCAATCTTTGGATGCGGTGGTGGCCGCTGCGGAAGGTGAGGTAACGGAGCCAGATCCGAGCCCAGCTGATCCGACACCGCTACCCACACCTCCACCTAGCGTTAGTCAGCCGTTACCGCGCCCTGGCAGTCCCTCCCCAGGCAACCGCTCCGTTGACTACCAGGTAATTGTGCCAGGAAGTTCTAATATTTTGCGATCGCGAGTCAATGCGATTGAACCGGGGGCCTTTCGCACCACGGTAAATGGCCAGACGGTCATTCAAGCCGGGCGATTTCGAGAGCGCTCCCGTGCTAATGAGCTAAGCCAGCGGTTGCTCCAAGCGGGACTCTCTGCACAAATTGTTGAGGCGGGTCAGGCGGTGAGCCCGTCTCCGGTTACACCAGCTCCAGGCACACCGTCGGGAAATGTGATTTATCAGGTGATTGTGCCGGGGAGTTCCGACATCCTACGCGCGCGCGTTAGTTCGGTCGCACCGGGGGCATTTCGGACGACGGTGGACGGTCAGACGGTGGTTCAAGCGGGCCGATTTAGCCAACAGTCCCGTGCCGATCAGCTGCAGCGCCGTCTGCAAGATGCCGGACTCAATGCGCGCATCGTGCCAACAACAACGACGGCGAGCCCGCCCCCTAGTCCATCTCCTCGAATACCCACACCGGCTGCTCGACCGGGGGAAGTGCTGATCATGATTGACCCTGGCCACGGCGGCCGCGATCCGGGGGCCGTGGGTCGCAATGGCTTGCAGGAAAAGGAAATCAATATCTTTATTTCCCGTCGCATCCAGCGCACCCTAGAGCAGCGAGGCTATCGAGTTGCCATGACCCGTACCCAAGATGTAGAAGTCGATCTGCAGCCTCGGGTCGATATTGCGGAGCGTGCCAATGCCACCATTTTTGTGAGTGTCCACGCCAATGCCATCAGCATGAGCCGACCCGAGGTGAACGGTCTGGAGACCTACTATTTTTCCACGGGGCGCAATCTAGCTCGGTCGATCCACAGCAGCGTACTGCGCAGTGTAGATATGCGCGATCGCGGTGTACGCCAGGCTCGGTTTTATGTGCTGCGTAACACGTCTATGCCTGCGGTTTTAGTCGAGACGGGGTTTGTCACCGGTCGCGAGGACGCTGCCCGTTTTCAAAGTAACGCTGCCCGTGAACAAATTGCCGACGCCATTGCCCAGGGGATTATCGACTATCTGCGCTGATGGTAAGCGATGTAAATCTAGGTGTTGAGCTGTCTACTACTGAGTTGGATTTGAGCTGTAGCCGAGGTTCAACCGTACAGGTTGAGAACCATGGCGTAGATCGTGCTGGCGTGCTAACCAGGCTTGGCGCACCCATCCCAGACGCCCCGCCAGGGGCAATATCTGTTGTGCGGCGGCCAATTTCCATGGAGCCGAGCGGATCAGCTTGAGGCTGTTGGCTTCGCGCAGCTGTAGGGTTTGCGATCGCGTCACCTCCGGCAGCCGCTCCCTCTGAATCAGTGGCAGCGCTTTATCAACGTTTACCACGTCTTTCTGCAGTGCTGGCACTAGATAATTAGTCGCTACAATCGCATCCCGCAGGGCTAAATTTATTCCCTGGGCGCGCACAGGGGACATGGGATGGGCCGCATCCCCCAGTAACAAAACCCCCAGTGCTGACCATTGGGGGCATCGCCCCACCACCACGTTTAACCGCACTGGCTGAGTGGTCGCATCTCGCTGGGTTAATACATGTGCCCTGAGCCAATCCGGTGCCGACCTGGCAGCAAGGCTGAGCCAATCATTGTCCCCCAGCTTGCCCAAGCCCCCCTTTGGTAAAATCAGCCCATACTGTAGCTGGCCATCCCAGGAGGTGTAGCAGCTGGCTGGATGCTGCTGAGATTTTGCCATCAGATAAAACTGACATGTACTTTGCAGTCGTTCCGGTGCCGGTAGCTTAAACCACAGCACATCGTACTGGTCAGGCTGCAGCTTAATGGCTAGACCGGCCCTGCGCCTCACTAGGGAGCCGCGACCGTCACAGCCGACAACCAAATCAGCCCGGATTTCTGAGGTACCGTTTTCTGTCTTGACCTGTGTGCCAATGACTCGGTCGTTGGCCCATAGCAGGTCCTGCACCTGGCAGCCAGACTTAAACTCAAACCCCTCATGGCTGGCTGCCTCAGCCACTATGCCCTGGAGCAATGCCGGTTGGGAAACAATGCTGAGCGACCGATCACCTAGATCTGGCTCAGGCACCACAAAAACTTCCTCCCCCCCCAGATGAATATTCCAAGACTCCAGTCGACGGTGGGGAATGCTGTGGAGCAGAGCCCCCAGTCCCATCTGAGCCAGGGCGTCCATACCGGCTGGCATTAACCCTTCGCCTCGAAATACCCGCTCGAACGAGGTTTCCTGCTCCAGTAAAGTGACCCGAATGCCACAGCGAACCAACAATAGCGCCAGGCTAGCCCCCGCTGGCCCCGCCCCGACAATGATGACGTGTCTGGCTGGTGTTTCTAAATTTGATCCCATGGGTAGCACTTAAAAGAAGTCAGCCTAAGGTAGCCAGTCTGGGGTAAGCATTTGCTCAAGCAGGTAAGGGCAGTTTTCTGGAAATACGACCAGTGGCTTTTGAGTTCCCTTAGCGGCATCTCGGCGGGCTCGGCGATAATACTTCTGTTGCCATTTGGCACGATCGAGAAACTGCTTTAAACTTGGCGCATCTTCTAGCGATCTTGGATACTATCGCGGCCGTTTGTGGCGGTTGTTTGCCAGCTCGACGTGCGACGTTCAGGTTGATACTGCCACTTGAGTAGATGCATCATTAGCACCCTGAGATAGCTGCCCAGTTCTCGCTGTTCGCTACGCCCCAACTCGTCTAGTTCCTCTATCAGATTTTCAATATCCAGCTCTGCCCAGCGACCGTAGCGTAATCAATCGGCCTGCTGCTGTGTCTACTGCAGAAAATCTTGGCCATACAGTGTTGATTTACCCATGGGCCTGGCTATTACATCCAAACCCATTGTAATGGTGGTTATTGGCCGCTTGTGGTCAGCTGTTGAGAGTGGCTGGCTGATTTTTGGGCTGCTCTGTCGGCCCTAACTGCCCGAAACATGCCAAACCGACAGAGCCCTGCTCCAAAGGCTAAACGCATCAACAAAATGGTAGGCACCTCGCGCAGAGATTTCAAAAACCCTGAAAACCCAAATCGGACTAATCCTTTAGGACGTACGATGCCTTGCCAAATGGAGTCCAACCACGATGGCAGGGTTTCCTGGGTCCAATCTGCCGTTACTACGGTGCCCTGGACCAAGCCGGTAGCTTCCAGGTTTTCAGCAAAGCCTTCGATGCTGGCAAACGCAGGATGTGACCACTGGTCTAGCAGCTGTCGCATCACCGGCTTCTCCCAAAAGCTCAGGGGTACCTGACGATCGTCTCGCTGATTCCAGTCGGCTAATACCAGTCGGCCACAGGGTTTTAGGACCCGCATTAGCTCTTGGGCAAATAGGGCTTTATCGGGCATATGGGGACCCGCTTCCACCGACCAAACCACATCAAAGCTGGCATCTGGAAATGAAAGCTGCATCGCATCATCGACTTTGAACCTGGCGGTGACGCTCTCGGGTGTAAGCTGCTGCGCCCGGTCGACCTGCTGGGGGCTGATGGTGACACCTGTCACATCAAACTGATAATCCCGTGCCAAAATTCGGCTGCTACCACCAATGCCACAGCCCACATCCAGCAGGGTAGTTCCGGGGGGTAGGGCATCTAACTGGCCCCATTTGACCATCTCATGAACAAAGTCTGCTTTTGCTTTGAGAAAGTCCTTGGAACGGGGTGGGGAGCCATAGTGTCCCAGGTGAATATGTTCGCCCCAGTAAAACTCTAAAATGCCATCCTCAGTCCACTGATCGTAAGAATTGGCTACTGACTCTGAAGACTGGTAGCGGCGGGCGCTCAATAGGTAGGCTGCTACACCCAGCACGGACAGCGCTAGTAGTAATTTAAATACAAACAGTAGAGTCATGGTGAGAAGCAGGGGTGTAATTGTGCAGTGTCGCTCCGTAGCTGACCCCATCAGCTCACACCGGGCCAAGCGTCAAAAGCGATACATTCCTTTACATCTTACTCTGTAGAGCGCTGGCCAACTTGTTTAGTCAAGCTGGAGCCAATGAGCAAGCGGCGGACAGGTCAACTAGCTTTTACATCACCCGAAAGGCTTCGGACGGCTCCGATAAAGTCACCACCGACTGTATGCCCTACCGATCAGTCACCACTGTTGATTTTCACGAGTGTCCTTAACAGCGACTATAAAAAATATAACCGTGATAGGAATACTCAACGCCAGCACAATACTCGTGGGTACTACGCCTAAATCCGGCTCGCCGTAAGCGAGCTCAAATACTGAGCCAACACCTGCGATCGCAGTAATGCAGGTACCGGCTAAAAACAAACCACTTTTTGGAGTCACAGTATTCTCCCACTAATAAAGCTGAGTTCCCTGGGCAATTTTCCTCGGCAGACCGCTAACCGGGCAGATCTGTCTTTAGATCTATCGGCGGGTCTAGGCAACCTTCCTAACATCATTAGCAGAAAATCCGCCCTTCTGAAGTTCCTGGGTGAGGGCAAGGGCATTTTCAACGCGATCAACAAACATCACCCCGTTGAGGTGGTCCATCTCATGTTGGATGACTCGAGCTAGCAGGTCGTCAGCTTTGATTTTCTGGGGACGCCCATTTTCATCTTTGTAGCTGACTTCAATGGCGGCCGGACGAATCACGTCTAAAAACACACCCGGAATGCTCAAACAGCCCTCTTGGCCACAGGCCAGCTGTTTACTTTGACGGATAACCTTGGGATTTATAAGTACCAGAGGCTGGTTTGTGGCCTCTTCGGGGTCGGTATCGACCACTAAAATCTGTTTATGAACACCCACTTGTGGCGCAGCTAAACCAATGCCATCTTGGCTATACATAGTCTGCAGCATTTTGTGGGTGAGTTCGCGGATATCCCCATCTACTTTGGCAACCCGCTTGGTCGCTTTCCTAAGCACCCGATCACCCAGATAGTGCAGCGTGAGGGGCGGAGTTTTTAACTTTTCTTTACTGACTGAAATACCCACGGCTAAATTGATTAGGCTGATGAATCTAACCCTATCCTAGCAACTAGGGTTTCACCTGGTGCACCCTGTATACCGGTCCGATGCAATTGGGTGTGATTGGATCGGACACTGTCAGATTAAATAGTCTGCTCTGCCCGTGTGTTCTGTATTGTTCTCATGATTCGCTCAGCATCTTCGTAAACCAGCATGGGTAAGTTTTTTACTAAGACTAGCTATCTGTTGCGGGAAACCTTTTTGGGACTGCAGCGTGGCGGTTGGATGAACTGGGCCGCGATCAGCACCATTATGGTGTTGCTGTTTTTGTTTGGGATTAGTTTGCAGGCGACCTGGCAGGTGGAAAGCTTGCTCAATCAGTTTGGCAGCCAGCTGGAAATAGCAGTTTACTTGGAAAGCGGTGTGACGGCTGATAGCCTTAGCGATCGCATTGGTGGTTTTGCCGAGGTGGCCCAGGTAACAGCCGTCACCAAAGAAGATGCCTGGGAGCAGCTCAGTGAGGAACTAGGTATCGTCGATATGCCTGGGGCCACAGAGCAGCTCAGGGGTAATCCCCTAGTCGATGAGATCAAGGTTAAGGTGCGGACGTCTGACGCTGTCCCGACCGTTGCGGCTCAGCTAGAAAACCTGGCCGGTGTGGATGAAGTTCTCTACATAACAGAGGCCGTGCAGCGACTGACGGAATTAAACCAAGGACTGCAGTATGTCAGTCTGGGGGTGCTGGCCATTTTGAGTCTGACCTCTGTCGCTGTCATCACCACAACGATTCGATTGATTGTCATGGCTCGACGGCGAGAAATTGAGGTAATGCAGCTGGTGGGTGCCACCTCTGCTTGGATCTATATGCCCTTTATTTTGCAGGGTATTGCCTTTGGACTAATGGGGGCATTGATCGCCTGGGCTCTGCTGGTGGGAACCCACCAATCGCTACAGCGACTGTCGGCCCAGCAGCCCGAATTTCTACAATTTTTGGCTGTGGGCCTGCAGTTTACGCCACAGCAGCTAATCTTGCTGCCAGCATCGCTGTTTGCCCTAGGTGGCGTAGTTGGGCTGTTGGGAAGTTTGGTGGCGGTACGTAAATTTGCCGTGCGTGCCTGAAATCGCCCCTGGGGAAGCCAGCGTGGCTGCGGAAGCCTGAGACATTAAAGCTGAGAAATAAAGCATAAAAAAACTCCCGACCCCAAAAGGGTCAGGAGTACATAAACGTTTCGAGTGAAAGCTGGTATGGAATCCACGCCTAGTAGGCTAGACCCATGCTACGAGTGGTTTCAGCACCAAGGTATACGCGAATACTTAAAAAGTCAGTGGGGCAGGCGGTCTCACAGCGTTTGCACCCAACACAGTCCTCGGTTCGAGGAGAAGAGGCAATCTGACCAGCCTTGCAACCGTCCCAGGGGACCATTTCAAGTACATCTGTCGGGCAAGCCCGAACACACTGGGTGCAACCAATACAAGTATCGTAAATCTTGACCGAATGAGACATCGAAGGAATGCTCCAATATTATTAAACGGTTTCAGCTATAGGGCGGCTGGACTATGACCTGAAATGTAATGAAGTACCCCCTGAAAAACATCCAGCAGTACTCCAAATCACAACTCCGTACAAGCTGTTTACATTAGCCAAAACTAGCCAAAAGAGTTCTCCAATCAAGCTTTAGTCTATCAGTGCCGTTTTTCACGAAGAAGCTAACGTGTAAAAAGTTTATGGATCGTAATAAACTCCGTTCGTATTTTTCTGAGGACAGCTTGCTTAAATGCGACTGTGGGGTTCCCATGTAGGGCGCACGCTTTCCTATAAGATGAAAAAATGTCTAAATTCGGACAGACGTGAATGACGTCATGGAGTTTTCCAATCTGCATTTAGGATGTATTTTTGCTGCCGCTGAAAAGGAAATTTGGAGATTATGTCTGACGCGATTTTGGGAAAGGTTCAATCGATCGTATCTGAGCAGCTCGGGGTTGATGTAGCTGAGGTCAAGCCAGAAGCTAGCTTTGCTAACGACCTCGGGGCTGATTCTCTAGATACGGTAGAGCTTGTCATGGCCCTTGAAGAAGAATTTGATATTGAGATTCCGGATGAGGCAGCTGAGAGTATCGGCACGGTTCAGGCCGCTGTTGACTTTATTAATGAAAAGACGCCTGCTTGAATTCTTCTGTCCGTTTGCAAAGCTGTTTAATGCCTTGGGATCGTTCCCCTTGTGTCAATGACCATGACAAGTACTGAAAAAAAGCGCGTTGTGATTACTGGGATGGGGGCAATTACCCCCATTGGCAATACTCTAGAAGCCTACTGGCAAGGCTTGCTTGCTGGTGAGAGCGGCATTGGGCCGATTACGTTATTTGATGCGTCCAAGCATAAATGTCGCATTGCGGGTGAGGTCAAAGGATTTGATCCGCTGGAGTATTTGGATCCTAAGGATGCCAAGCGGACTGATCGGTTTGCTCAGTTTGCGATCGCGGCCAGCCGACAGGCCCTTACTGACGCCGGTCTCGCTATTACCGACCTCAACGCAGAACAGGTGGGTGTCATGATCGGCACTGGGGTGGGCGGACTCAAGGTCATGGAAGAACAGCAGTCCGTTTATCTAAACAAGGGGCCTAGCCGCTGCAGCCCTTTTATGGTGCCGATGATGATTGCCAACATGGCCGCAGGTCTAACGGCTATTCACACAGGGGCAAAGGGACCCAACTCCTGTCCAGTAACAGCCTGTGCAGCCGGGTCCAATGCTATCGGGGATGCCTTTCGAATTGTACAAAATGGCTATGCCCAAGCCATGATCTGCGGGGGAACCGAAGCCGCCATCACGCCACTATCCCTGGCTGGATTCGCCTCAGCCCGTGCCCTCTCTACCCGCAATGACGATCCCGACCATGCCAGCCGCCCGTTTGATAAGGAGCGTGATGGCTTTGTCATGGGTGAAGGCTCTGGCATCCTCATTTTAGAAGAACTTGACCATGCCCTTAGCCGAGGTGCGCGTATCTATGCAGAAATGGTGGGCTACGGCATGACTTGCGACGCTTTCCACATGACCGCGCCGGTTCCCGGTGGGGCTGGGGCCGCCCGCTCCATGGAGTTGGCCCTCAAGGATGCGGGGGTATCCCCCTTGGAGGTGAGCTATATCAACGCCCACGGCACCAGTACCCCCGCCAACGATCCGACCGAAACCGCTGCCATTAAAACGGCCCTGGGGGACTGTGCCAAACGGATCGCCGTGAGTTCTACCAAGTCGATGACGGGGCATCTTTTAGGCGGCTCCGGCGGCATTGAAGGGGTGGCGGCCTGTATGGCTGTGGTCAGTGACCGGGTACCGCCAACTATTAATCTCCAAGATCCGGACCCTGATTGTGATTTAGACTACGTGCCCAACCAAAGTCGCGCTCAACCCGTGGATGTGGCCATGTCCAACTCCTTTGGCTTTGGTGGTCACAACGTTACCCTGGTTTTTCGCAAGTATCGTAGTTAGTGCTACGGCTTGGTAGGTATAATGACCTAACGGAAAACATTAAGTAAAACGAAAAGTTTGCCTGCTACGTAGGTGACTGATCGCTCATAAGCGTGTTCAAATTAATTAATGGATGTGCTGATAAACCTGCGGTGCGGACTTAGGCTATTGGCTTTCCTGCAATGGGGTTGGGGCAGCCCAGTCCTCTTCAACGTTCGCTGGTGAGCGCTAGAAGCCTGCTACCGCCGGTTGTGGGAATGTTTTTGCCGCGTTGCTGTGGATTCTTTGGTTTTTGGCCTGGGTTTTACAGCTGCGTAGATTATGCGCCTTTCCGTTTCTAACCCATGCTATGCCGGGGTGTCTGTTTGAGGGCTCCCGATGTGCTGTTCACCATCAGCAAGGTGCGTGCAACGATTACTAATCTGTTCACACCGACTGTACCGTCGTTAATTACTTGGAAGACTATGGCTGTCGCAACCCAATCTCTTGAAACGCAGTGTATCAATGCCATTCGGTTTTTGGCCATTGATGCCGTTGAAAAGGCTAAATCTGGCCATCCCGGTTTACCGATGGGAGCTGCGCCGATGGCGTTTGTTCTTTGGGACCAGTTTATGCGCTTCAATCCCAAAAATCCCCGGTGGTTTAATCGAGATCGCTTTGTTCTCTCTGCGGGACACGGTTGCATGCTGCAGTATGCGTTGATGCACCTAGCGGGTTATGACAGTGTCAGTATTGACGATATTAAGAACTTTCGTCAGTGGGGTGCCAACACCCCTGGACACCCCGAAAACTTTGAAACCTTAGGCATTGAGGTCACTACTGGCCCCCTGGGTCAGGGTATCTGCAACGGGGTGGGTCTAGCCATGGCGGAAGCTCACCTAGCGGCCCGTTTTAACAAGCCTGACTGTACTGTGGTTGACCACTATACCTATGTAATTTTGGGTGATGGCTGCAATATGGAAGGTGTGTCTGGTGAGGCCTGCTCCCTGGCGGGTCACCTTGGTCTCGGTAAGCTGATTGCCCTCTATGACGACAACCATATTTCCATTGATGGCTCTACGGATATTGCCTTTACTGAGGATGTGAGCAAGCGTTTTGAGGCCTACGGGTGGCATGTGCTGCATGTGGAAGATGGCAATAATGATTTAGATGCGATCGCAGCCGCCATTGCGGAGGCCAAAAAGGTAACTGACAAGCCCACCATGATCAAGGTGACCACCACCATTGGTTATGGGTCGCCCAATATGGCCGATACCTCAGGTGTCCACGGAGCCGCCCTGGGGGATTCAGAAATTGCCCTCACCCGCGAAAACCTGGGTTGGGACCACGAGCCCTTTGTGATTCCTGAGGATGTGACAGCCCGTTTCCGTCAGGCGGTTGAGAAAGGTGCCAGTGCCGAAGCAGAGTGGGACCAAACCCTGGCCACCTATCGCACCAAGTATGCCGACGATGCCACCCTATTTGAGCGTATGGTCTCTGGTAAATTGCCGGAGGGTTGGGAAGCGGCCCTGCCGACATATACCCCTGATGGCAAAGCGATTGCCACCCGTAAGACTTCGGAAGCCACATTAAACGCCCTGGCTCCGGCTGTCCCTGAATTGATTGGGGGGTCTGCCGACCTCGCCAAGTCCAATAACACCCTGATGAAGATTTCTGGCGACTTCCAAAAGGGTGCCTACGAGAATCGCAACCTGCGCTTTGGCGTGCGTGAGCATGGCATGGGTGCCATCTGTAACGGGATTGCGCTGCACAACTCCGGCCTCATTCCCTACTGTGCTACGTTCCTGGTGTTTGCTGACTATATGCGGGCGGCCATTCGCCTGTCGGCCCTGTCTGAGGCGGGGGTGCTCTATGTCATGACCCACGACTCCATTGGTCTTGGTGAAGATGGCCCCACCCACCAGCCGGTGGAAACCATTGCTTCTTTGCGGGCAATTCCCAACCTATATGTGATTCGTCCGGCGGATGGGAATGAAACATCGGGGGCCTATAAGATTGCGATCGCAAGCCGTAAAACTCCCACACTGATGGCCTTCTCCCGTCAGAATCTGCCTCAGCTAGACGGTAGCTCCATCGATGCTGTCGCCAAGGGAGCCTATGTGCTTTCAGACGAAGCCGATGCCGAGATTATTCTGATTGGCACGGGTAGTGAGGTGTCGCTATGTGTTGAGGCGGCTAAACAGCTGCGGTCCGAAGGCAAGAAAGTGCGCGTTGTTTCCATGCCCTGCTGGGAGCTATTCGACGCTCAAGATGCTGCCTACAGGGAGTCGGTTCTACCCAAGGCCGTTACCAAACGGCTTGTGGTTGAAGCTGGTATCGAGATGGGTTGGGGCAAGTACTACGGCGCTGAAGGCGACATGATTAGCGTCAGTCGTTTTGGAGCATCGGCTCCCGGTGGTCGAGTCATGCAAGAGTTTGGCTACACTTTAGAGAACGTGGTTGCTCGCGCCAAAGCGCTCTAATTTAGAAGGCTCATCCGTAGGGGCAATCAGCTTTGGTTGTAATTGCTCCTCAATTTCAAAAAAAATGCCCTAGCAATTAATTGCTAGGGCATTTTTTTTTGAAGATATGTTCAGCCCCCGTGCCTATTCAGCCGTGCTATCGCCGGACGTTTCCGGTGAGGTCAGATCCGCTGGGATTGACTCAGTGGATGCAGGAGCAGTTTCTTCTACGGGGGCCGTGTCCACAGCCGTAGGCAGTTCGAGGGCCGGATTAGTTAGCCAACCGGCACTCAAAATAACCGTAATTCCCATAAATAATATGGTAAGAACCCAGGTAGCACGGTTTAATGCTGTCTCAGCACTTTTAGTACTGGTAAACATTTGGGCTTGGCCGCCCAGGGCACCGAGGCCGTCCCCCTTGGGGCTATGAAACAGCACCAAAATTATTAAACCAATGGCGGAGACGAGCCATACCACCTGTAAAACCGATATTACCATTGCAAATGTTTAGCCTGACTGTTCCGTAAACTGCTGTGTGCGTCCCGCGCTCAGGACTATAAATCCTAAGAGGACCAGACCATGGTAACCCAGGCCATGGTGCCATGGCGAGCAGCCCTTTTCAGTTTTTTAGGACGGTTGGCTGTCAAATCAAAGGGATACCTTGACTGGGGTACGATTCCGCTTAAAGTTAACGCGAGTGGGCTCAATCATTGATTGGCCTGTCATTTCCTTGGGCTGAGGCAGCTGGAGAATTTCTAAAATGGTAGGGGCAATATCGGCCAGGCAGCCGTTTGACCTCAGTTCCACCTCGCCACCACGACCTGGAATTTTCAGTCGTTCACCTTCTACCAGGATAAAAGGCACCGGGTTAGTGGTGTGGGCGGTCCAAGGTCGACCCTCCTCATCCCACATATATTCGGCATTACCATGATCCGCGATAATAATTGTGGTACCGCCAGCTTGACCCACGGCACCCAGCAGACGACCCATCTGCACATCCACGGATTCAAGTGCCTGAATGGTGGCTTCCATATTGCCCGTATGACCAACCATATCTGGATTGGCATAGTTGATCACAACCAACCCGTATGTCCCCTTGTTGATCGCTGTGATGGCGGTATCAGTAACCGCTCTGGCAGACATGGCTGGAGCCTTATCATAGGTGGCTACCTGGGGGCTTGATACCAGTTCCCGGTCTTCTCCATCAAAGGGGTCCTCACGCCCGCCGTTAAAAAAGTAGGTGACGTGGGCATATTTTTCGGTCTCAGCGGTACGAAACTGCTTGAGCCCATGGTCAGCAATAACCTCACCTAAAATATTGCTGAGGTTTTGGGGTTCAAAAGCTACATCTACAGGCAGGGTGCTATCGTACTGCGTCATCGTCACAAAATGGAGAGGGTCAACCACCACCTGCCGTTCAAACCCATTGAAGGTTGGATCTAAAAAAGCTTGGGTAAGCTGACGAGCCCGATCGGGGCGAAAATTAAAGAAAATAACGCCATCGTTTGGCGCAATAGCGCCAGGGGCTAAACGTATTGGCGGAATAAACTCATCAGTAATGTTCTTGGCGTAGGCAGCCCGGACTATATCCAAGGCGGCATCGCCGCAGCCTTCCCCCGGGTCAGTCATGGTGTCATAGACCGTTTTTACCCGGTCCCAGCGCCGGTCACGGTCCATAGCATAATAACGACCGCTGAGGGTGACAATACGGCCCACGCCATGATGCTCAATATAGTCCTGCAGCTTTTGCAAAGCTGATTGGGCATCCGTGGGCTGAGTATCCCGCCCGTCGGTAATGACATGGATGCAGACATCGTCAATGTCCTGGGCTTTGGCCATGTCCAGTAGGCCAAACAGGTGGATTAGGTGTGAATGGACTCCACCCTCAGAGCATAGTCCCACCAGATGAAGTTTACTGTCGTTGTAGCGGACGTTCTGACAAATGTTCAGCAGAGCCTTATTTTCCTGAATAGAGCCATCCTCAACCGCATCGGAAATACGAACCAGTTCCTGAGGAACAACTCGGCCTGCACCGATATTTAGGTGGCCCACTTCAGAGTTACCCATCTGGCCGTCGGGTAGACCGACGTCTTTGCCGGATGTCTGAATCAAGGTGTGGGGGTAGGCTGTCCAGAGACTATCGATGACAGGGGTCCTGGCATTGTTGATTGCATTTCCATCATCCTCATCGCGATGTCCCCATCCATCTAGGATGACGAGCACCATTGGGGAAACAGGCTCCTGTGTCATACTTAGAAATCCTTCCTGCAATTTTGAACAACTGTGCCTAGCGTTTTATCTAGCGCGATCATATCACCCACGCTTTGCTGATTATTGAGGTTTGCTTTACTATTCTTTCCCATACGGCAAGAATCAGCTTGCGAAGTTTTGATCAAAGAAATTGGTACGAGATTGAATGTTTTTGATGCTTGCTAAGCTCGCTCAGCAAGAGCCTTTCATTAATATTTCTTGAGCACTCTGCCGGGTAAAAATAGGGCTGTTAAACGCCAGAAATTAGCCACATAGACCCTGTAAAAGCAGGATTTTACCAAGGTAAGAATTGAATTTTAAATAGGTTATTTTACCTATAAGGACAGCGGTAGCCGACAATCAATTTCTGCCTATGGCTGTTTTATGGCCGACATTAGCTTGCTCAGCACGAAAGCCTAAAGACTCAAGCTTCTACTGTCCTGTATACCTAAGTCTAGGGTGGGCGCTCCAGCTAACTATTGGAATTTCAGAAAAGCTTTGGAAATACGGAGCCAAAATCAAGATTGTGCTATCCAAGATTGGCTTAAGTTACCCGTATACCTTGTGGATTGACTAGCTTTTCTTTTTGGTAGCGGCTTTTGATTTTTGCTTATCCTTCTGCTTTTGGCGTTTGGCCATGGCTTTAGACTTCCGTTCAGCTTCCAACTTTTCCAGTCTTGCGCGCTCTTTTTCCTGGGCTATTTTGTCTAAATAGTAGCTGTAGTCTCCGCGATATAACCGCAGCTCACCCTCTCTGATTTCGACTATTTTATTGGCAACCTGGGAGATGAAAAATCGGTCGTGGGAAACAATGAGGACCGTTCCGTCGTAGGCTTTTAGGGCGGACTCTAGCATCTCCTTGGCGGGAATATCTAGATGGTTGGTGGGCTCATCAAGCACTAGCAGGTTGGCGGGAGCCAGTAGCATTTTGGCAAGGGCCAGCCGTGCTTTTTCCCCCCCGCTGAGGGCAGCTACTGGCTTACGCACCATATCACCGCTAAATAGAAACTGACCTAATAATGTGCGCACCTCTTCATTTTTCCAGGTGGGTACTTCATCGTGGATGGTGGCCATCACAGTTTTATTAAGGTCTAGAGCCTCTGCTTGATTTTGCTCAAAATAACTGGGGATGACATTGTGTTCTCCGATGGAGGCAGTTCCCTCCATCGGAGGTTCTAGCCCCATAATTAAACGTAGCAGGGTGGATTTACCAGCTCCATTGGGCCCCACAAATGCAATGCGATCGCCCCGCTCGATCAGTAATTCTGCTCCTAAAAATAGGATATTGTCCCCGTAGGTATGGGTTAGATCACTGATTTGGACAACTTCGCGACCGCTGCGGGGAGCTGGTGGAAATTTAAACCGTAGGGTTTTGGCATCGGTGAGTGGGGCATCGATAAGTTCTATCTTTTCGAGCTGTTTCTCACGACTTTTGGCCTGGGTACTGCGGGTAGCACTGGCACGGAAGCGATCTACAAAGGTTTGCTGTTTAGCAATTTCCTTTTGCTGACGGTCGTAGGTTGCCTGTTGGGCTACCTTAGTTTCGGCCTTTTGGGTGAGGTAGGCGCTGTAGTTGCCCAGATACGTCGTGGAAACTCCCCGTTCGGTTTCTACAATTTGGGTACACAAACGATCGAGAAACTCACGGTCGTGGGAGACAATCACCATCGGTGTAGTCAGTCCTTTGAGATAGCCTTCAAGCCATTCAATTGTCTCTAGGTCTAAGTGGTTGGTGGGCTCGTCAAGCAGTAGCAAATCCGGTGCTTTAAGCATCACTTTGCCTAGACCCATACGCATTTGCCACCCGCCGCTAAAGGAGCTGACGAGACGTTCTCCATCATCGTTGTGGAAGCCCATGTCAGGCAGAATTTTTTCGATTTTTGACTCTAGGCCGTAGCCATCTAAGGCTTCAAACTTTCGTTGTTCACGATCGAGGACCTTAATCAGGGTATCCAACTCATCTGGTCCAGCATTTTCCATCTGCATGGGAATTTCCCCAAGCTTTTTTTGAACCGCATTGGCTTCTTCAAAAACTGTCCAAAATTCTTCCCGGACGGTACGGCAGAGGTCAACTTCGAATTCTTGGTTGAGATAGCCAATGTGCAACTCATTGGGACGGATCACATTGCCACTGGTCGGCTCAATTTCCCCCATGATGATCTTGAGCTGTGTAGATTTTCCAGCCCCATTGACGCCCACAAGCCCGATTCGATTCCCTGGTTTGACCTCCCAGGTTACGTCTCGTAATACTTCTCCAGTGGGGTAGACCTTAGTAATATTTTCGAGACGCAGCATAAGTAGCGAGTGAGATTACCAACGTTGATCGTGTTCATAAACTGTAACAAATATCAACGTGCACTTACGGTTAATGTCGGCTGGCCCCCGACTTGAAGCTCATCTGGCCGATCTCGCTAAAGCAATATCCACTAGGGTAGAAGGGGGGCATCGGCAATATTCTCTAGCCCGATAGATTCTAGCAGTGTGCGCCAGCTAGCTAAAACCTGGGGGTCGTTGGGCTGAGTCTGGAGCTGCTCGGTTAACGCCCAGGTGGCATCAAACCATAGGCTGTTCTCAGCTGCAATGGCGGCCCGGTCTATGCCGTGGCTATTAGCTAGAGCTGTCGCGAGTGTAGGCTCGACGACTAGGCGTTCTACAAATCCTTCAGCTGTCATGGCAGCGGCGGCATCATCCGGGCAGTAAACATCTACACTCCAGTAGTAGTAATTGTCTGGACTCAGGGGAGAAAGTCCTGCTGCCTGGGGTAGCTGTAGTGTGGCGATACCAGCGCTAGGGTTAGGGACAAAGGTGGTCTGATAAACCGGCTGAAAAATATCCTCTGCCTCGCCGACCACTTCATACAGGTTAAATTCCACATGGCTGGCGTTGTTACTGGGCATGTACCACTGGAATGCAGGGTAACCATCGGTAGTGTAGCCCAGGTCATCGTCAGGAAATACAGAGGTCAACCGGGGGGTTTGAGGATCGGTAATACAGCTTTGGTTTGAGGGGGCTCGGGTGCCACCGGAGACCCGAGTATTGGGAATACCACGGGGTTTGGGTTGATAGGCTGGAAATGCCTCGGCATTGATGGCAACCAAAGTCAGCCCCAAGACGGCTAGGATAGTTGTCGAGAAAACGCTAGGAATTTTCATGGAGACCTGGGGGGCTGTATGTTTGTTGATTGCGGTCGTTTGGGACCTTGAGACCTAATATTTGGCGTAGGATTGCTAGGGCTAAAATTATATGGACTTTGATATTAGGCGGATTGTGGGGCAATGTTTGTTGGGGATAGGCGCTTTTGGGATCGTCCTAGCCGATGCTGCTGATGGGCTTTCTGTCGGATTCCCTCCTGCAGAGCGAGATGGGGAGACGAGTGCTGAATACTCCCCTGGTGGCGTTCCCAAACAGGCTGAGTCAGGAGAGTTTGCGCGCTATGACTCGGCTGAGTTTAGTGTGGATTATCCGATGGGATGGCAGGTATCTCCCCATGGAGAAACTGGTGTGGAAATTTCCGGTACTGCCGATGGCGTTACTATGGCTATTCGCACTGAGATTGTGGTGTTCCGGGAGGATCCCCAGACCAGTGTGCCCCAAAGGTTAGATCAGATTGTAGCTGAGGCGCTATCGGTGCAGCGTTACTCATTAGTAACGGTTGATGGACAGTCTGGGATTCGAATTTGGTATGAGTCAGAGGCCGATCGGCAGGCCCTGGTGACATTTGTGGGCTATGGCAATCAGCAAACTGTAGTCCTGACTAGTGAATATGCTCAAGCTGCGATCGCGGAGCCTCTGGCAACTCAAATCCATGACTCGTTTGTCAACCACTCAATGCCCCAGATGCCCAATGGTGAAAATTAGACAGAGGAAAACCAGACAGACAGCGGTGCTACTGTCGTCGAGTGTAGTAAGACACCTCTAAATCTGCACACCAGCTAGCGTTGGTGCTCTCAAATAGGAAAACGGCATCCACACGAAAGTAGCGCCCATCGTGAAAAATGCAGTCGCCGATGCGCGGAATAATGGGATACGTGGCAAACCACAGATAGTCGCGGCTGGGCATATTGGTACTGTCAGGCATGGGTATTTTGGCCAGCACCTGCACCTTATAGCCATCGCCTGGGTATCCACCCGTGTAGTTGTTGGGTGATGTTGGGTTGGGTGCCGGACTCAGCCGGCTGGAGCGTTTGCTTTTGGTGCTGGATCGAGATTTTGCAGATACCTTAGGGGTTGACTTGGGTAGGGAATTTGATTTGCTTTTGGCGGCTGGTTTGGTGGCTGAGGTTTGGGACGAATTAGCGGACATCGGGTCACTGAGCTTTGTTGGCGGGTCCGTCGAGGCTGGCTGGGGCTGACGGTGGTTTTTGGGAGCGGACGCGTCAGGCTGCTTTCTTTTGGTCCCTTGCATAAAGGGATTGCTGATAAATGGATTCCCTTGCGAATCACCCATAGCGGACCCCAAACTTTGTTGTGGCTAAGGTAGCATAGGTTGTCGAATTTCACTCACCGGACAGCCAGTTCTAGGGTTCCCGTTTATCAAGCCTGTAAATGATTAACCAGCGCCCGCAGCCCCAGATAGTAGCTGTTCGCGCCAAATCCACAAATTTGTCCAACCGCGATGGGGGCTATATAGGAATGATGACGGAATGTTTCACGCTGGTGGATGTTGCTCAAATGCACCTCAACCGTAGGCAAGGCAACAGCTGCGATCGCATCACGGATAGCAACACTGGTGTGGGTGTAGGCTCCAGGATTTATCAAGATTCCCCGGTGCTCACCCTCTGCACTTTGAACAGCGTCCACCAGGCTGCCTTCATGGTTGGACTGGTAGCATTTGACCAAAAACCCCAAATCGCTAGCTATCTCGCCCAGGTAGCTATTGATAGTGTCCAAGGTGGTGAAGCCGTATGTTCCGGGCTCACGCTTCCCCAGCAGATTCAGGTTAGGACCGTGAAGGACTAGAATGCTATCCAATGCACATAACAAAAGCTACACCTTGAATGTTATCAAAACCAATCACCTGAAAAGAAATAGACCAGGGCTTTGAATCACATTTATGAGGGTGGCACTCCAACAACGCGCTAGTCACAACCGTGCACTAGTCTCAGTTTCTCTTATCTAACATGCCACTGCCAATGGCAGCGAGCGATGGGCTATATCAGCCCCATCCAATCAACGACGGTCGTTAACCGGTATGGGAATCGCATCTGGCTCAGGCTGTGCCGAAGGACCAAGGAGAGTATCGATAACTCGGTCTACCCAGTTCTTCAGCTTTTCCAAGATTTTGCCAATATCCATGAGCCAGGCTGCTCCTATCTCACTCGGTGCGGTATTGCGTAACCATTATAGGACCCGTAAATAACAAATCAACTTGAAGTGAACTTCAGTTAAGTTATTTGTGGGAATATTCACCATCATAACGAATTGTCAGAAATGATCAAGGCAGTGCCATTCTGTCATCGTTGCTTATACGGGCTTAGCTTCGCTCAATAGGGCTCGCCTGAGCAGATCTAAGGCCGTATTTCGGCTCATTAAGCGGATCCATTCGCGACTTTTGCGATGGCCAAAACGGCATTCAATATGCCATGCATCTGACCGATTTGCCACCCCTATAAAGACTAAGCCCACGGGTTTTTCTAGGCTACCGCCACCGGGGCCGGCAATCCCTGTGATGCTGAGGCCCCAGTCTGTACCTAGCTGCGTGAGCGCTCCGGTTGCCATTTGTTCGGCGACTGGAGCGCTCACAGCTCCGTAGGTTGCCAGTGTCTGGGGAGAAACACCGAGCAGACGCTCCTTGATAGCGTTGTCATAGGAGATAATCCCACCCATAAAGTAGGCGGAACTCCCGGCAACAGCCGTGATCGTGGCTCCTAACCCTCCACCCGTACAGGACTCGGCCACGGCCAAGGTGGCTTGACGCACCAGCAGCAGCCGACCAACGGCATCGCCTAGGGTGTCATTGTCCTCTCCAAAACAGTCGGTACTGCCAATGGTCTTGATCTCGGCGGCGACGGGGGCGATCAGTTGCTGAGCCTCGGTCAGGGTATTAGCTTTCGCGGAAATGCGCAGCTTGATGACGCCGTCACTGGCATAGGGGGCTACTGTGGGATTTTCTAGTTTGAGAAAGCGATCGACTTTAGCGGCGAGACCTGACTCGCTGGTACCCCAAAACTTGAGGGTACGGCTATGGATGACGCCGCTATGCCATCCCTGGCTTTTGAGGTAGTCAATGGCGGTGGCTTGCCACATGGCATAAAGCTCTCGTGGCACCCCTGGAAAGGTCATAACGTGCAGCCCAGGTCTAGGCTGCCATAGGATACCTGGAGCAGTTCCCTGGGGGTTGGGAAGTACGTCTGCACCCTGGGGGAGTAGGGCCTGTTTTCGATTATTGGCACCCATGGTGCGATCTCGCTGGGCGAATTTGGCAGTGATGTCAGCTAGCACCGCCGCGTTTTCCACCAAAGGCACCCCAAAAAAGTCAGCAATGGTAGCGGTGGTAATGTCATCGGGGGTGGGACCCAGGCCGCCGGTAAAAATAACCAGTCGGGCCCGCTCACAGGCAATGGCGATGGCTCGTGCTAAGCGTAGGGGATTGTCTCCCACAACCGTTTGATAGTGATGGGAAATACCTAGCTGGGCCAGCTGCTGAGCCAGATATTGGGCATTACTGTTGAGGATATCGCCCAGGAGTAGCTCGGTTCCTACACAGATAATTTCTGCACTGCCGGTCATGGTGGTTGGATGGAATATTGATGGGTAAACGTTGCTGTGTGGACTGATGGTAAAGCATTTTTCCTTAATTTAGGCTGATACGATTTGAGCGGATACTGAACAAGGACACATCTACAGGAATAGGCCAGATATGCAAACCATCGCGGACACAGATGCTAGACATACAAAGCTGTGGCCAAAATGGTTGCTCATGGTACTGATTGGCTCTTGGAGTCTGCGGGGGCTGATTGCATGGCTGCTACCGCCGGGGTTTGATGAGGCCTACTACTTTTTGTACACCCAGCACTGGGACTGGAGCTATTTTGACCATCCTGTCATGGTGGCCATAACGACCGCCGTGGGGCCCTGGCTGACGGGAGTTATTTCTCCCCTGACGCTGCGATTGGGGGCGCTGGCGCTCTACGGTGTGAGTACGGGACTGCT
>JBCDJC010000002.1:0-79276 GCA_038748225.1 Cyanobacteria bacterium P01_H01_bin.26 | reverse complement strand
CAGCCCGCCAGGAGACTAGCCTATAAAATAGGCCGCCTCCCGCCAGGCAACCTGCCACAGTCGATAGATCAGGCGCTCGCTCTCAGGGGTAAGGGCCGTAATAAATGTGCCAGATTCAGCATTGGCGCTGCCGGCAATCCATGTGCCCTTGAGGCTAATTTCCACAAAGTCTTCATCAGCTCTTGTTAGGAGAATATCGCCTGTAGTATTTGTTTGTAACATGCACTTCAAACGTTCTAGACCAGGCAGACACTCCGATAGCAAAAAGGAAGCTCGGCTTGGCCCTACATGTAGGGGTTCACCCATACACATAGCTAAGCTAACTCGCTGGGCTGCAATGGCATCTGAGGACGTAGCCAGTATCTGCTCAAGATATAGGCCGTCATCGGTATAGTTCAGCTTTAACACGGCAGACAATCTCCATAAATCGTCGGGTTAGTCAAATGCCGACGGCGGCATAGGGGTTGATTTGTGTTTCCAAAATTGCTCTACTAGGGCAGCAAAACATCTGGATGTCTAAAACCGTGAATTGGATGATGAATGATTAGCACAAGCGTTCGTAGCGTCATAACAAAGTCCCTCACAAAGACCTCTTTAAAAAGGCCCCCGCTTTCCAAACTGGAGAAGCGGGGGCCAAAAACCTGACTGGTTTAGGTTTAGGTAGATACCAGGACAAAGCGCCTGATCTTCCCGCTGTGGTCATACTGCTTGAATTTGCGTCGATGGCAATAGCCACCGCCGATCCCCCTGTGAAAACAATCTAAATCACTGGTTGAGATCGCTCTAGCCCAGATGCTGCCAGGTATCAGCCTGTCAAGCCCATCCCCCAAGTACCTTGTAATTACTGACATTAAAGCCCCGCAGACCAGGCATACTTTCGCAGCTATTGAGCCTATGGAGAGTTTCATAGTCGTTGGACCTCGCGTTTGCCATCACATGGTAAGGGTATGCTTTCAGAGCACTGAGCTAGGCCAACTCGACCAGAATGACCTATCTGTATTATTTTTATGCTGCAAATACAACATATAGATGTTTACCCCTTATGCAAGTGTATTTACGGCTGCAATTTTGAAAATATGCGCTAGGTCCGTAAAATTACCCGAATAATGACGATTTCCTACTAGGGTGCTGTAACTAACAACACCCTGACCTGCGGTAATTCCAGACGGTCTAATTAAACGTGGGGGGGCTGGCTGACCCTCTGTATCAAACCTTCACACTAGTCCCTTCACACTAGTCAGATGGTCACTGGGGCATGGTCTGCTGACGCTCGGTTAGGTAAAAATGCCATAGCAGTCTGGCGGCCACCGCTCGCCAGGGTTGCCACGCTGTACTCATGGCCTGGGCTTCAGCTGAGGTAGGACGTTTGGGTAGTCCCTTTAGCTGTTGAATGGCGGTGTGGAGAGCCAGATCGCCGCTTGGCCAAATATCGGGTCGTTTTAACGCTAGCAACAAGTAAATATTGGCGGTCCATAGACCGATCCCTTTGATCTTCATCAACTGGTCGCGTACCTGCTGATCGTCCAGTTGATCTAGGGTGGCTAGGTCCAGGCTTTTATCTACAACGGCATTGGCTAATGCCCGACCGTAGCTTGTTTTTTGTCGGCTAAAGCCAACTTGCCTTAGATCTGCATCGGTAAGGGTGAGAAATCCCCCAGGCGTCAGCGGCTGCAGTTTGCTCTGTAGTCGTTTATAGGCCGCATTGGCTGAGGCTAGGGAAACCTGTTGCTCGAGGATAATATGGATGAGTGTGGCAAACCCCGGCTCCCGTTGCCACAGTGGCGGCAGGCTATGGCGGGACACAATTTTTGCAAAGGAACCATCCCGCTCCACCAGCTCCTGTACGGCGGCTGGGAGCGTTTGCTCACTCAACGGATATGTCATGCGGAAATAGCGCTTACAGCTGCCCATGGCGCTTATTATGACAGCTGTACCGACAAAGGCTGCTACAGCCGATGACCAAAGTTATCGTCAAGGGCGCGGGCGGTTCTATTGGGCGGTGCGGGCTCGTTTTGAATTGACTTGATCGCAGTATAGCCAAGGGGCAGCGATGCCAGCAGACACATGGCACCGGTGCCCACTAGGGCTAAACGTCTGACCGCCTTAGATGCCCGCAGGGCATCGGGATATTGTCCCCGACGATAAAACTGCTGGACCTGGCTGGCATAGAGCAGGGCGGTCACCCCCAGGGGAGGAAAGGTGACTAAAGCGGCCAATGCCGTCGGCCAGTGGCTGGGGGGACAGGGCTGATCCTTATAAAGATCGTAGCTTTTTTCCCACTCAGGTCCTCGAACGGTGCCCACATGGCCAATCAGTCTAAACTCAGTAATGTCTGAGAGCTCGAGGGGCAAGAGCAGGTGGCGAATCTGGTTGGGTAGGGTGAAATAACTCATCCCCTGTCCCACCTGGCGCGTGAGATAGATTTCTAGGGTTTTTTGTTGCCGTTTGACGCTGACTTCAACTGGCTGGAGAGCGGCTTGTAGCAGCTCTTGAACGGTTGCTAGACCGTCGGGCTGGGCTGGTGCTGGCACCTGTCTGGCTAGGGCGCTATCGTTGAGGGTGGCTAGCTGCCAGTCGGCCGTGGCTCCATCTAAATCGCCGAGCTGCTGTCGGACATAGCCGCGGGTCAGGTAAGCCTGGGCCAGGTTAGGGTTTAAATCCAGGGCCCGATCAAGGCTGGCTAGCGCCGCTGGGAAATCATTAGTTTTGTGCTGAATGACCCCTAGCTGATGGTGAGCTTCAGCATGGTTGGGGTTGGCGACAATTGCCCGTTTCAAGTCCCCCAGGGCCTCGGCCAGTTTGCCCAGGGCCTCGGCCAACCGGCCCCGCTGAAAATAGGGAATGGCCGGATTTTTGGCACAGTCGATGGCGGCTGTAAAATCCTCATGGGCCTGCTCTAGCTGACCCAGCTCCCGGTGGCTGAGTCCGCGACTGACATACACAGCGGCCGTATCGGGATGGTTAACCAAGGCTTTGGACAGGACTGCGATCGCACGCTGATGATTGCCCTGTCGTGCCAAGATCCGACCCCGTCGATAAACTAAGCGTACCTGCTGGCGTGCGTACCAACTTTGCTGCTCTGTATAAGTATTCATATAAGTATTCCCCGCTGTCAATTACCGACCGAGCCATCTGTAGCCTAACTAATTCAGCACTGGAGGAGAATCAGCATGACAACGGAAGCTCTCTACCTTAATAAACATATTGTTTCAGTAGTTACTGTTACCGAACAAACCATTTTGATTCATGATGCTTAGCCAAACCTTCACACCAATTTTGCTTATTTCCCCACCAATTTGCCCATGTAGAAATTATTTTCTAGGATAAATTACGCCTAAGCGATTGGGCTGAGGGCTCTACGCCAATTATCGTAGACAGCCACACTCGCTATGAAATCGGTGTAAAGGCTTATTCGTCTGTTCATCTGCTTTTATAAAACCTATGTAATTCATGCGACGGTCACGGGGGGCATCAGAACGGTCATGCTAGCGTCAGTGGGAACACCTATACAGTGGAGACCATGTCCGTTCTAACCCTCAAAACAGAGTTGGATGTAGCTGCGTTATTGTTAGCTCAGGGCTGGTTTCCAGAAGAAATAAATGGCATACTCGTTTTTCCTCTCCCCAGGTCTGCCTTTCGATACCTAAGTGATGAAAGCTGCCCAGCGGCAGATACCGATGTCGTTAAAGCTACGGACGTCACCCCTACGACGATTTCCCAAGCTAGGCAGCTCCTAGAGTCATCTGGGTGGATGCAGCGGGAGTTAGATTCCCTTCTCAAACCCTACGGCAGCGAGGGAGCGGCTGTCATCTACGGCCACTTGCCCCGGGGTCTGGGTCGCTACCGACGCCGGATGGCGCTTAGACGCATCCTTAGCTTAGCCCTGGTCATGGGCGCTGGTTTTCTGGCTGTAGTAGTGCTGGGGTAGTGGCCGCTATCCCTGGGCAAAGCGATCCGTGGCCTCCACCAGGGCGCTCAAGATGCCCGGTTCGGTGGCCGAATGGCCTGCATCGGCCACAATCACCAGCTCGGCTTCGGGCCAGGCTCGGTGCAGCTCCCAAGCGGAGGTCATCGGGCACACGACATCATAGCGTCCCTGGACAATCACAGCTGGAATGGAACGAATCACATCAATATTTTGCAACAGCTGATCGGGGGGATCAAAAAAGCCACCGTTGACAAAGTAATGGCACTCAATCCGCGCAAAGGCATCGGCAAACGTGTCGTCGCTAAAGCGCTCGATGCTTTGGGGTTTTTGAATCAGATAGCTAGTACTCGCTTCCCAAACTGCCCAGGCCCGGGCGGCCTGCTGCCGTATTTGGGGATCGGGGCTGGTCAGTCGCTGGTAGTAGGCCGCTACCAGGTCATGGCGTTCCGATTTGGGGATTGGGGCTAGATACTGCTCCCAGGCATCGGGAAAAATGTAGCTGGCCCCCGCCTGGTAAAACCAGTGAATTTCCTTGGGACGCAGCATAAAAATGCCCCGTAAAATTAGACCGGCGCACCGTTTCGGGTACTGCTGGGCATAGGCCAGGGCCAGGGTGCTACCCCAGCTGCCGCCAAATACGGTCCATTGGTCAAGGTCAAGATGCGATCGCAGCCGTTCAATATCATCCACCAAATCCCAGGTGGTGTTGTCGGTCAGTTCGGCGTGGGGCTTGCTCTGACCGCAACCCCGCTGGTCAAACAGTACGATGCGCCAGCGTTGGGGGTCAAAAAACTGTCGATAGAAAGGAATAATGCCGCCGCCGGGACCACCGTGTAAAAACACCACGGGCTGACCGTTGGGGTTCCCTGCCTCTTCAAAATAGAGCGTGTGGAGTGGAGAGACAGACAGCTGCCCTTGGCGATAGGGGTTGATGGGGGGATAGGGTGGACGCATAGGGACAAACAGCGGTTGCTCCCGCCATTGTCGCACCCTGGCTCCAGCAAGGAAACTAGGACGCCTTAGGCTGGGACGTAGATGAAACCTTTTTTACAGAAACTGGTCGCCGCACCACATACCAGCGTCCGGTGCTCGGATCTCGGTATGTGTGAAAAGGGTTCTGCCTGAGCGGCTTGGTACAGTTCTTAGGCATTGATCTAACGATATTCACAACTCTCATATAAATGAATTCACCTATTGTCACTCGGTATCCACCTAAATTTGAGTGATCGTTCATGGTGTACCGTGTGATTTTTGTCACAAACCCATGGAGATACCCAGTAGTTTTTCTGGTGTTTGGGCCGTCAGCGGCTTTATTCTGTTTTGATAAAATTAATTAGAACCCCCCACGGAGTCTGGTCTTTATCCTAGGGCAAAACCTGGACTTCTGATTTTAAGGTGATGGCGAAAAACCCGAGGGGCTTACTATATAAGACAGTTTTGAGCACAGGACAGTTTTGACTCAATCCACCATGTCGGCAGCAGTATGGCCCGGTCGTTCCCACCCGTTGGGCGCCACCTGGGACGGTCAGGGGACAAATTTTGCGATTTTCTCTGAAAATGCCACGGCCATGGAGCTGTGCCTGTTTGATTCTGAGGGAAATGAGCGGTGTTTGGCCCTGCCGGAGGTTACCAACCACGTGTGGCATGGCTACCTACCCGGCATCGGGCCGGGTCAGCACTATGGGTACCGGGCCTACGGCGACTACAGCCCCAAAACAGGCCAGCGCTTTAATTCCCACAAGCTGCTGCTAGATCCCTATGCCCTGGCCGTATCCGGCAACATGCGGTTTAGTCCCGCCATTTTTGGCTTTCCCATGGATCGCTTTGCCGATAGCGATCGCGACCTCATCAAGTCAGATTTCGATGATGCGGGCTATGTACCCAAGGGCATCGTTGTCGATGGCAGTTTTGACTGGTCAGGCGATCGCCATCCTGAAACCCCCTGGCACGAAACTATTATCTATGAGGTCCATGTTAAGGGTTTTACCCAAAAGCACCCGGACATTCCCGTCGAGCTGCAGGGCACCTATGCCGGGTTGGGTCATCCGGCTGCTATCGAACATCTCACCTCCCTGGGGGTGACGGCGGTCGAACTGCTGCCTGTCCATCACTACAATGCCTACCCCGGCCATTTGATCGGCGTGGGGTTGCACAACTATTGGGGCTACGACTCGCTAAACTATTTTGCTCCTTTTGCTGGCTACAGCGCCGCTGGCGATGCTGGAGAGCAGGTGCGTGAGTTTAAGGCCATGGTCAAGGCCTTGCACCAGGCGGGTATCGAGGTGATTTTGGATGTGGTGTATAACCACACCGGTGAGGGCAACCACTTCGGCCCCACCCTGTCATTGCGGGGTATCGACAACGAAGCTTACTATCGCTTAGTGGAGCGTACCCCCCGGTACTATATGGACTTTACCGGCTGCGGCAACTCTCTTAATGTGCGTCATCCCCAGGTGCTCAAGCTGATTATGGACAGCCTGCGCTATTGGGTTAAGGAAATGCACGTGGACGGATTTCGGTTTGATCTGGCCTCCGCCCTGGCCCGCGAACTGTACGAGGTGGACAGCCTCGCCGCCTTTTTTAATATCATTCACCAGGACCCGGTGTTATCGACCACGAAGCTAATTGCCGAGCCCTGGGACCTGGGGGAAGGCGGCTACCAGGTGGGCAATTTCCCGCTGCTATGGTCCGAATGGAATGGAAAATACCGCGACACCATGCGCGACTTTTGGCGCGATCACCACTGTCGGTTAGGAGAGTTTGCTTTTCGGTTTACCGGCAGCTCCGATCTGTACCAGGCCAATGGCAAGCTACCCCATGCCAGTATTAACTTTGTCACCGCCCACGATGGCTTTACCCTGCGGGATCTGGTGAGCTACAACGAAAAACACAACGAGGCCAACGGTGAGGGTAACCGCGACGGCGAAAGCTACAACCGTTCCTGGAACTGCGGAGTAGAAGGGGAAACACAGTATGGAGAGGTTTTGAGGTTGCGATCGCAACAGCAGCGCAATTTTCTCACCACCCTATTTATCTCCCAGGGTGTACCCATGATGCTTGGCGGTGATGAGATGGGGCGCACCCAGCATGGCAACAACAATACCTACTGCCAGGACAATGACCTATCCTGGTTTGACTGGAGCCTGCGACACCAAAATCAGGAACTACTCACCTTTACCCAGCGGCTAATTGAGTTTCGCAAACAGCACCCGATTCTCTGTCGCCGCCGATGGTTTCTCGGGCGCGAAATTCACGGCTCCGGTGTGATTGATATCGGTTGGTTTAACCCCGATGGCACCATTATCAGCGACGAAGACTGGCACGACGGCAGCTCTAAAGCCATCAGCATTTTTCTCAACGGTGAAGAGCTGCCCACCACCGACAAACAGGGCCAGCGCATCATAGACGATAGCTTTCTTTTATTTTTCAATGCCTATCCAGAGCTGCGGGAGTTTTCCATTCCCCCATCGGTGGATCGCAAAGACTGGCGGGTCATCATCGACACCAAGTACGCCAGCGGTTTTGTTGAAGCGGGTTCTGTCTATGAGCATGGTCAGCTGGTGCCCGTCGCCGCCCGTTCCCTTGTTCTATTAGCCTGTCCCCACTGTTTTGACACCACCTCCGATCCAGACGGAGCCCCCTATCCGTTACCTAAGGACAACGATGGTTAACAGCTATGACCGCATCTATGCCGTTGTTCGTCAAATCCCCGTTGGTAAAGTGGCCACCTACGGTCAGGTGGCTGAGCTAGCCGGTCTGATTGGCAAACCTCGGGTGGTTGGCTATGCGCTCTACAAGGTTGCCGTCGATGACGATATTCCCTGGCAGCGGGTGATCAATGCCAAGGGTGAAATCTCCACCTCAGCCTTTCGCGATGGCTCAGACGATCTGCAGCGGGTCATCCTAGAAGACGAAGGTATTGAGTTTGAGGGCAACAAAGTTAACCTTAGCAAATACCGCTGGCAGCCGTCGCCAGAGATGATCGAGGCCATTGAATTTGGAGAGGATGCTTAGGTCAAAAGCTCAAACATCTCATTATTGCTGACGATGTTGTTGTACTTCTTTTCCCTCAGACCATTGATTAAAACTTTGTCGTTTGTCTAGAGTGGTACGTCAGTTCAATGCTTAAGGCAAGAAATGGAGTATCTTTTTTATCGATATCCTGGCAAAACTCCTATGCTTGGCTAAAGCTGTTTGATGAAATCGCCAGCTTGGGAATCACCGTCATCAAGGCTACACATCTAGGTAAACAGTGGTAACCTTAAGCCCCCTCCCCATGAATGAGCACGGGACCTTACGCCTCGATGTTGCAACTAAGACTTTATTTCTACATAACCTCACGATTTGTTGTTTGACAGCCTTGAGAAAGTGTTTTACTCTTTTCCTCAAGGTTGCAATTTCCGTTACGACCTTAACTCAGAACTCAATAAACAGCACCGCCAGCAAAGTGCAGCCACACTTCGCCAGCGGCCAACTCCCAGGATTAACACGCAATCCCGGCAGCTTCGGTTATTTTAGCCCTAGCCACCCCGACTTGCACCCCATCTCACGGAGTGGCTAGCTATTGGGTTCTGGCTCCATCCCGTCTGATTGTCCATGGTGACCATCGGCTCGGGCTTTGTACTTTATCTGGAGACCAGACCCATGTTTCAAGACTTTAGCCAGGGCGCAGGCGCGTCCAACGTTCCCCCTGTGCGCCCAGTGCTGCCGGAGTATCCCCAGGAACCGGTTAACCACACCCTGTTTGGCAGCCTTACCGCCGTGCGCAATACCATCAAGCTGCTCCATAAGCTGGGCTATGCCGAACCTAACGACTGGAGCAAACCCCTGCCCACCGGGCGGGTCAATGAGGTGATGGCTATTCTGACTAGACGGGTTAGGGTGGATTGATCGCCTCAGGCGGTAGCCTAAACGCCCTTTTCTGATAGCTAAAAACTCTCCCCCGGATGCCTAAAGCCGGGGGAGAGTTTAGAACATTCTAGGGATATAACCCACCATTTTACCCAGGGCTTTAGACTAGAGAACACACCTGTCTCTTTCACCTATGCACAGCCAGATTAAAGCTATCACTGAGAAAATTACACCGCGTCTGATTGAAATTCGTCGCCATCTCCATGCCCACCCTGAACTCAGCGGTCAGGAATATCAAACCGCTGCCTACGTGGCGGGGGTGATGTCGTCCTGTGGGCTGCATGTGCATGAGCTGGTGGGTAAAACCGGGGTGGTGGCCAATCTGGAGGGGGCCAGCCAGGTCGCTGATGTGCTGGCGGTGCGTACCGACATGGATGCCCTGCCGATTCCTGAACAGGTGGATCTTCCTTTTGCGTCTCAAAATCGAGGCATTATGCATGCCTGCGGTCACGATGTGCACACAACCGTGGGTCTGGGAACAGCGATGGTGCTGGCGGAACTCGCTGAGCAGCATCCGTTTGCGGGGACAACTCGATTTTTGTTTCAGCCCGCTGAGGAAACGGTGCAGGGGGCAAAGTGGATGATTGCGGATGATGTGCTGGCGGATGTGGCGGCGATTTTTGGAGTGCATGTGTTCCCGACGATTCAGGCGGGTAAGGTGGGGCTGCGGCGGGGGGCGCTGACGGCGGCGGCGGACGATCTGGAGATTGTGATTATTGGGGAGTCGGGTCACGGTGCTCGCCCCCATGAGGCGACCGATGCCATTTGGATCGCGGCCCAGGTGGTGACGACGCTGCAGCAGTCCATTAGCCGCCGATTAAACCCGCTCCATCCGGCGGTGGTGACCATTGGAAAAATCTCTGGGGGCAAAGCGGCGAATGTGATCGCTGACCGGGTGGTGATGCAGGGCACCGTGCGATCGCTACAGCCCGATGTGTATGAAAAGCTGCCCGTCTGGATTGAGGAAATTGTGGCGGGGGTGTGTACCGTCCATGGTGCTAAATATGAACTCAACTACCAGCGGCGGGTGGCCTCGGTGATCAATGCGGATGCGCTGGTCCAGATTGTGGCGGAGGCGGCCCAAAGCACCCTGGGGGAGAGTCAGATTGAGTGGCTGGCCGAACCGTCCATGGGGTCTGAAGATTTTGCCCTGTATACCGAGCGGGTGCCGGGGACGATGTTTCGTTTGGGGGTGGGGTTTGAGGACCGGTATAACCACCCGCTGCACCATCCGAAGTTTGAGGTGAATGAAGCTGCGATCGCAGCCGGCGTTTTGACCATGGCCACCAGCGTTTATGAATATTGGCGGCAGGCCGGGGGACTGGGCTGAGGGGCCGACTAAAAAACGGTTTAAAAAACGGGGGCATTGGGAGACTCTCACGGTGGGGAGAGTCTTTTATACTGATGCCAGTGTTTAGGTCAGGACAGCGCAACTATGATGCAGGCGAAGGACATTATGACGGCTGATGTAATTACCATCAGCGGCTCGGCCACGGTTGCCGAAGCGGTCGAGCTGATGAAGGACAAAGGGCTGCGGGCGCTGATTGTTGAGCGTCGTAATGACCAGGATCCCTACGGCATGGTGACAGAAACAGACATTGTCTATAAAGTGGCGGCCTTTGGTCACAATCCCAAAAAAATGCGCGTGTTTGAGATTATGACAAAGCCTTGCATCGTGGTGCCGCCGGACCTGGGTGTGGAGTATGTAGCGCGTTTGTTTGCCAATACAAAGATGCGACGGGCTCCGGTGGTGCAGGGGCATTTGCTAGGTGTGATCTCAGTGACAGATATTTTGCGTAAAAGCGACTTTGTCGATAAGCCAAAACGTCTGTTTATTGAAGATGAAATCGATGTTGCCCGTCAGGAAGCGCGCCAGGTCTGCGAGGCCGAAGGGGCCACATCACCGGCCTGTGCAGCGGCTTGGGATGTGGTAGAAGAGCTGCAGGCCGAAGCGTCCCATCAAAAGGCGGCCCAGGACAGCTAGACTGACCTGGGGTCAGCGGCAGCGCATTGAACCTTTACAGTCCCTTGATGGCTTAAAAAAGCTAACCGGTTAGCCACACCGATTTTTGAGATGGACAACCTAAACTAGGGGGAGCCCTGTAAAGTGTGGTCTGCAGACTGTGGCCCGTCAGCTGATGGCAGCTGGGGCCAGGCAGGCTGAGATATTAAACTTACCTGTATTGAATTAATCTAATCATGCAGAAATCGAGCGGGGGGTGGCTGTCCTGGGTCCTACCCGGATGTGTCCTATTGATGGGTATAGGCATCAGTTTGGGGCTACAGCTGTATACCCGCGACGGCGTATTTTTTAGCGGCGATGCTGGCTTAAAGGCTTTGCTGGCACAGCAGCTGAGCACCGGTCAGTGGCGGGTGGCGTTGGACATTCCCCAACCGGCCTGGGTCATGTCTCTCTGGCAGCGGGGACTGTATCCATTTACGCCCCCCTATGTCTATCTGCAGCAGGGAAATTATTTTATTACCTTTCCCTTTACGTTTCCGGCGATCACGGCACCGTTTTACGCCCTGGCGGGCTACCACGGTCTATATGTGGTGCCGCTGGTCTCCCTATGGGTGGTTTGGGGTCGGGTTTGGCAGGTCTGCCGAGTCTGGCAGGTGCCCTCACGGATGACGGCCCTGAGCCTGGCCCTAGTAATTTTGGCGTCGCCCCTAACCCTGTACGGTGCGATGTACTGGGAACATACCCTGGCGGTGGCGCTAGCGTTTTGGGGGCTGTCGGGGTTAATGCTGCATGCCCTGCCGGAGGGACAAAGCCATCGCATTAGCCTCAACCAGGCGCTGGTCAACGGTGTCTGCGTGGGGCTATCGGTCTGGTTTCGACCCGAATTTTTATGTTTGGCTGCGATCATGGTGCTGGTACTGTTGGCCGGTTTGGTACTGGCCCAGCGGCTGCCTCAACCCTTGGGAAGCGTTTTGCCCCGCGGTCGGGCAGTGGCGGCCTTTGTCGGGATGATGGTGGCGACGATGGTTGGATTTTTTGGCATTAATCTTGTCGTCTATGGCCATCCCCTGGGGATTCATTCGATTCAAATTGTTGAAGAGTCCTCTTTGGGACAGCAGATAGCCCAGGCCCAGGCCAACTATCGGCAGCTGGGGCTGTCGCTGGTGCGATATTTTCCGGCGGCTGGGCTGGGGCTGGGGCTGCCGTGGCTGGTGCGCGGTCGAGCCCGCAGCGCCGGTACGGTGCTGTGGGTGATGGGTGTACTGTTTGCGATCGCAGTTCCCCTGATTGTGCCGCCGGGGGCGGGGGGGAAACAGTGGGGGCCGCGATTCTATCTGATTTTGATACCGATGGTGGGTCTGATAGTGGCGGCTGGGCTGCCCTCTCTGTGGCAGTTTCGCCGACGGCGATGGGGGGCGCTTGCCGCCATTGCCCTGGTGATGGTCCTGGGCTTTTATACCAACATCATCAGCGGCGGGTTCCACAGCTATCGCGACCGGCAGACCAACTCCATCTCCCTACCTAGCAACTATCTGCCCATTGCGCCTGCGATCGCGGCCCTAGATCGCTATGACGAACCGTGGGTGGCCATGTCCCACCAGTTTGTGGCCCAGCAGCTGTGGCCCAGCGTCCGGCTAAAGACCTTTTTTCGCACTGAAACGGAGGATGCGGTAAAACAGCTGGCCGTGGAGTTAGTCAACCAGGGGGAGTCCACTTTTTTGTACATTTGCTATCCCCACAGCCCCTGTCCCGTACCAGCCCAGGGTCCCCTTAGGGTGGCACCGCCCGATGGGAATACTGGTGCGAATACTGGTGATGACGCCATGAGTATATCCTTTGATGCCCTGGGTACATTTGGTAAATATCCGTTCTATCGTGTCTCTGTCCAAACTGGTCCATAGGCTAGGCGCTAGGATTTTTCCGGTAGAGGCTACCTCTGTCGGTATATTCACCCTTGTAAACAAGGTTTTATGACTTATACCTCCGAGCTGGTTAAGCCCCCCCAAGGGGCGCTAAAAATTATATCTACCCCCACCAGCCTGCCGTTTTCCCTGGTGATTCCCACTTACAACGAGAGTAAGAATGTCGGCAAACTGGTATCTCACCTCGTGGCCCTGCTTGATAATCTCTTGCCGGAGCAGTACGAGCTTATCTTGGTGGATGACAACAGCCCCGATCGCACCTGGGAGGTGGCCCAGCAGCTGACGTCCCACTATCCCCAACTGCGGGTGATGCGACGTCAGCAGGAGCGGGGGCTATCGTCTGCGGTTATTCGGGGCTGGCAGGTAGCCCAGGGAGAGATTTTGGGGGTGATTGATGCGGATTTACAGCATCCCCCCGACACCCTGGTAAAGATGATTAACTCTGTGCGGACCGGGGGGGCCGACCTGGCGGTGGCTAGCCGCCATGTGGCGGGGGGTGGCGTCAGCGACTGGAGCTTTTTACGCCGGTTTTTATCCCGGGGGGCGCAGATGTTGGGGCTGCTAATTTTGCCTGGCGTGGTGGGTCGGGTCACGGACCCCATGAGTGGCTACTTTATGGTGCGTCGCAGCGCCATCGCTGGACCCACCCTCAATCCCCTGGGTTACAAGATCCTGCTGGAGGTAATTGGCCGGGGTCAGGTGGGTGAGATTGCTGAGGTGGGCTATGTGTTCCAGGAGCGGGAAGCTGGCGAGAGCAAGGTTACCTGGAAACAGTATGTGGAGTATCTGGGGCACCTGGTGCGGCTGCGATCGCGTGGTCGGATTGCCCGCATCCGTCAAAAATTCCCCATTGGCCGATTTTTACGGTTTGGTCTAGTGGGCCTGAGCGGCGTCTTTGTGGATATGGTGGTACTCTATTTGCTCAGCGACCCCGGTACCCTGGCTTGGGGGCTGACCCGCAGCAAAATTATTGCGGGTGAGGTGGCCATTTTTAATAACTTTTTGTGGAACGACGCCTGGACCTTTGCGGATGTGGCTCGGTCTCAGCAGGGTATGACCGCCCGGCTCAAGCGGTTTCTCAAGTTTAATGTGGTGTGTCTGTCGGGGTTAGTGCTCAACGTGTTGCTACTAAACTTGATCTTTAATGTGGTGTTTGGTCAGCAGTATCGCTACGCGGCAAACTTAATTGCGATCGCGGTGGTCACCGCCTGGAACTTTTGGATGAACCTAAAGCTGAGCTGGCGGGTAACGGAGGTCAAAAAAGGGGACTCAAAGTAGCGGCCAAAGCCGGCTGCTATCACCGGCGTTGTCCGGCCCTATTCATCCTATTCAGTTTCCCAGCTGTCTAGCAGAGCCTCAGCCCGCTCGGCGTCGGTTTCATTGTCCTGGTCAAGATATAACCGTCTGGACTGTTGCACGGCATCCCTGGCGGCCTGCTGACGCCCCTGCCCCCAGAGGGCTAACCCCAGGTTGTAGCGAGCACCGGCATCGTCGGGAAACTGACGGACAATTTCGCGGTAGGAAATCACCGCCCGGATATACTGTTCTCGCTCTAGCAGCATCTTGCCAAGGGCGGCCTGGGCCGGGACAAACCTTGAATTGGCGTCGACGGTTTCTTCAAAATGGATCAGGGCCGCATCGAGATCGCCGCGCTCCTGGAGGAGCTGTGCCAGCTGATAGTGGCTTTCCCAGTCTTGAGGATTGGCGGCAACGGCCCGTCGTAGGGATTCTTCTGCTTGATCCTGGCGGCCCCTATGGAGCCAAATTTTGGCTAGACTGCCGTGGATGCTTCCCCGGCTGCTATCGATGCGCAGCGCCCGCTGGAGGGGCTGCAGGGCATCATCGTAGCGCTCTTGCTGGAGATACAATAGACCGATGGCTTCGTAGATCTGGACATTGTTGGGGGCCAGCCGGGCGGCTTCTTCTAGGGCTGTCAGGGCCGGGTCGTAGTCCTGCTGCCGCAGTAGCATATTGCCCAGACCCAGGTAGGCGTCGGCTTCGCCAGGAGCCATCCGAATAATTGCTCGGTAGGTATCAGCCGCCTCAGGGTAGCGCTCTGCTTGAAACAGGCTGTGGGCCAGACCGTAGCGAAATGAAATGTTGCGGCTGTCGCGGTCAATGGCCTGGCGGTAGCTTTCGACAGCTAGCTGGAAGTCCCCCTGCAGGATTTGCAGGTAGCCGATGCCCGAATAGAGTCGGGGATTGTCCCGGTCGATGCCAAGGGCCTCCTGGTAGACTGCGATCGCAGCTGCGTAATCCTCACTGTCGATCTCGGTTTGAGCCGTGCGCAACAGCTCGCCGACGCGTTCCTCATCGGCCTCCGATAGCTCGCTGACAATTTCGCCGATCGCCCCCTGCTGTGCTACTTGGAAGTTCCTAGGCTGCTCGCTTGCGCGAGCGTGAGCGGCGGCCAAAAGCCAGACCAGGCCCGCCAATGACGCCACCAGCCGAACGTTGATCGTTGGGGCGGTGGGGGGCGGTGGGGGCAGAGTAACCATTGCCATAGATCCAATCTCCTAACTCGTTCGCATAGCCTTAAGGACATGACATAGCGATACCAGGTGCTAATGTCCCTATGCGACAGGGGTGTCAGTATTTGTTGACGTGATAATCCCGCATCTTAACAATTTTTGGCACGGTCAAAATAAAATTATGTGCCTTTGGGCGCCCCATCAGTTGGCTGCAGCCTCCTTGGACGCGACGTTTGTTGTCCGTGGGCCTATGTCCATGGACCTATGTCTATGGATAACCTAAATTGATACGGAGCAACTGGGCACGTTTGTAACTGTACCTAAAGTGTCTAGATGTGTTAATCCACCCCTGGATTGGCGACCTCCCATGATAAATCGGTCCAAAGTCCAGCTTCCCTTACGCTATCTCCTGGTTTTTCCCTTTTTACTGCAAACATCTACGGTGGTGGGGGTGGTGGGTTGGCTATCGTTTCAGAGCGGTCAGCGGGCTGTAAATGACCTGGCGAACCAGCTGATCAAAAAATCGGAACGGTTGGTGCAGCAGCACTTAGATAGTTTTTTATCGGTGCCCCATCAGATCAACAGGCTAAGTGAGAGTGCGATCTCAGCCGACATTATCGATCTCAAAGACTATGAGGCAACGGGACAGTTTTACTGGCAGCAGGCCATGCTCCATGACATCAGCTGGGCTGGCTATGCTTTACCGTCCGGCGAGCTAGCCGGAGCCGGACGGTGGATCGAAGGTCAGGGAATATCCACCGCTGAACTGTCTGAGCAAACCGCTAAAAAACTATATAACTACTCCACCGATGAGCAGGGTAATCGACTGGAGCAGATCCAGACTGATGACTATACCCCGACGTCCGATGCCTGGTTTGTGAGCACCCAGGCGGCGGGTAAACCCATGTGGACCCCGGTTTATGCCGCAGCGGGGTTAGACAATTACATTACAATTTCGGCCACCCATCCCGTATATGCCCAAGATCGGAGCCTCCAGGCAATTTTAGTGGTTGATCTGCTGCTGTCAAATATCAGCGATTTTTTAGAACACCTGAATGTGACCCCCACGGCACAGATCTTTATCCTGGATCGCCAGGGGCTATTGATTGGCAGCACGGATGCCGATCGGTATCCAGTTGTTGCGGACGATGAAGAAAATCCTCGGCTTCAGGCCCTCCATAGCAAAAATCCCCTGGTGCAAGCGGCGGCAACCTTTTTGCAAGAGAATCCCGATCAGATAGTTGAAACTGCCAGCGACAAACTGTTATCGTTTGAATTCCTAGATGAGAATCATTATCTCAGTGTCTTCCCATGGAAAGATAGCTACGGTCTAGACTGGCTTGTGGTGACTGTTGTTCCAGGGTCAGATTTTATGGCCCAGATCAGGGCCAATACCCAGACCACCATCCTACTGTGTCTAATTGCGCTGTGTGTGGCGGCTGGGTTAGGTATGGCGACGGCCCAGTGGATCTCTCGACCGGTTTCTCGCTTAAACCAAATCAGTCAAGAGTTGGCCCAGACTACCCGTACCCTGACTCCCCAAGCCCCGTCCCGGGTGCAGGCCAACATCATTCAAATTCAAGAACTGCAGGCCTTAGCTCAGACCTTTGATACAATGGCTTTGGAGCTGAGGCAGGCATTTACCGAGCTAGCAACGGTCAATGAAGGCCTCGAACATCGGGTTGAGCAGCGCACCTCTGAGTTAGAATCCGCGCTCTCTGAACTCAAACTTGCCCAGGCCCAGCTCACCCATCAAGAAAAGATAGCGGCCCTGGGTAAAGTAGCGGCCGGTGTCGCCCATGAGATGAACAACTCCATGGGGTTTATCTACGGTAATTTAGGCTATGTGTCTGAATATTGTCACAACCTGCTGGCTTTGATCGACACATATCAGGAACAGTATCCTCTGACAAATCCAGCGGTGGATGCCCTTACTGAAGAAATTGACTTTGACTTTCTCAAGAAAGATATTTTTAAGACAGTTGACTCCATGGTCGCTGGGATTGGCCGTGTCCAAAATATTGTTACATCCCTGCGGACGTTCTCCTATGTAAACAAATCTGGTAGAAAGCTGGTGGATCTCCACGAGCAGCTCAATAGCACCCTGGCCATGTTTCAAAACCACTGGTCAACGGACGATAATCCATCGGGTATTCAGCTGCTTCAAAACTATGGAGACCTGCCTAAAGTCCACTGCTATCCGGGGGATCTCAATCAGGTTTTTTTCAATATTATTAGCAATGCCATTGAGGTGCTTATGCCGGATCGGCAACAGCCTGGCGATCTCGAGCTAGTCCGGAACCCTTGTATCGAGATCGACACTTGGTGCTGTGGTTCCGAACGGGTTGCGATCTCGATTGCCAACAACGGCCCCGAGATTCCAGCGGATATTCGGTCTATGCTGTTTGATCCGTTCTTTACCACTAAAGATGTGGGAGAAGGCATCGGTATGGGCCTAGCCCTAAGCTATCAAATCATTACACAGCAGCATCAGGGCATCCTAAAATGTTGTTCCACCCAGAACAATATGACTGCCTTTATTATTGAAATTCCCGTGGGGGGGTAGCGCTGGTTCTAGATTCCGCTCACCTTTAGACCTATTTTATGACGACTGGTGTAAAAAAGGAAGTACAAACCAGAGGGGAGCTTTCTCATCTAAGGTAACCCTGGCCATGGCGTGCATTCCACCGAGGGGAACCATGTTAAGACTGCTGGCGGACCACTTGTAGCCGCTGCTGGTGCTTGGATCTGGCGTTAGCTCAATCAGTACCTCAATGGTAACAGGAGCAGCCGGGTCCTCCAGCTGGCGGACCCCATCCAGGGTTGTTACCGACGGGATCGACACCTGACTCACCTTACCCTCAATACCGCCAGCGGCCTGCTGGCTACCCTCCACATCAGGAATCAGTAGCACATCCATACCGGGTTCGATCTGGGCTAGCTCCCCCGCCGGAAAATGCGCTACTCCCACCAATTCTCCTGAGTCATTGTCAGCATAGGCCAAGATGGCATGACCACTAGTGGTTACGGGGATACGGCCTTCACAGGCCCAAAAGATGGCAGCTCCCAACAAACCACCCAGGGTCGCCAGGGGTAACCAGCTGCGTGGAGAGACAATTCGCATAAGCTGGTCAAGCTGTTCTGGCGAAGACAGCCGCTCTAAAGCCTCTTTACGAAAAATGCTGCCGTCACCCATGCGTATATATCCTCCAATGTGCCGAGTACTGTAATGATTTAAACCCCTTACACTGGAACACTTATAGCAAAAATTCCCGTGACCAGAAGCTGTTCTCAGGAAATTCTAAGTATTGCTCCGCGAATCAACCAGACTTCATGACAAACGGAGGGAATTACGGATTTATCTCTTAATAAAACCTTATGAAGCCATCTAAACAGATTTATCTCTTAACAAAACCTTATGAAGTCAATCAAAACAAGAAAATAGCATTAGAAAATCATGAGAAATCTGTTGAACCTCTTCCATTTTTGTTGATGGTGGCTATGATGAGATGGTCTTGTAGACGCACGTCTGTCACCGAGCAAGACTCCATTGTTTCTACACTGAGGTAATTTTCATGGAAGAGCAAAACAAGAGTGTCTCTGATGAGCAACTATCTGATGAGCAACTAGAGGATGTTGCTGGCGGTAATAAACTACAGCAGCAGCGTCTTGAGCACCTAGACAACCAGACCAAGAGTGTTAAAGATATTCAGCAAGAGCGCTTGGATCAGCTAGACAGCAGCACCAAGTAGTTCTGAAGTTGCCTGGTTTGGCTGCGGATGCCCCCGGGCTATCTGCATCAATGTCAAAAAAATTAGTATCAAAAAAGGTCCTGCTGATTTGTCAGCGAGACCTTTTTACTTTTTATACGCGCGTCAAGAAGATTTCTTCTCGAAATACTGTTGATGTTCTTCGGTAGCTAGCCAGTAAGCTGAAGCTGCAACAATTTCGGTCACAATTGGCCTGGTATACCGGTTAGCCACAGTCTGTTTAGACCGTTGGGCCAGCTGTTTTTGCTCACCGGTATGGTAGAAAATAACCGAGCGATACTGTTCTCCACGGTCAGCCCCCTGGCGATTGAGACTGGTGGGATCGTGAATTTTCCAAAATGTATCCAACAGTGTTTTATAGCTAATGACTTCTGGGTTGTAGTCTATTTGGGCCACTTCAGCATGACCGGTGATACGCGCCAGGACATCCAAATAGCAGGGATTTTCAAAATGGCCCCCCATGTAGCCGACAGATGTTTTTGTAACGCCAGCTAGCTGGCGAAATGCCTGCTCGGTTCCCCAAAAACAACCCGCTCCAAATGTTGCAGTGGCAGCCATATTTTATGGTCCTAGATAGGGTCATCATCCCTTTAAAGTATATCTGTACGGCTTGGCAACGGTTTACCCAATGTGTCTGGGACAGCTGCCCTATGGTTGGGGCTGCAGGATTTGCGCGGGATCGCTGATGATTGGATCTTGATTCAAGTTACCTCTGCTAGAATCCGCATCAATTTGCCAGTCTGGGTCTGTAGGGGGTAGGGACACGTTTGTTTGTTGTGGTATTTCCTACTGGGGAGGCTGAGCTAAGGGATCTGCCAAAAGATAAAATCCCCGGAGTAGAGTGGGGAAGGGTTAAAAGGAAAGGGAAAGGATCTATTGGCGGGTACTTTATTTACTAGCAAGTCCCTGCCCTAAAAATTTTAAGATGAGCTAGATAGGGAAGTGGGGAAAAGCACATGGGGCGATACGATACGGCTCGACAAATTGAGGGGTTAGATCCTGAGCGGGATGCGATCGCAATTTGCCACCTGCTAGCCGGTTACGAATTCCCCTGGGATATCACCCGTGCTTTAGAGGTGGCCCTGCTGCGCACCTTTTGTGTTCCCAACATAGCCCGGCTGCTCGACCGGACTGGGGAGTTTCGGCACCATGCTCAAAAGCGCTACGATGACACGGGGATAATTGTTTCAGAGCTGTTTAAGTGGGGGTACGCCCACCCGCGCGGCCAGGCATTTTTACAACGGATGAATGGGATTCACAGTCGGTTTCCCATTGCCAATGCCGACTATCTCTATGTGCTATCCACGTTTATTTACGAGCCTGTGCGCTGGTGCGATCGCTTTGGCTGGAGGCGTCTAAGCGGTGGTGAAAAACAGGCCATGTATCACTTTTGGGTTGCTGTCGGCGAACGCATGGGGATTACCGACATTCCCAACACCTACAGCGGGTTTGAAACCTACAATCAAAGCTACGAGCAGGCCAACTTTACCTATGATGTAGCCAATCAGCGGGTGGCCAATGCTACGCGGGCAATGCTGCTTAGCTGGTTTCCGATGGGGGTGCGCGCGCTCGTCAACCCAGCCATTCCCGCCCTATTAGATCAGCCTCTCCTCAATGCCCTCGGGTGGCGGTCTGCACCAGCACCAATCACCCAGCTCCTTGAAAATAGTCTCCAGGTGCGCAGTCGTCTGCTGCGTAAACTGCCTCCCCGTTCGCTACCGGACTTTTTTGCCGACCAATCCATTCGCAGCTATCCCCAGGGCTATAACCTGGGCGATATTGGTCCTGAAGTGCTGCTGGCGGATCTAAATTCTAATGGCCAGTTTTGATCGCACCCAAGCTGGGATCGCACAGGCTATTGCTAGTTCAGCTGTTTCCATGCTATAAGCCCAGTGCTACAGCGTTGACGTTGCGGGTTAGCTGTCGAGGTAACACCCTATTCTTCACAGCGATACAATCAGCCAGATAGTTGGCATCACGGGCAATTCCCGAGAATCGTCCTGAGCCCCAGGTATATAACCAGGGTAATCCCAAAAAATATAGCCCCTGTGCCGTGGTAACCCCTCGCACATGGCAGGGATACCCCTCACCATTAAAAACAGGAATATCTACCCAGCTAAAGTCCGTGTGGTAGCCTGTCGACCAAATTACCGTCGAAATGTCTGCTGTTTTTAAGTTTAAGGAAAGTAGGCTGGTTTCCGGCTGCCAAACTGCTTGATAGGGAGGATCTATCGGTGCATCCAGCTGATTTTTTTCAATATAGGTATCAATGGTACGTTTGATACTCTCGGCCACCGCATCGGCCTGGTCCAGATTGCGATTAAGATCGTCTGCAAATTCAAGCTGTTCTCCATGGATATGTTTGAGTCTGCCATAGAGTCGCATACCTTCTAGGGCAAATTGTCGCAGATCAATCTCTCGACCGCCGCCGCGCCCGGTTACATAGTGATTTGTCTTTTTGCGGACAGAGTCTTTTTGCGGATGCTCGTCAATGGGCATATCGTAGTAGCCCATCTGGTCAAGCCAGTCGACGACATCCTTACCCCGATAGGTGCGTGGCGAGCGGGGTGCGCCGCCAACGCATAGATGCACCTGTTTTCCCGCCAGATGCAGGTCTTCGGCAATTTGACAGCCTGACTGGCCGGTACCAATCACTAGCACCGTTCCATCTGGTAAAGTACCTGGATTTTTGTACTCCGATGAATGCAGCTGTAAAATCTCCCGTGGCAGTCTTTCAGCCATTCTAGGAATTTTGGGCGTGTGGTAACCGCCCGTGGCAACTACCACCTGGTCAGCCACGTAGTGACCGATGGAGGTATCAATTTCAAAAACGTTTTCAGGCTTAGTTATTTTTGAAACCGTTACGCCTTCTTTTAGGAGGGGTTGAAAAGATTTAGCATAGTCTTCAATGTATCGAACAATATCATCTCGCTGCATAAACCCATTGAGTTCGCTGCCAGGGTAGGGATAGCCCGGTAGCGTGCATTGCCAGTTGGGTGTTACCAGACAAAAAGAATCCCATCGCTTTGAGCGCCAGGAGTGGGCGATTTTACTCTTCTCAAAAACAATGTTCTCAATCCCTCGCTGTTTGAGACAGTAGCTCATCGCTAGCCCTGCCTGACCGCCGCCGATGATGGCAACAGGAAAATGTGAATTTGTGAGTGCCCGCATCGTCTCGATACCTGAAGCCGGTGAATGACATCTCTACCATAGAAATTAGACCCCTGACATCTTGTAGCGTTGGCTACTAAACGCTCAGATCTCGGCTTATGGACAGGACGTTATGGAATGGGATGTTCAAAGTAGGAGAAAATTTCTCGGTGGAAGCATTATGACTGCACTTTTTGACAGGGTCCTGGCTTTATTGCCCTACCTTTCATCAGCTTTAAATTAATTTTGCTGTCCCATTTGTCAGGCTTGATTGCTTTGTAGCAACAGATACGAGAAGAGTCTCTTAGACCTTTTAAGCTGCAGTCAAACTAATTTTCGGAGTGACTCGAATGCCTGAAGTAACTGCCCCCGCCCATAAGGCAGGTGATTTTTTCGTTGATTACGAAGAAAAAGTATTCCCGGATGTTCAAGCAGAACCGGGGGAGAAAGCACTTGTAACGTTTCATACGGTCGCTTTTGAAGGGTCCATTGGTTTGGTTAACCTGCTACAGGCTACCCGCCTAATTCGCAAAGGGTTTGAAACATCGGTTTTGCTCTATGGTCCCGGTGTTACCCTGGGTGTACAGCGTGGTTTTCCTAAGCTTGGGGATGAGGCTTTCCCCGGTCACATGGCCATGAATAATCAGCTGGTGAAGTTGATGGAAGAAGGCGGTAAGGTCTATGCCTGCCGGTTTGCGCTGCAGGCACTTTACGGCCATGGAGAGCCTTCACTGATTCCAGGCATTACTCCCATCAATCCCCTGGATGTGTTGGATATCGTTTTGGTCCACCGTAGGGAAGGGGCCTTTATTCTTGATACCTGGACGATGTAGGGTCGTATCGTCTATCCATCTAAAATACCTCCCCTATGGATGGGGAGGAACGTTTTTACCTCAGTTAGAACTATGGACTACTCTCGCACTGTGAGGGCAGCGGCAGTGCAGATTTCCCCTGTATTGTACAGCTGCTCAGGAACCCTGGAGAAGGTGCTGAAGGCGATTGATGATGCCGCTTTGGAAGGGGCGGAGTTAATTGTTTTTCCAGAAACGTTTGTTCCCTACTACCCTTACTTTTCGTTTGTGCTGCCGCCCGTATTAATGGGTAAAGAGCACATGAGACTGTACGAGGAAGCGGTTGAAGTACCGAGTCCGGTGACGAAGGCGGTGGGCCAGGCGGCTAGCAAACATCAGATGGTGGTGGTGCTGGGGGTGAATGAGCGCGATCGCGGTTCTCTCTATAATACTCAGCTGATTTTTGATGCCGATGGTAGTTGTTTGCTAAAACGACGAAAAATTACGCCTACATACCATGAGCGTATGGTTTGGGGGCAGGGGGATGGCTCTGGACTGCAGGTGTGTGATACAGCGGTTGGGCGGGTGGGAGCCCTGGCCTGTTGGGAGCATTACAACCCGCTAGCGCGCTACAGTCTGATGGCTAATCACGAACAGATTCACTGCGCTCAGTTTCCTGGATCCATGGTGGGGGAGATCTTTGCGGACCAGACTGAGGTCACTTTGCGGCACCACGCCCTGGAGTCTGGCTGTTTTGTGGTGAACTCTACCGGTTGGCTAACGGCCGAGCAGGTGAGTGAAATTGCCCCCAGTGAGGGGTTGGAAAAGGTATTGAGGGGTGGGTGCTATACCACTATTATTAGCCCAGAAGGGGTGCCGCTGTGTGAGCCGATTCGAGAGGGGGAGGGTGTTGCGATCGCAACCCTAGATTTTTCCCTCATCACCAAACGTAAACGCATGATGGACTCGGTTGGCCACTATGCTCGTCCCGACCTTTTGCAGCTCTCGGTTAATAAATCCGCCTATTCTGTTGTATCTCCGGATCCGGCGGCGACTGGCGAGATAGCCTCGCACCATCCATCTGAGGTCTCAACGATACCCTCTCCGTTAGAGACGACATCGGAATAGAAATGGTGAATTCGGAATGGTGGGTAATGCCCGCGCGCTCAAAAATTAATGCAATTTAGATATTCTTTGTATTTGTCAGATCATGAATTCACAGCAGGTGATTACCGAGCTTCAGACCAAGGGCCTCAACCTAACCACCGATACGGGCGCATCGGGTCGTAAAGGTGGGGCCGGACCATCGGATCATAAGGCGGTCACCATCGGTGAAACAACATTCATGGTGCCGGTGTATACCGATGGCGCAGCCCAGTCTCCCTATGGCGTAACTTACGAAACGGGCCAGTCTGTTCTCACTAAAAACGATCGGATCATCACTACACTGGACTTTCCAGAAAAACCAAAGTTTTACGATCTCACCACGGCTGAGGGCATTCCCTACTGGAAAATTGCCCTACTCCATAGCCGTAATGTTCTCGCCACCACGGTTCTACAGACCTGTATCCGGTATGAAAATCGCAAAACTGCCTGTCAGTTTTGCGCCATTGGTCAATCCCTAGAAGCGGACCGCACTATCCCTCAGAAAACGCCTCAGCAGCTAGCCGAAGTGGCCGAAGCCGCTGTTCGTTTAGACGGTGTGGAAAACATGATCATGACCACCGGGACTCCCAATACCACCGATCGTGGAGCCGCCTATCTTACAGAATGTGCCCAGGCCATTCGTGCCCGTGTGGATCTTCCTATCCAGGCTCAGTGTGAGCCTCCGAATGACTTTATTTGGTTTGAGCGGATGCGGGCAGCCGGGGTTGACAGCTTAGGTATGCATTTAGAAGCTGCTGACCCTGAGGTGCGAGCCAAGATTATGCCTGGTAAGGCGAAAGTACCGCTTTCCTATTATTTCAAAGCCTTTACTGCCGCGACAAAAGTTTTTGGCCGGGGTCAGGTAAGTACCTATTTGTTAGCCGGTTTGGGCGATAGCAAAGAGACCTTGCTAGATGTTAGCGAGCGGTTGATTAACATTGGTGTTTATCCTTTTGTAGTGCCGTTTGTCCCCATTGGGGGTACACCGCTAGCAAGCCACACCCCCCCCAGTAGTGAGTTTATGGTTGACCTTTACAGAGGTATTGGAGGAATGCTGAAGCAGGCAAATTTGTTATCCAGTGAGATGAAGGCAGGCTGTGCCAAGTGTGGCGCTTGTTCAGCATTGTCTTTATTTGAGAGTTAACAGAGAAAAGAGTGTCACACGATTTTTGTTTAACTCCCCTCTCGGGAGAGATTCCGAAGGCGGGGTAGGTTTCGATCACCTGCGCCAACGGCCAACCCACCCCGGAGCCCATCCCAGGAGGGGATAGGTTATCGGTTTTGGCGTTATGTTTTGAATTAAATTTCTGTTTTCTAAGCCCATGAAAAAACGTACCTATAGTTTTCAACTTGCCCTATCTAAGCCTGATATTGCCAATTATTTTAACCTGCGACAACAGATTTTCTGTGAGGAACAAGGGTTATTCCAAGGTCACGATCGCGATTCCATAGATAGTATCTCCTATCCCATTGTGGCCATTGCCCATAGCTCCGATCGGCCTGACCAGGTTGTAGGGGTGGTACGAATCTATGAGGAAACGTCTCGCCTTTGGTACGGCGGGCGTTTGGGGGTACATCCAGATTTTCGCAGAGTGGGTCGCATTGGCAAAGGGCTGATTCAAAAGGCTGTGACCACGGCCAATACCTGGGGGTGCGATCGCTTCCTTGCCACTGTCCAACTCCAAAACGTTCGTTTCTTCACCCGTCTCCACTGGCAAAGTCTGGAAGAGATTAAAGTTTTAGGTCATCCTCACCATCTGATGGAGGCTGACTTGGAGTATTATCCTGCTACGGATCAGTCCCGTCCGGCATTGCCATTAGAGCAGGTCGCATAGCGGTGTTTAATGCAGTACTTTAATGAGTAAGTTGATAACCTTTCCCCCCCTGGGAGGCTACGGTGTACACACAAGTGATCGAAAATTGCGTTTACGCCTGCATTACCCCCTCTAACTCCCCCTTACCAAGGGGGAGTTAGAGGGGGTAATGCAGGATTCTGGACCTCGGTCCGAGATGTGTGTACACGGTAGCCCCTGGGAGGGGCTCCGGGCTGGGTTTCGGCAAGTGGTGCTAGCGGTCAATCCACCCTGCCCAAAGGGCAACCCTCCCAGGAGGGGATTCAATTGATACCTGGTTAAAGTCTCATTTCTTGGGAGAAATTGAAGAGTGTTGCACGATAACCTATCTGAGCTTGTAACGACTCTTCAAAACTCTGTAAGTATTCTCAATAAAAAGGATATCCAAACTGCCGCCAACAGCATCGGCCAGTATGTTCATACTCCCACCGGAGCCCCCATCTACCTGGGCGATGACTGCGCTGCTATTCCCGATGGCGATCGCCATCTCCTCCTTGCCGCCGAAGGTCTCTGGCCCCAGCTGGTTACCCAAGATCCGTGGTTTGCCGGGTGGTGCGCCATCATGGTCAACGTATCCGACATCGCTGCCATGGGCGGTACCCCCATCGCTGTTGTTGACACCCTCTGGAGTCAGTCTGTTATCGCCAGTGCACCCCTGTGGCAGGGCATGCAGGCCGCTGCCCAGGCTTATGATGTGCCCATTGTCGGTGGTCACACCAACTGTCACAGCCCCTACGGTGGTCTCGCCGTTGCGATTCTAGGACGAGCACAGCGGTTGATCACCAGCTTTGACGCTCAGCCCGGTGATGATTTGGTCATGGTGGTGAATATGGCCGGTAGCTACTATGGTGACTATCCGTTTTGGAATGCTGCCACAACAGCTGAGCCAGCGCGCTTACGACAGCACATCGGTCTTCTACCCCAATTAGCTGAACTTGGTCTTTGCAATGCAGGTAAAGACATCAGCATGGGCGGCATTGCCGGTACCCTGCTAATGCTGGCCGAAGCCTCAGGCTGTGGCGCAGTTTTGAATCTTGATCTGATTCCTTGTCCGTCGGATGTGACCTGGCAAAAGTGGCTCACGAGCTTTCCTAGTTTTGGTTTTCTCCTCAGCGTTCCCCCGGAAAATCTGGGACAGGTGCAAGATTTGTTTCAGCCCCATGGGTTAGCGTGCAAACCGGTTGGTAAGGTGACAAAGGGCTCTCAGATTTTCTTTCAGCAGGGAGGAGAGCAGCAGCTGTTTTGGAATTTAAGTCAATCCTTAACAGGATTTGGAAAATGAGTGCCTATGGGACTGTGCTCACCTATCTGATACTGCACATTGCTTACCCCTTAGCAGGAAAGCCCTCCTTGCTCCAATTAGCCCCTGTTAGCATCAGCCCCCCATGCCCCTTCGCATCGCCCTTCTCACCTACTCTACCAAACCCCGTGGCAGTGTCATCCACACCCTGGAGCTTGCCCAAGCCCTGGCTGACCTTGGTCATCAGCCCTGGGTTTTCGCTCTGGATAAGGACGGTCAGGGGTTTCATCGATCCACGTCGTTTATTACCTGCCCTGTACCAGCGGCTCCCTGGGAGGGAGGGATCGACCAGCTAATCCAACAGCGCATTGGTGAATTTGTTAGTTTTTTTCAAAATCATCTAGAACAATATGACATTTACCACGCCCAGGACTGTCTCAGCGCCAATGCCCTGGCCATCCTGAAAGAGCAGGGACGGATTCCCCACTTTGTCCGCACCGTTCATCACATTGAGGATTTTCAAAGTCCCTATCTGCAGAGCTGTCAGGAGAAATCGATTTACCAGCCCGATCGCTGTCTCTGTGTAAGCGATATCTGGCAGCAGGCACTCGCCAAAGACTATGGCATTCAGGCCCATCGTGTTATCAACGGTGTGGGCAGTCGTTTTTCGGCCCAGCCCAGTGGCTTGGAATCTGCCTTGGCTAACGCCTATGGCATTGGGCCTGGGCCAGTATACCTGACGGTGGGTGGCATTGAGCCCCGTAAGAATTCAATCAACCTGCTCAAAGCATTTCACAAGGTGAGGCAACAGCAGCCCCAGGCGCAGTTAGTCATTGCCGGTGGGGCAACGCTGTTTGACTATCGGGCTTACCGGCAAGAGTTTATAAAACTGGTGGAAGCCTACGAGCTGGCCGATAGTTTGATTTTGCCAGGAGTTGTGCCTGATGCGGATTTACCTGGGCTCTATCGTTTGGCAGATGTCTTTGTGTTTCCCTCTGTGCAAGAAGGCTGGGGGCTGGTGGTGCTAGAAGCGATCGCATCTGGACTGCCGGTATTAACCTCTAACCAAGCGCCGTTTACGGAATTTTTGTCGGAGCGGGAGGCAATGTTAATAGAGCCTGGGGATGTGGGTGCGATCGCAACCGCCATGGTCATTCTCCTCAATCCAGATATCGCCCAGCGCCTTGTTAACCACAGTCAATCTGTTATCAGCCGCTACAGCTGGGGACACTCTGCCCAGATGCATCTAGCACTTTATACCAAGCTGATATAGTCCCTTCTCAAGCAGGGATTGCCCAGGGGCAACTAGTAAAGGTGACCTAAAACAAGCTGTTGATGATCAGCCTCAGTTCTATAGTCATGACTGGGGTGCAAATACCTGTTCAACACCTTTAAAACTCGTTTTTCTTTAATGGGTTTACCCAAAAATCCTGACGCTCCTACAATCTTAGCGCGCATCCGATCGGCAATGCCGTTGTTGTTTGTCACAATAACGATGGGGGTTTCCTTAAAAGCAGAAATGCGTCGAATCTGAGCACACAGCTCATAGCCATTGGCCACCGGCATAACTAAATCTAGAAAGATAAGCTGAGGTTTGAACTCTAACAGCTGCGGTAACGTATGCAGCGAATCAGCAATATTTTTATAGCGGTAGCCTGCTGTCTCAATAATTTCAGCCATTATCTGACTATCTGCTGCATTATCTTCAACATAAACAACCATTGGCGCATTGGGTAGAGCCGTTTTAGATTCAGAGGTAGGAGAATTAACTGTCTGCTCTAAAGGTAAACTCTCTTGCTTTTGAGTATTCTTTGAGCTGGAAAGTGGCTGTTCCGGGATACGCTGTAGGTAGGGTGCAGCCTCGGTTTTACCCGTATCACCCGTATCCATTGGGGTAGATGGTACAAGGGTATGTCCCAATAGCCGATCGGCCTTACCCAAAAGATGATTTAGGGCAACAGGCTTTAAGCAGTAGTCATCACAGCCAGACTCTAGCGCCATCTGCCACTCGTTCTGTTGGGTAGGCGATATCAGAGCAATGATGGGAATGTCACAAGTAACCGTAGATGCTTTGAGAATATTGATTGATTGCCAACCATTGATTACCGGCAAATCCGCACCGATCAGAATTAGATCTGGAGACTTGGTAACGGCAAATAAAATTCCTTGTTCACCCCCCTCAAGGGCCACAATCACATCATATCCGCACTGGCTAAGCTGTTTTTGTAAAATCTCACAGCTTAGCTCATTGTCAACTACGAGGACCTTCGGCATAATAAAGCGAATATAAAATTATATATTTTTTTATATTTTCAGATCTGCCAAGTAGGCTAACTCGGCACATATCTAATGAGTAGCGGTAGATACTGGACTATATCCTAGCTATGCTTATGATTGATGTGGCTACCGTGCAATGAATTGTTACTTTTTAATTAAGAATGTTACTGCTACAGGTTTCTCTAACTAATGCTAGCCAATGCTTGAATGGGTCCTAGGGGCACAGAAATATGAATAGTCTTCCTGATTAAATTCGTAGACAGTTACTTCACGGTAATCAAAGGGCAGTAAACTTTATTCAAAATGGTTACTGATACTAAATTGTTATAAAGTTTCTGATATCTAGAATATTGTTGTAGTGTGGCAACCCTATCCGGCCGTCGTCAATACAGAAGACTCTCTAATGTCTGCGCACCCATAGTTTTTCCAATATCTTAAACTATCCATGCCTGAAATACGGTTTCATATCCAGTGGCCCGATGGACAACAGGAGAGCTGTTATTCGCCATCGCTAATAGTGAAAGACTATTTTCAGATCGGTGAGTCCTATACTATTACTGATTTTCTTCAGCGCTCCCGGACATCCCTCGGAATTGCCAGCGAACGGGTTAAGGCCAAGTATGGTTTTCCCTGTGGTCTAGCCCTCGGACAGTTACAAAAAATTGAGGATATTGCTCAGCAGTATCTAAATCAGCCCGATGGCAGGGTCACAATATTAAGGTTTGAATAGTGCCGGGAATCGTCAACCGACCTGGTTAGTAACCTCTCAGGTAGAAGATCTGCTCAATAAAAAAGCTGGCTCATAGAGAGCCAGCTTAAACACTGCGCGGGAACGCGTATGGGAAGCAGTAGTAGCGGTTCCGCTACTGAAGTACCAGCTTCACATTTGCATTCTGCAAACCAGGGCGCTTCACCTCTGCTAAAGTCCGATTAACCGCATACTTCTGATTGATGGAGTTAATTAGCTCGGTCTGATTATGCTTTTTAGCAACACCCCAAAGATCAGCGATCAGATCAAAAGAGCCATCGGTATTACGAGACCAGCCCAGATCGTACTCACCGTCTAGAACAGCGACAATGTCAGCACGAACACGCTGGCCATTGTAACCACGGACGTCAGCTTCAGTTTTAACTGAAATGCCAAGGTCTTTTAGGGAAGAGGTAAGAATTTCAGCTTCGGTGATCTTAGTACGTAGAGTGCTAAAGTGAGACATTGTGTTTCCTCCAGTAGGGAAATGAGAGAGATAGAACTAGAAAACGCAAAGCCAATAGATTAACAAATCGATAGTAGTAATTTGCTAAGCCATTGCCTCAAAACTGCTAACCCTAAGGTTAGCCCTCTGCTAGGGGAGAATTCCCTAACAAAAGCCTGTTAAAACTCCATCCGCTGATATTCAGCGACGGATGAAGCCGCGGGGCGAGCACGCTGCCGTGCCCAGTCGCGAAGCGCCGTTACCTGTTCGCTCATTGTCTTAGACAACGGTAACGTAGCCCGAATGGCCGCGATAATATCGAGCTGATTAAACTCGCGACCTTGGGCAAACGCCTCATACATTGCCGAGATTAAACCCTGTTCAATCTCAGCCCCCGAAAACCCTTCACAAACCTTGGTGAGCTGATCAAAATCAAATCGCTCGATATCACGTCGCCGCTTACCAAGGTGAATTTTGAATATCTCTTTACGCTCTTCTTCATTGGGAAGATCGACAAAGAAAATCTCGTCAAACCGGCCCTTGCGTAAAAACTCGCTGGGTAACTTCTCAACCCGGTTGGCGGTTGCCATTACAAATACAGGTGATTTTTTCTCCTGCATCCAAGTTAGAAAGCTACCAAAGATACGGCTGGAAGTACCTCCGTCAGAGTCGGCAGAACCGGTACCGCCTGCAAAGGCTTTATCAATTTCATCAATAAAGAGAATCGCTGGTGAGATGGACTCGGCTGTGCGCAGAGCGCTGCGAAGATTGGCCTCAGAACGGCCCACCATGGAACCGTCATACACTCGGCCAATGTCTAACCGTAGCAGAGGTAATCCCCAAAGACGGGCCGTGGTTTTAGCAATAAGTGACTTTCCACAACCGGGCACACCCAATATTAGCATACCCTTCGGCTGGGGCAAACCGTATTCTCGAGCCCGCTCACTAAAGGCATTGGAGCGCTGTCTCAGCCAGCGTTTAAGCTCCTCTAGACCCCCGATGGAATCAAGCGTCTCGTCCTCTTCTATATATTCGAGAATACCATTGCGGCGAATCAGCTGCTTTTTCTCAGAGAGAACAATATCTACCTCAGATTCGCTTAGTTTGCCTGCAACAACTCTAGATTTACGAAAGACCTTTTCTGCTTCGTCTTCGGTTAAACCCAGTGCGGCCTTCAGCAACTTCTCGCGTACATCGGTGGTGATATTAGCACCATGGGCCTTAGCTAGCTCAGCCGTAAGTACCTGGTTTAGCTCTCCCATGGTAGGCATGGAAAAGTCTAAAACTACGACTTCTTTTTCTAACTCCACCGGAATCTCTTGGACCGGTGACATGAGAACAATGGTCTTATGGGTACCCTTAAAGCTTGCGATCGCATCCCTCAAACATCGCGTCACCGCTGGCGAATCCATAAAGGGATGAAGATCCTTAAAGACATAAATCCCCGCATCCTTCTGCCGAATTGCCCAATCGATGGCAGCTTCAGGAGAAACTGTATTGCTGTTTTGGGAATTACGGGGCTGTCCATATTCCACAACACCGTGGGTAACGGTCCAAGTAAACATACGTCGCTGAGGCGACTGTTTAGTCAGTGTCGCAATCGTGCGTTCTGCTCGCTCCTCCTCGAACGTAAGCAAGTAAATTAGAGGATACTGGGCCTTAACTAGAACTTTAAGCTCTTCTTTCATAATTCCATCCTCCCATCGCCGACCGATAGCAACAGACCAATTAATATCTCAAGCCCTACGGTCGCAACTTACGCCGTAACTCCAGGGCTGCAGCTTATCCCTAACAGGGAACTAGCTCCCCTTCGTCAGAGCGCACCGAGCTAGGAACAACATCAGGCACCTCAGTCAAAGATTCCGCGTATAAATCACCATGGGCTTCAACCGCCATCAAATCACCATCCCTAATCACCACAGGAGTTGTACAGGAGGGACATTCGTACACCAAATGGGCCGTACCGTGCACCCCATCAACAACATCTGAATGATTAAGATAAAAACCAATTGCTCGCTCGGCCAGGGCAGACATAGGCTCCCCATCTACGGCGGCGCGAATCTTAAGCTGGCGGTGCAGGTCATCGGGCATATAAAGAGTGACCTTCTGCTTGCCTTGCATATCAACCTTAATAAATAGAAATACTCCATAGGGCGTTTGCCCATGCAGTAACCATACCCACCTCATCCGGTGCCGTCAAGCCACTAAGCAGCCATGGCGGTAAAATGTTTACTTTTATTTACAAACGGTTTGGGTATCGTTGGTCAGTTCTACCCATCGGTAGGGACATATTGGTGATTAAAATAAGTAGCCGATGATATCTATGCATCTATGGCCAGCGCACCGACCATCGCATCGTTCCCATCCCTGGAGGCTGCCCTCAAGCACTTTTTTGGGTACGCTGATTTTCGCTATGACCAGCGCACCATCATCGAGCAGACCCTTAAAAATCAGGACGTTCTGGTGGTGATGCCAACGGGGGGCGGCAAGTCGCTGTGCTATCAGCTGCCAGCGCTTCTGCGTTTGGGGGTAACAATTGTGGTTTCTCCCCTGATTGCCCTGATGCAGGATCAGGTGCGCAGCCTCAAGGATAATGGTATTGCGGCCACCTTTCTCAACAGCAGTTTGACATTTGACCAGGCAAAAGAGAGAGAACAGGCTTTGCTCCGGGGGGATATAAAGCTGCTTTACCTGGCCCCTGAGCGATTGATGAGTCCGAATTTCTGGCCCCTTTTAGAGCGGCTGCAGCAAACTGTTGGCATTAGCTCCTTTGCCATTGATGAGGCCCACTGCGTTTCGGAGTGGGGGCATGACTTTCGACCTGAATATCGCCAGCTGTTTCAGCTTAAGCAGCAAATGCCCCAGGTGCCGGTGATAGCATTAACGGCCACCGCCACCGAGCGGGTCCGGCAAGATATCACTCAGCAGCTTCGACTCAACGATCCTGAAGTATTTGTCTCGGGGTTTAACCGTCAAAATTTGTATTACGAGGTTAAACCAAAAACAAAACAGACCTATGATGAACTGCTCAAGCTGGTGAAACAGCAGCCGGGGGCCGGGATTATCTACTGCCTCAGCCGTAAGCGTGTGAACGAAATTTCCTTTCGCCTCAAGCAGGATGGGATTTCGGCCCTGCCTTACCATGCTGGTCTCAGTGCCCAGGAACGCCAGGAAAACCAGGAGCAGTTTATCCGTGACGATGTCCGTATTATTGTGGCTACCATCGCCTTTGGCATGGGTATCAACAAACCCGATGTGCGTTTTGTAATTCACTACGACTTGCCCCGCACCATCGAAAGCTACTATCAAGAATCTGGGCGGGCGGGGCGAGATGGTGACCCGGCCAACTGTACGGTGTTTTTTGGCTACGGCGATGTTGCCACCGTCGAATATCTGATCAGTCAAAAACCCGATGAACAGGAGCAGCGCATTGCCCGACAGCAGCTCCGCCATGTGATTAACTATGCCGAAAGCGCCATCTGCCGCCGTAAAATTCAACTCAGCTATTTTGGCGAGAGCTTTCCAGGCAACTGCCAAAACTGTGACAACTGCCTTAGTCCCGTTCCCCTAGAGGATTGGACCATTGAAGCCCAAAAGTTTCTCTCCTGTATCGCTCGCTGTCAGGAGCGCTTTGGCATGAACCACATTATTGATGTGCTGCGGGGGTCTAAAAAAAAGCGACTGGTGGAACTGGGGCACGATCGCCTTTCCACCTATGGTATTGGTCAGGACCACAGCGTTGATGAATGGCGACAGCTGTGTCGTTCCCTGCTACACCAGGAACTCCTGGCTGAGACCACCGATGGCTATTCTGTTCTCAAACTCAATTCGGGCAGCTGGCAGGTACTTAAAAAACAAATTCCAGTCAATATCCACGTATTCAAACGAAGTGAGCCGACCAAAGTCAGCAAATCAGCCGAGGAAGTACAGCTTAGTGCCGATGAAACGCTGCTGCTAGGTCAGCTACGCAGCCTGCGCAAACGGCTGGCCGATGAACAGTCGGTGCCACCCTATGTGGTTTTTGCTGATGCCAGTCTCCGACAGATGGCCCAGCAGCGCCCCATCACAACCGATACGTTTGCTGCCATTTCAGGGGTGGGCAAACGCAAGCTAGAACAGTACGGCCAGGTCTTTACCCAAGAGATTCAACAGTTCTGCCAGTCCCACAACCTTACCCCTAATACTGTTGCTGTGTCATCGACGACAGCTCCCCCCGCCCCTAACGAGCTAACGGCCACCCAGCTCAGCACCCATGGGTTGCATCACCAGGGATTGTCCCTGTCAGAAATTGCTATTGAGCGAGGTCTGCGGCTGGGCACCATCATCGAACACATCGAGCGGCTGATGGCATCGGATCGAGAGGTCGACCTCAATCGGTTGGTTCCTCCGGAACGTCAGGTGCCCATTTTTGAAGCGATTGAAAAGGTGGGCTCCCACTCCCTTAGGACCATTCGAGAAGAGCTGGGCGAAACCTTTGACTATAATGAGATTCGCCTGGTAAGAGCCGCCTGGGAAAATCGCGCATCGTCGTAACCTGGCTTCGGCTCCGCTAGCAGATGTGATGATCGTAGGGCATGATTAATAGGCTCTCTCTGCGCCGATGCCCCCATGTTTGACTGCTTTGCCACCGTGGCCCGTGGATTAGAAGAACTGGCTGCCCAAGAATTGGAGCAGCTGGGGGCAGACGGGGTGGAGCCGGGGTTTTGCGGGGTAGGCTTTCGGTGCGATCGCAAACGCCTCTACACCATCAACCTGTGGACCCGCCTTTGTTTCCGGATTCTAGTCACCGTGGCCCATGTCCCCTGCCGTGACAGCGACACGCTCTATCGCAGCATCCAGGGTATCGACTGGGAGCAGTACCTGTCGCCAGAGCAAACCCTAGCGGTAAAAGCCACCGGTAAAAACGATCGTCTCAACCACAGCCACTTCACCGCGCTCCAGGTCAAAAACGCCATCGTCGACCAGCAGCAGGATCGGTTTGGACAACGTTCCGATGTCGACACAGAAATCCCCGATGTGCAGATTAACGTTCACATCAATGACAGCAGGGCCACCGTTAGCCTTGATAGCTCCGGCAGTAGTCTGCACCGCCGTGGCTATCGGCCCGCCATGGGGGTTGCTCCCCTCAAGGAATCCCTGGCGGCGGCTCTAGTGCAGTTGACCGGGTGGTCCGGCGATGTAGCTTTTCTCGACCCCATGTGTGGTTCTGGCACCCTGCCAATTGAGGGAGTTTTACAAACGCTAAATATTGCCCCCGGTCTGTTTCGCGATGAGACCAGTCAGGGGTTTGGGTTTCAAACCTGGCCCGATTATGATGATGCCCTGTGGCAGAGCGTAGTCGCCGCCGCCAAAAAACGACAGCGGAGCGAGCTAGGAGTGCCGGTGACGGGTTATGACCTAGATCTAGAGATTCTCGCTAATGCCCGTACCAATGCCGACAACAGCGGTATTGGTGAGCACATCGAATTTAACTACGCTGACTTTGCTGATATCGAAGCCCCCACCGACAGCGGCATCTTGATCTGTAACCCTCCCTATGGCGAACGCCTCGGCCACTCTGAAAACCTGGCCCCGTTTTATAAACTCATGGGCGACATTCTCAAACAGCGTTTTAAGGGGTGGACCGCCTATATCCTCAGCGGCAACAAAGCGTTAACCAAACGCATTGGTCTGAGAACGGCCAAAAAGATGCCTATTTACAACGGCTCCATACCCTGTCAGTTCCTGAAATATGAGCTTTACTAAGCCCTGACATGCTCTACGCCATGCAAATATAGATCGCCTCAAATGGTTACCAGTCATTTAGGTGGCTTTACTTGGTGTCACGTTTATCAGTTTAGTCAGCCACTGTTCAACCTCATTTAAGGATCTCAGCTTCAAGGGGCTCTCGAACAATATCTGTGAAAAGATATAACTTGGGTCAAAATTAAAGCAATCGATTGAGCAGGTTTGTTAGTCATGACAGTTGCAGCCTCACCGACTAAACTCTATACCGCTGAAGAATATCTGGCTCTAGAGGTGGAGTCTGAACTTCGTAGTGAATTTCACAATGGAGAAATTGTTCCCATGACCGGCGGTACTCCTGCCCACAACGAGCTTACAGGTACGTTTATTTTTTTACTCAAGGCTGCGTTGAGGAGACAGCCCTATAGTATTTTTGTCACCGACCAACGCCTCTGGATTCCTGCTAAAAATCTCTATACCTATCCCGACGTAATGATTACCCCTCGCCCACCGGAGCTTAAGCCTGGGCTTAAAGACACGGTTATCAATCCGATTCTGATTGCAGAAACCCTTTCTAAATCCACTGAGGGCTACGATCGAGGTAAAAAATTTGCCTGCTATCGAACGGTTGAGACATTTCAAGAGTACCTATTAATCAACCAGTATCGGCCCCAGGTTGAACACTATGTAAAACAGACGGAAAATCAGTGGTTATTTACGGACTATAGCGGCATGGAGGCAAGTTTTAAGCTGTCATCGGTGCCTGTTGAGATAGCCTTGGTAGATTTATATGAGGCCGTTGATTTTGAAGAGTATCCGTAATCGTTAACAAATTGTCCAAGCGTCTAGGGACCGGGCCATAAAATACGCTGCGGACTGCAATACTCATCCTCGGATTTGGCACAATAGCGGGGAGCGTGCAAGGAGGCCAGGAACTATGGATGCGGAGCCGGTATCGTTTAGCATTGTGATCACCACCTATAACCGGGTGGAGCTTTTGAAGCGCGCGATCGCAACTGCCCTCAGTCAAACCGTACCCTGCCAGGTGATCGTAGTGGACAATGCTTCAACGGACGGCACCCAGGCCTATGTTGAAAGCCTGGGTGATCGGGTGCTCTACCACCGTAACCCCACCAATGCCAACCACTCAGGGGCGGTCAACGCGGGGGTGGAACGGGCCACCGGCACCTGGATCAAGCTGGTGGACGACGATGACTATTTAGCCCCCACCTGTATTGAAACCATGACCAGGGCTATTCAGCAGCGCCCTGAGGCCGTGATTTGCTCCTGCCAGGCGGCCCAGGTAGACAGCGCTGGCCAGGAGCTAAGTCGCACCCCAATTACCGGTCCCGGCCAGATGTTTTACATCCCCCAGGTTGATATCCACTACGGCATGTTTCTAGAGGTGGTCCCCTTTGGCACCCCCATTCAGGTGGCTGTGCGCCGCGACGCCTTTATCAAATCAGGGGGCTGGGACTTAGACATGACCGGCTTTGACGACATTGACTCCTGGATCCGGGTGGCAGACTACGGGGACGCTGTGTTTATTAACCAATGTTTGACCTATCGCACCGTCTGGCCCGGAGGCTACGATCAAAAAATTACTCTGCAGCATCGCCTGGATACAAATATCTTGATCAAAGAGCGGATCTACCAGCACATCAGCTCCAAGCATCGCCACAGGTTGCCCACCCTCAAAACAATTCGCCAGTACCTTAGCCTGCATTGGATGATTGTTGCCCTAAAACAAAAGCGCCTCTCCAGTGCCGTGGGTTTTGGCCTACCGGCCATCTTTTCTCCTAAGGCCTGGCAGCTGCTCCAGCAAGCCGTCAACTTTCGTAAGCAAAAAGCTGCACCGCCCGTGGAAAAGCTTGTTCTTGAGCAGCCTTGATAGAGGCTAAACCCTCTCTACCCCAATTGTTCTAGCCTATTTAAATTGTCTCCATGATCGCCACAGCAGCATCCACTTACCAGGTCGGTGGTAGTCTCCATGCCCAGGCCCCCACCTATATTCAACGTCAGGCCGATGAGCACCTGTACCAAAGCCTGGGGCGGGGAGAGTTTTGCTATGTGTTTAACACTCGACAAATTGGGAAGTCGAGTCTGCGGGTCAGAACAAAGTACCGCCTGGAGCAGGACGGGGTGTGCTGCGCGGCGATTGATCTAACCAATCTTGGCAGCGACAATGTCACAGCTGAAAAATGGTACATGGGGATTGCGGCGGAGCTGTGGCGCAGTCTACAGCTGGAGGGAAATTTCCAGACATGGTGGGGGCAGGGCGACAGCCTCTCGGCGGTGCAGCGTTTAGAGCACTTTATGAAGGATGTCGTTTTGCGACAGCTTACGGCTGAGCGCATTGTTGTTTTTATCGATGAAATTGACAGTGTCCTGGGATTGCCCTTTGTTGCCGATGATTTGTTTGCACTGATTCGCTACTGTTACAACCAGCGGGTAGACAGCCCGGAATATCGCCGGTTGAGTTTTGCCCTATTTGGTGTCGCCACCCCCACGGACCTGTGCCAAAATCCTAACCGAACGCCGTTTAATATTGGTACGGCCATCGAACTGTGCGGCTTTACCCCCACGGAGGCGCTGCCCCTGAGCCGCTGGTTACAACCGACGGTGGCTAACCCGGTCGAAACCCTAAACCACATCCTGGCTTGGACCAACGGTCAGCCTTTTTTGACCCAAAAGCTCTGTCGGCTAGTGGTTACCCAAGTGGGCCCGCGCGATGGGGTGTATGTGGAACAGGCATGGGTGGATGGGTTGGTGCGATCGCAGCTGATCAAAAACTGGGAATCCCTGGATGAACCTCCCCATTTTCGGATCATCCAAGATCGGCTGCTTGCCCATTCTCAGCTAATTAGCCGTCTGCTGGGGCGCTACAAAAAACTGTTGTTGGGACAAACCCTCTCCCTGGAGGACAATCACCTCCAAGAAGAACTGTTGCTATCGGGGCTAGTGGTCAAACAGGCGGGCCAGCTCAGCATTCGCAATCGGCTTTATCGCGAGGTGTTTGATAGCCACTGGGTTGACTACCATTTGGCCCGTCTGCGGCCTTACTCCCAGGCCTTTGCCGCTTGGGTGCACTCGGGGCAGCACGACCGCTCACGGCTGCTGCGGGGGCAGTCCCTAGCCGAAGCCCAGACCTGGGCTAAGGACCAACAGCTCAGCGATTTAGACTACAAATTTTTAGCGGATAGTGTCACGGTCGATCGCCAGGAAGTGCAGCAGGCGCTGGAGTCTGAACGACTCAAAGAGCTTGAAGCTCGGCTGGAGGCCCAGCAGCGCAACGTGGCCCTCCAAAGGTTTTTGTTAGTCGGCATGGGGGTGGCCTTTCTCAGCATCACCAGCGTGGCCATGATCGCCTACCGGCAGTCGCGCCAGACGATGCTGACCCGCCAGGACAACCAAAACAGCCAGGCGCTGTCGGTCAGCTACTATTCTGAAGCTCTTTTTAACCGGGACAATCGGCTCCAATCCTTACTAGAAGCAGTGCGTGCCGCCCAACAGCTGCGGCGGTTATCCACCCCCCAGCCCGAGGTCAAACAGCGCGTTGAGCAAACCCTTCGCCGTGCCCTCCAGAGCATCAACGAAACCAATCAGCTGCGGGACCACCGGGCACCGGTCTACGGAGTCACGTTTAGCCCCGACGGTCAGTATCTGGCCTCGGCTAGTTGGGATAACACCCTCAAACTTTGGCACGCCAGCGGCCAGCTAATAACCACCCTCAGCGGACATACCAGCGCTGTTTGGGATGTCGCCTACAGTCCCGATGGTGACTATTTGGTGTCGGCCAGCGCCGATGCAACGGCCAAAATTTGGCCCATCGGCGATGATAGTGACACCCCTACCGTTGTGGCCCCACCGCTTACCCTGCGAGGCCACCAGGGAACAGTCAATGCCGTAGATATTTCCCTAGATAGCCAAACCCTGGTGACAGGAGGAGTGGACGGTCATCTAAAATTTTGGGATAGAACCGGTGAGCTGCTGTTGGATATCCCGGCCCATGATGCCAGCGTCAACCAGGTGGCCATCAGTCCCGATGGTCTGATGCTGGTCACCGCCAGCGAAGATCGCACGATTCGACTGTGGGAGGCCACCAGCGGCCGTCTGCTCCGGGAGCTTAAGGGCCACCAGGCTCCCGTGTATGGGTTAGCGTTTGACCCCAGCGGGCAGATCCTAGCCTCGACCAGCGATGATAAAACCATTAAGCTGTGGACGCTGAAGGATATTTTTGAGCAAAATAGCGCGGCTGTCGAGGACAGTTCTACACGCACCCTAGAAGGTCACCAGGACCGGGTTTGGAATGTAACCTTTAGCCCCGATGGACGCCAGCTAGCGTCCACCAGCTTGGATAACACGGTCAAGCTATGGACCAGCAGCGGTACCCTGGTCACCACCCTCAAGGGCCACGACGCTGGCACCTGGAGCGTCGATTTTAGCCCCGATGGTCAGGTGTTGGCCTCTACCAGCGATGATGCCACGGTGCGGCTATGGCGTTTGGATAAAATCCCCCAGACGCTCCATGGTTACCAGGGGCCGGTTACCAACCTGGCCCTCAACCAGCAAACCGTAGCGGCTGGCAGCTGGGACAAAACCATTCGCCTTTGGGACTGGCAGGGTGACTTGCAGTCTTCACTGGAGGGGCATACCGACCGGATTTGGCAGGTTGCCTTCCACCCTAATGGTCAGACCCTAGCCTCCGCCAGCTGGGATAAAACGGTCAAGCTGTGGCGCTCCGGGGGAGACCTGCTCCAAACCTTTAGGGGTCATCAGGATCGGGTTTGGGGCGTGGCCTTTAGCCCTGATGGGGAAGAAATTGCGTCTGCCAGCTGGGATAAAACCATCAAACTTTGGCATCCGAACGGGGAACTACTGCGCACCCTGCAAGGTCATCGGGATCGGGTTTACGGCATCGCCTACAGTCCCAACGGACAGTACTTGGTATCCGGCGGATGGGATCATACCGTCCGGCTTTGGAATCGGCGAGGGGAAATGATCAAAAGCCTCCACGGCCATCGGGCGCCTATATGGGGGATTGCCGTCAGTCCCGATAGCCAGCTGATAGCCTCGGCCAGTGCCGATCACACCATCAAACTTTGGTCGATGACGGGGCGCTTGATAACGACGCTTCAGGGGCATCGAGCCCGGGTCAACAGCGTGGCCTTTAGCCCCGATGGCCAGCTCCTGGCATCGAGCAGCTACGATCGCACCGTTCGGATCTGGCAGCAGGATGGCACCCCGGTCACCACGCTCTATGGCCACAACGGTTCCTCCTGGGGTGTAGCCTTTAGCCCCGACGGGCAAACCCTGATTTCCAGCGGCCATGACCGCAAAATTATTCTGTGGGACTGGCAAGATAGTCGCAGTTTTGAGCAACTGCTAGAAGATGGCTGTCGCTGGTTGGATGACTATCTGGCCCATGGTGATAATCTGTCCGATACCGATCGTCAGCTATGTAGTGGGGGTATCTAGTAAGACCGTTAGGATACTCTTTTAAATTACTTTTTTAACCTTACACATTTTCCGTATTCTCCCTTAAATTGCTCTCATGGTGAATTAGTCCATCGGGCATTGATTAGCTGCGGTACACCCATAGCTGACGCTGCAGTCCCAAAAAGTAACATTTATTATTGCTGCTGAGCAAAGGTTTACGGAGGTACTTTTGCTCGACAGCTTGTTGTTTTTTCTATTATCCGGTTCGTCTGTATCAGTCGGCCCTAGGGCCACCTTTTCGTCACCTCATCAGTATTGCCACACGCTTTAAGGAATTTCAGGAGAGACCTTATGAAGTCTATTGTCATTGTTGGAGATGCTGGTCAGTCCCAAACCCTACTTGCTGATTTGTTGCACTGGCATGGGCTGTCTGTTTTTCAGGTGGATGGGGGGCACGCGCTGCTACCTTTGCTGGGCTTTATTTCCCCGGAGCTGATTATTATCGAGTCCGAGGATGGGGCTGAGCCGGTATGCGATCGCATCCGCCGTAGCCCCATCCTCAGGAATGTTCCTGTGGTTATCTGTGCGGAGCGCCGCCGGTCTGGGGGCAGTGCCGATGCCTATCTCTGTCGTCCCTACACCGCCGAAGACATGTTTGCTGCTATCCAGGCGCTGTGTCCCCTGGCTACCCTATCCTCAGGCAGTGTCGTTGCCTCTGCTGGCGTTGATGTCTAAACGTCCGCCAAAATACTTTCTATAGAGGTTGCAGCTAGCGGTTGCCGTATTACCCACGAGCGTCACCAGACCCATACTTTCAAGGCGATAGGCGGCCATGGGCTCCAGCTCAGCCGCCGTTTCCTGCTCAATAACCTGATAAAAGGTACGGGCCAGCTCGGGTTCCGCCTCAAAAATAGCTAGATAGCTACGTAAATGATCGCTGTAGATGCCGCTGTGCTGAGGGGCTTCATCCAATAAACGCTCCAGGGCTACCTGGTGAACGCTCAAGTTGTAGAGGGCCAGGTGAATCAAGTAGGGATGGCCGTTAACCAGGGTGTGGAGGGAAATGAGGCCATCATCCCAACTCACCCGATAACGTTCGGCCAGCTGCTGGGTCTGCTGCAGGGTAAAAGCCGGTAGTCGCAGGGGCAGACCTACGTTAAACGGCGACTGATGGATCTGTAACGGAATATAGGCTTCGGTGGCATAGGCCACCAACAGCCTGAGGTATCCCCACTCCGTTAGATTTTTGGCTTCCTCATGCCACACCCGCAGCATCGGTAAAAATTCCTGGGCCATGGCGGCATGCTCAAACACCGCCTGGAGATCGTCAATCACCAATAGAAGCGGGTGCTGCAGCAGACTTAATACGCTGGTTTGCATATAGTTGGTGCAGCTGACTTTGCTACCGAGATCGGCATTCCAAACATCATCCAGCTGGGTCGTCAGCTTTAGCTGTTGGGCAATGTTGGCACAAAACCAGCGTAAAAACTTGTCAAAGTTCGCCAATACGCCCCCATCGGCCTGGCGAAAGTTGAGCCGGACTACCTTAAAGTTGAGGGTCTGGGCCTGGGCCACCAGGCGATTGACCAGGGAGGTTTTGCCCCAGCGCTCCGGGGCGCGAATACGCAATAAAGCCCCTGGCTTGAGCAGCTCACCCATGGCCTGACCTTCCACTGGCGGCCGCTCAATATAAAGCGGACTCCCCAAGGGCAAGGGGCTGCCGGGAAATGTGGTATCCGCCTGGGGGGAGCCAGGCCACCATGGGTCGGGACTGGTGGGCTGATGCAGCTTATAAGCCTGCTGTCGCAGCACCGCATGGATATTTTTCTTGGTAACTCGCTCCCCCAGTGCCTGGGAGATTTTTTGCCAAAGCCGTGAACCCGTTACCCGCACATAGTCCGCATCGTAGCCCTCGGTGGCCGCGATCTGTGCATAGGTCGAACCCTGCCAGCATCGCCTAAAAACGACCTCTTGGATAGCCGTCAGTCGATAGGGCGAAAGCAGTTTATCAACTAGCGTAATAGCATCTTCAGGAGACATGTAGCCACCACCGTCAACCAGAGGTATAGAAAATCACTATCAGTGGAGGTACCTCCTATTCAAGGGTTTGATACTAACGAAGACACTAATATATCAGGCTGGTTGCGTTCTATTTTGTAATTCGATGTGTAATTTTAATGCGCGGCTTTGGGAAAGCCCGTGGAAAGTCGGGATTTTGAATTTATTTCCTAGCCATAGGTCTAGCTTATCCCTTATCCTTCTGCGATCGCGCAGTTACAATCCTTAGCTTTTCCCAGGGTTTCCCCAAACCGATGGGCAGATCCTGCGCAGGACTCGGTTTAACAGTGGGCGATTGCCCAAAACCTGGCACTAACTAGCAGATGGTGTTCTAAAAGAATGGGGCATTCTGATGCCAGACAAATCTGGCTAGCTGGCTGATGCTGTGGGTATGCAACATCTTTTAATCATTGAAGACGATGACGGTAAACGCGCCGTCAGTTTACAGGCTGATTCCGATTCCATCGGTCGCGATGTTGGTAATTCTATTGTTTTACACTCCCAGGAAGTATCGCGTCAGCATGCAATCTTACTCCGGGTTACTCGACCTGGTGAATATGGATATGGATTTCGCATCATTGATGGAAATCTCCAGGGAAAACCTAGCACCAACGGTCTCTTTATCAACGGTCGCCGCCGCAGTGCTCACAACTTGCGCCACGGTGATGAGATTGTGTTTGGAGTTAACGTCAAAATGCGCTACCAAACGGCTCCTGAGGATGAGGATTTAGGATGGTTGTTGTCGGGTAGTGACGAAGCGGAGAAGTACATGGCGACGCTCATTGCCACACCCGTTGATCCCTGTATTATTGCCGAGTCAGATAAATTACACGACGATGCGACGGTGGCTCGATTAGCTTCCTTTCCCGAACTCTTTTCCCATCCGATTATTGAAATATCCCTGGCGGGTGAGCTGATTTATCTAAATCCGGCAGCGGTCAGTCAGTTTCCGACTATTCACATGGCAAAACTAGACCATCCCATCTTAGATGGAGCCATTGACACGGTAAAAGCCCAACAGCAACAGCGCTTTGTTCGCAACATAGCGGTGGGTACCCAGATTTTTGAACAGTCGTTTCACTATATTCCCCGGAGCGAGCTGATTCGCTGTTATTTGGTGGATATTACCGACCGCAAACGGGCTGAATTCGAACTCCAGAATCTGCACGACAAGTTAGAGGTACAGGTAAAGGAGCGTACCACTCAGCTATTGGCAACAACGGAGCGATTAAAACAGGAACAAAAGGCGCTGCAGTCTAGCTATGCCACTAACCGGGCCTTGCTCAATGCCATCCCCGATCCGATGTTTCGCATCAGCAGTGATGGCCAATTTGTGAATTTTAAGGAGCCTAGACACCACACGCTGCCTTTTGGTGTGGCTGATTGTCTCCATCGCACCCTGGCAGAGGTCCTGCCAGAAGACGTGGCGATAGCGATGCAGCAACACATTGACCGGGTACTGGTGACCGGTGATATTGAGATTCTCGATTTTACACTCAATGCTAACGATGTCGATCTGCATTTTGAGGCTCGTATCGTTAACAGCGATGCTCAAGAAGTAATCGTTATTATTCGCGATATTACCAAGCGTAAACAGGTGGAAACTGAAATTCGTAACACCCTGGAGCGAGAACGGGAACTCAACGAGATGAAAACCCGATTTGTCTCGATCACATCCCACGAGTTTCGAACACCGCTGACAACAATTTTGTCGTCAGCCGAGCTGTTGGAGCACTACGGTGAGCAGTGGGATATTGTTAAACAGCATCAGTACCTCAAAAAGGTCCAATCGGCAGCCACCCACATGACCGCACTACTTAATGATGTGTTGCTGATCAGTAAGGTGGAAGCGGGGCGTATGGAATTTGACCCGCAGCCGCTGGTGCTCAACGGGTTTTGTCGAGAAATTATTGAGGAGCTGCAGATTACCACGGAGCGTCATACCCTGGAGCTGCGATCGCAGCTTCCCGATATCCCCCACCAGATCGATCGCAAGCTCATGCGCCATATTCTAACCAATCTACTAGCCAACGCCATTAACTACTCTCCCGGCGGCGGCAAGATTGTCGTCGGTCTCAACTCCATTGGAGACAATATTGAGCTGTGGGTACAAGACCCCGGTATCGGTATTCCCCCAGAAGCCCATCCCACGCTGTTTGACTCATTTGTCCGGGGGCCTAATGTCGGTACTATTTCAGGAACAGGTTTAGGGTTAGCCATTGTTAAAAAGTCCGTAGGGCTTCACCGGGGTGAGATCGGCTTTAAAAGCGCGGTGGGCAAAGGTACCACGTTTACAATTACCCTACCTTGGAGCGATGGAAATACTCCCCTTCGATAGTCTAGATCTGTTCACGGGCACCCTGTTAGCAGCCTGTAGGCCTGTATCTATCCAGCATTCCATAAAGCTAGAATATTTACTTAACCAGGGAAAACGATGGTCAAAATTTTAGTTATAGAAGACGAGGTGGAGATTCGCTCAAACCTGCTAGAGCTTTTGAATATAGAAGGCTATGATGTGGTTGCCGCAGATAACGGTGTTACGGGTCTGCTAGGGGCCATTGAGCACAGCCCAGACCTGATTATCTGCGATGTGATGATGCCTGAAATTGATGGTTATTACGTGCTCCAAGCCCTACGTCAGGAACCTGAAACCCTGACAGTTCCCTTTATATTTTTAACGGCCCTCGCCAACAGGGGTGATATTCGCCGGGGCATGGTGTTGGGAGCTGACGATTATTTAACCAAACCGTTTACCCGTTCAGATGTGCTGACCGCTGTGGAAACCCGCTTACAAAAACAGGCTTCACAGACCCAGATACACGATGACCAGGTAGCGGTTCTACGTCAGGAGGTGCAACGGGTTCGAACCGGCCTTAACAGCGCTCAGACCGAGCTGTTGACGGATATGCGGCATCATCTGAAGGACGCTGTTGCCAAACTGGATATCGTGACCAATATCTTAAAAACACTTCCCCCAGGCGAGCAGCGCGAACGCAGTATTGCCCTTGTGCAGAATGTCTGTGTTACTGAGATCAAAATGCTGACAAAGATTCCTAATTTTGAATGTTTGTTAGAGACCGTATCCACCTAGGTGGGCGGTCCCAACAACTAGCCGCTACCGAGGTTCCCAATCCTTAGAGCCATGCTCTCAGCCGTCTTAATTAAACTTAGATGACACGACGGCAACAGTTACGATAACAATGAGCAGCGCCGCCATCATTAGCAATAGGGTAGAGTACATAAAATAGCTATAAAAATAGGTTCTGTATCAGAATACACCGTTTTGGATTGTGGTCGGGATTGGGAGCTGGCCGTCTACCTTGGGTGCTATCTACCGGCGTTACTCTTCACACTAGACCCTGGGTGATTGCCGTCCTCTAGGGATGCAAAATGTTCTAATAGCAATCGATGGATAAACATATACCCCCCGCCGACCTTTTGTAAAAAAATGCTGGCGGTGGCGTAGTCTAGAAATTTGCTGTAGTGCCAGGGGGTGGCTCCGCTTAGGGTCAGCGCTAGCCGCAGCAGTATGTGTTTGATCAGGGCCTCGCCACCGCCTGCGGCAAAGCCAAAGGCCAGCCCCGTTGCTGCCCAAAATGAAGCTTTGGTGTTACCGAGAAGAGCCCCGGGTACATACAGGATGACCATAGCCACCAGGGCAAATAGGGTGGAGTTGCGGGCCGACTGCCACATGCCTGCGTTGGGCTGGCTGGTGCTGGCGATCTGTTTGCCGCTGAGGCCACGAATTATCCCAAAGGTGAGTCCGAGCATGGCCCCAAAGGAGAGACCGATTAGGCTGTGGTTAACCAGACAAGTAGCGTTGAGCAAACAGGCACGGTCACCAAATATCAGGCCAAACCCCACCTTGAGGGCCCAGCCGATGGGCGGCCCCAGGGTCAACCCCAACAGCAAATTGTTGCGAGCCTGTCGCCAGGACCAGCGCAGGGTTTCTGCCGGGGTAATACGACTGACGCCAAAAATGCGGCTGCAGATCACGCTGCCAATGAGTACCCCTAGCATTAGCCGGTCGGAGGCTAGAACCTGAGCCCCCAGGGGGGCTGCGATCGCAAAAAAACTACACCACAGACCCAGCACATAGAGCCGTCTGGGGGCGTCCCCCAGCCAGTCCGGCTGAATCCGCTCGATCAAAAAGACTGTTTGGGAGGTGGTGACCAGCCGCTGGGCCAAAGCGGTGAGCCAGCTCTGGATCTGAATTTTGCTGTAGGGGGCGTTTGGGCGGCGCTCCAGCATTCGCTGGATATAGGCATCAAACAGCTGCTGCGGATAGTCGGGTTGAGGCGGTGGAAACTGACCCAGGGGAAAAATCTCCTCAGGGGAGACCCCCTCGTAGGTGAGCACCATAATATTTAAAATCAAAGGGGAACGGGCCAGTTCCATCAGGGACGTGCTGGCATCTTGGATCGCTGCATCCCTCTCCAGCAAAGATTTTAGCCCGGTCAGACCCCGGTCAGACCGATTTAGATAGGCCAAAATCTGCTCGTCATCCAGGGGCCGCAGGTACAGGGCCGCCTGGAACTGTAGTTTTTGGGACAGGGCCTCGTAGTCGCGAATCCGGCTACACACCACCAGTTCAGGACCGTAGTCCCGATGGAACTGGTTGAGGGCCGCCACACAGGTGGTCCGTCGCTCTGGGGCGACTTCATCTAGACCGTCCAGCAGCAGCAGCAGCTGTTGTTCATCGACCCAGCGGCGACCGATGGCCTTGGGTACCTGATACTTGCTATTGAGTTCGTTGACCAGCCACGGCTCGATCGGTCCAGTCAGCCACGACGACAGATTAAAAACCACCGGTAGCCGCCCGTCCGCCTCGGCGCGAGCCAACAGGGTGCGGGCTAGACTCAGCAGTGTAGTTGTTTTACCCGCCCCCGGCTCGCCCAAAATCAGCAGGGTTCGCCCCTCACCGATGGCATCAAATATATGGCTAACCTGGGTGCCCGTCGGTAAGGGCTGAGCCGACTGGCCGGGGGTCGCGTAGGTGATTTGCCAGGGGGGTGCGATCGCATCTGGGCGGTCTTCCAAACCCAGGGTAAGCAGCACCTGGCCATGGAGAGAGCGCTCTAGCACGCCCTCAATCCAGAATCGCCGGACCTTGTTGAGCAGGGCCTGCCGGTTGCGATATGTCTGCTGGGAATGGGGGGGCTGGGGGACTGAAAGCCGGGTCGTTTGGCCTGAGGTCACCGCCGCCTGCTCTACAGGAAATGGCTGGGTAGGCAACACCGTTGGAGCGTAGGCGGGGGCCGCCCCCCCTGCCCCAAACGCCTGGAGCGCTTCGCCAGCTGTCCCATAGCGCTGCCGATGGTCCAAATGCACCAGGCGATCAATAAACTGCGCCAGCCCGTCTGGTAGCGTCAGCCCCAGCCCCTGGCAGGTTACCGGTGTGGTAAAACTGAGCGGATGGCGGCCCGACAGTGCCTGGAGTATGACCATCCCTAGACTATACAAATCGCTACCAAAACAGGGCTGGGCCGTCTGCTGCTCCGGGGCCATATAGCCCAAAGAGCCAATCACCACAGTTAGCCCAGGCCGAGGTGATGTCTGCAGCGCTTTGACCGCCCCAAAATCGATCAGCACCAGTTCCCCTGTCCCCTGCCGTCGCAGAATATTGCCAGGTTTAATATCTCGGTGGATCACATTCTGGCTGTGGACGACGGCCAGCACCGTCAGCAAATCCTGCAAACATTGGATGGCTCCATCAACGGCCATGGGACCCGTCGCTAGCTCATCCGCCAGGGATGGGCCGGGAATATACTCCTGGACTAGGTATAGCTCGCCCTCCTCTTCAATGTGGGCCAACAGCCGAGGAATTTGGGGATGTTCCCCCAGGCGATAGAGGGTTTCAGCTTCCAGGTTAAACAGACGCTTGGCGGTGTCAAGGGCATCTGTTTGGATCCCATGGAGCTGTTTGACCACACAGACAGGACAACCGGGCAGCTGCTCGTCACGGGCCAAAAAGACCTTACCAAAGCCGCCCTGGCCCATAAGTTTTTCAATACAATAGCGATGCGCCAGGCGCTGCCCCATGGTGATTGAGTCTGCTACACCCCACGCAGGGTCTCATAGTGTAGCTGGAACCACTCATAGGTTTTGGTGATACCGTCCTTGAGGGAGGTTTGGGCCTGCCAGCCCAAATCCTTCAGCTTTGAAACATCCATCAGTTTGCGGGGGGTACCGTCGGGTTTGCTGCTATCAAAGACAATCTCGCCTTTATAGCCAACGACGGTCTGGATCATCAGGGCCAGGTCTTTGATCGATACTTCCTGACCGGTGCCAATATTGACAAAGTCTATGCCGCTATAGTGGTCCATCAAAAACAGCAGACCCTCAGCTAGATCATCCACGTAGAGAAACTCACGCAGGGGGGTGCCACTACCCCATACCTCTACGGTGGGCTGGTTGGCTAGCTTGGCTTCATGGAACTTACGCATGAGGGCAGGCAGCACGTGGGAGTTGGCCAGGTCAAAGTTGTCGTTAAGGCCATACAGATTGGTGGGCATGGCGGAGATATAGTTGACGCCATACTGGCGGCAGTAGTTTTCACACAGCTTTAGACCGGCGATTTTTGCGATCGCATAGGGTTCGTTGGTAGGTTCTAAAAAACCGGTGAGCAGATGCTGCTCCTGCATAGGCTGGGGGCAAAGTTTGGGATAAATGCAGGAAGAACCCAGGAACAATAGCTTTTTGACACCAGCCTTGTAAGCGCTGTGGATGACATTGGCCTCAATCATCAGGTTGTCATAGAGAAAAGAGGCCCGATAGGTGTTGTTGGCATGGATGCCACCAACTTTGGCCGCCGCCAGAAAAACATAGTCGGGTTTGGTTGTCTCAAAAAAGGCTTCGACATCCGTCTGACGGCAGAGGTCAAGCTCTTTGCTACTTTTAAGCACCAGATTGGTATAGCCCTGGTCTTTAAGGGCGCGGACAATGGCGCTACCAACGAGGCCATTATGGCCAGCGACGTAAATCTTGGCGTTAGTTTCCATAATGGAGAAGTATATGAGTAATAAATAAACGTGACTACATTCTAAGGTCTATAGTTTTAGCTTTACCCAAACTTCATTGCCGTTGGGCAGACTTCAGAATACTTTTCTATCAGATATCACACCAATACTGTGGTGTTGACCGGCTGGTCCTATACCTACAGTTCACTGCCCTTCACCATTATCACCCCCATTGCCACCTCTGGTAATGGGGGTGATAATGGGCGAGCAAAATTATTTGACCCTTCGGCAATTGCCCATGACCCCTAATCCATTGCAGTACAACGTCTATGGCCTTGGTAACGCCCTAGTGGATATCGAATGTGCCCTACCGGTGGAGACCCTCACCGCCATCGGTATGGATAAGGGGGTAATGACCCTGCTGGACGAAGCCGTGCAAAATAACGCCATTGCTCAGTTAGAGGCCTACGATACTAAGCGTTCCTGTGGTGGTTCGGCGGCCAATACCCTAATTGCCATCAGTCAGCTGGGGGGCAAAGCCTTCTATGGGTGCAAGGTGGCCGACGATGACTATGGCCGGTTTTATACCCAGGATCTGGTGGACTGCGGTGTGGAGACAAACCTGACTAGCCATAAGCCAGAAGTTGGGATTACCGGCAAGTGTCTGGTGCTGGTGACCCCCGATGCCGACCGCACCATGGGGACATTTCTGGGTATTTCATCCCAGCTGTCCGAGGCCGACTTAAACCCTGACGCGATCGCAGCGGCGGAGTACACCTATATTGAAGGATTCCTGGTCAGCGGTGAAAACAGCAAACAGGCTGCCATCAAGGCCCGTCGTGTAGCCAAGGGTGCGGGACGGCAGGTGGCCATGTCCCTGTCGGATTACAACATGGTGAAATTCTTTCGGCCAGGGCTTTTGGAGATGATTGGCGACGGTGTAGACCTGCTGTTTGCCAATGAGTCCGAAGCATTATTGCTGGCGGAGACCGACGATCTGGCGGCGGCCATTGCCCACACCAAGACCCTAGCCCGTACCTTTGCGATCACCCGAGGTGCCCAGGGCTCTATTGTCTTTGATGGGGAACAGCTATTGGAAATAGCGCCCTATCCCGTTGCGGCCATTGACACTCTCGGTGCCGGTGACATGTACGCTGGGGCCATTCTCTACGGCATTACCCACGGGTTGAGCTGGCCCCAGGCTGGAGCGTTGGGGTCCATGGCCGCAGCAAAGCTGGTGACGGCCTATGGGGCGAGGATGGCGACGGATGACCTCCAGGCAGTGTTGAAAACAGTGGTTGGGGCCTAGTTTTTATTCAGCGCGGCCATAGCGGGCTGTTTGGAAGTCTTGCTCTGAGTCTTGGGCCAGCCAGGCCCAAAGCTGGTCGCCCAGGGAAAAGTGCCACCACTCCTGGGGATGCTGGTGAAACCCGGCCGCCTGCATCGCGCTGGCCAGTCTGGTTCGGTGCTGATCAAATGCCTTGCCACCGGGCCGATCGGCAAAGTAGTTGGGGTAGGAGCGCTCAGAGATTTCATCAATCTCTGAACCCATATCTACTGCCTGCTGATGTTCATTGACCAGGGTGATGTCGATGGCGGCCCCGGTGCTGTGGGGCGGTGGGGTGGTGAGATCATGGCTGGGAACGGCCCAGAACTGGTGGACCTGGTCCACCAGGCTTGCGGGCGGGGCCTCCTGAGATCCCGCAGGCTGTTGGCTGGCCCAGGTGTGTAACAGTTGCTGGTAGGTGTGGTCCACCATAAACTGCTGCACGGCCACCGGGCGATAGGCATCGAAAATTTGAATCCGCCAGCCGGGGTTTTGTCTTTGTAGATGCCTTTGAGCCTGGAGCAAAGCCCGTAAAACCCCCGCTCGCACATAGTAGGGGGAATGTTCGCCGTAGGGAGCCCCCAGGACCATGTAGGGATGGGGGGTTACCACCGCAAACTGCTCCAGGGGAATGGGTACTAGCGGTTCACCACAGTCTTGGATGGGAATGTGGTGATAGGGTTTTACGACCATTTAAACCGGGAAGAGAAGGCTAAAACAGCTGGATTTTACCTCGGGTACTCAACCGACTACGGCGGGCTGTTTTACCATGGCAACAAAGTTTGCTAGCAGCTGTAGCCCTGTTTTGGCGGACTTTTCGGGGTGGAACTGGACGGCCATGAGGTTATCTTTGGTGACGGCGGCGGTGACCGTCTGGCTACCGTGGGTGACGGTGGCGGTAACAATGGTGGGATCGGTGGTCTCAGCGTAGTAGGAGTGAACAAAGTAGACCCAATCGTCAGATGCGATCGTCTCCCAAAGGGGGTGGGTTGGCTGGGTCAGCTGGAGCTGGTTCCAGCCCATGTGGGGAATGGTAATACCGGGTTCTGGCTTAAACTTGCGGAGGGTGCCTTTGAGAATACCAATACCGGGTTCCACCCCTTCTTCAGAGGCTTCAAACAGCAGCTGTAAACCCACACAGATACCGAGGAAGGGTTTGCCGCTGGCGATGATGTCACGAATGGGCTGGGTGAGGCTGCGATCGCACAGATGGCGCATGGCCGGGTCAAAGGCTCCTACTCCGGGCAGTACCACCCCATCGGCTTGGTGCAGCACGTCGGGCCGGTCAGTCACTATCGGTGTGGCCCCGGCAAACTCCAGACCTTTACAGGCCGAGTGCAGGTTACCCATGTCGTAATCAATCACAGCGATGGTCGGCATACTAGACCTTTGGCAAACACTACTGCTCTATACTATCGGCTTGGCCCTAGGATGAATAGATTTGAACGGGTCGATGCTGGACAATGCTGGACAATGGCACCCATACTGATTACTAGTTTTCGACCGTGGAAGGAGCACCAGCGCATCAACACCAGCGATAGTCTGCTGGAGCAGGTAGCCACCCGGCTGCCTGCCAACGCTTTGATGTTGCGATCGCTGCCGGTGAATTTTGACTTTGCACCGATGCAGGTGATCGCTCACATTGTCCAGCATCGGCCCAAGGTGGTGCTCTGCTGTGGCATGGCAGAAACGCGGAAAACGCTGACCGTAGAACAGTGGGGAACCTACAAAGACCGGCAGCTAGCCACCCCGATTGATCTACAGATGCTGACCCAACAAACAATTCACACCCGCATTAGCCATGATGCCGGTAACTTTGTGTGTAACCGTCTGTACTACCGGGTTCTGCGTCATTTAGAACACCGGTCGTCCGTGGCCCTATTTGTCCATGTGCCCCTGATTACCCCAGCTAACCGGGCTGTTATTGAGTTTGACTTTCTAAAAATTATTGAGCATTTGAATGGCGTAGGATAATTATCTTGCCTCATCGTCTGTTTCCCATGTTTTTTGCCCCCATTGCCCAAGCCCCGCCCATTGTGCGTCCCCAGGAAGTTCGACCGCTGCCAGCCCAGCTAGATACGGTGCCTGTCTTTAATAGCAACAGTCCCGAACTAGTGGGGGAGCCGGGCATTCTGTTGTCGACGTTTCCGCCAGCGGGTATGGCCCAGTCGGAAGCGCATTTGGATTTTGCCTTTGAGGGCCGGTTTGATGTATTTGCCCACCATGTTTACAGGGCGGACGATCCCGAGGATCTAAGCTCTCTCTATGTGGCCGTTTTAGTGCATAACCCTGGGGTGGAGGCGGTGACGGTGAATGTGCTGGCGGGGGCCAGCTACCTTAGCCAGCCCGATGCGCCCTTTATCCAGCTGCCTAGCTTTGTGCCATTTTCACCGCGCAATCCGGTGTTTGCCGGTCCAGGCAGTCGGGCCATGGGGGATCTGATCCAGGGGGCACGGCAGGCCCTGTTTCCACCCCAGCTGGTGGTAGCCCCTGGGGCCAGTGCCCTATTGCTAAATGCACCGATCCCGGTGGCTGAGTTTGAACCACCGATTAACGGTCGCTCAACGCTGGTGGAACTAGACAGCAGCGGCCCGGTCCATGTGGCGAGTTTGGCTGAATCGGCCAATGTGGATGGGAATGGGACCGAGATGGCCCCATCCCTGGCCCAGTGGGAGACAATTTTAAGGGAATCGGGGTTGGCGGGACCGCGCGATCGCGCCCCCACCCCCATTACTGACAACCCAGGCCAGGTGATCTACGGTCGTGTTGCCGGTGTTGCCCAGGGGGCTAGCTGGACCGCCACCGCCACGGATAGCGACAGCGACAGCCTCACCATTCCAGCCCCCGGCGAGGCCATCTCCTACGGTGTGAGTACTTTGTATGCCGGTCAGCTGGGCACGGGCCAAAATCAAAGCGCGCCGATGCTGGTGCGCTACGGTGACACCGCTTACCAGGCCCACGGCAACTACGGTGTTGCCTACAGTCTGTCACTGCCGTTGTACAACCCCACCGATAGCCCCCAAACGGTCAGTGTCACCTTTGAAACACCGGTCAAAGAGGACCAGCTATCGACGGAGGGGCTGCAGTTTTTTGAGGAACCCCCCAACCGCACCTTTTTTCGAGGGCCTGTCCAGGTCAGGTACCGGGACGATGGGGGATTCCCCCGCATTCGTAACGTTCACCTGGTGCAGCTGCAGGGTCAGCGGGGGGAACCCCTGACCACCCTAACCCTGGCCCCCCAAGAACAGCGTCGCGTAGATGTGATTTTACGCTATCCGCCGGACTCCACACCGCCCCAGGTGATTACCGTTGAGACCCGGTAACCTCACCATCATCTGACCTTAGCGCCACGGTAGCGCAGCTCGGGCTTAATCAGCTGACGTTTGATTACCGAAGGTAGGTCCCCCTGGTGGCCCATGAGAATGAGCGCATCACCGGTGGTTAAATACGTATCTTGTTTAGGATGGACCAGAATCTCTCCCGAGTGCCGCCGCAGGGCCACAATGATAAAGGTGCCGTGGCCCTGGGTTTCGATATCTCGAATGGTCGCTCCCACCAGACTAGATTGAGCTTCAATGGGCAGTTCGCTAAGCTGAATATCAATCTCCCCCAGCAGCTGGTTGAGAGCTGTACGGCCTTCTCCCTGGGATAAAAAATCTTCAGCGGCGGGGTTGATCAACAGATTTGCCATCCGCCCGGCGCTAATGCTGGCGGGCAGTACCACATGATTCGCCCCGGCCAGCCGCAGCTTTTTTTCAGTGGATGGCATCTCACCTCGAGCCAAAATAGCAATTTGACTGCTCAGCTCCCGGGCCGTCAGCGTAATAAATACATTGGCCGCATCGTCCGGTAGAACTGTAGCTAAAGCCCGCGCCCGGTGAATCCCCACCGTCTCCAGGCTAGCTTCATCGGTGGCGTTACCCAGGTGCATGAGATACCCTTTTTCCTGCCCCAGAGCGATCCGGCGCGGATCTGAATCTACCACCACAAATGGCAGCCTATCCTGCTGAAGCTGTTGTGCCAGCAGCTGTCCGATCCGCCCGTAGCCGCAGATAATCACATGCCCCTTTAAGTTTGTAATGGTTTCACTCATACGTTTAAGACTCAGTGCCTGACGAATTTCCCCAGCTGCCACGGACTGCACGACACCAGAGATAATGTAGGTGACCGACAGGACTCCAGCAATAATTACCAAAATGGTAAATACCTTGATGCTGTTGGATTCCAGTGGTTTTACTTCTCCATAACCAACGCCAAAGATGGTAATCACCACCATATAAATGGCATCCATCAAGGCCCAGCCAGCCACCACATAGCCAATCACGGCCACAATCACGGTGGTAATGAAAAAGCCAACCCCAATCATGATGCGCTGTAGCGACTTTTCCACGACGTTGTCACCCCGTAAGCAGTTAGGGCTTTATCGTAATGGGGAAAACGGCTGCAGACGGTATGGCAGACTGCAAATCGCATAAATGGGGTCGGGCGTCCCAGGACTAGGACAGTTTAGAAAACACCAGGGAAAGATTGTTGGCGGGCATTTCGACGATCTCTTGCAGCACCAGCTGATGAACGTTGGCCAATTTTTCGACCGCTTCTAGGTCGCGCACCCCCCAGTCGGCGGTTTGTTCCTTGAGCCAGGTGTCAAAGGTGGCGTTGCTGGGGGCCGTGTGTTCGCCGTTGCGTTTGAAGGGACCGTATAGATAGAGCACGCCGTTAGTAGGTAACACCCGTTCGGCTCCGGTGATGAGGGCTTCGCAGGCTTGCCAAGGGGCAATGTGAATCATATTGATGTTGACAATGGCGTCGACCGAGCGTTTGTTATCGGTTTCGACGGGCCAGGGCTGGGCGCGCACATCTAGCTCGATGGGGGGCAGCAGGTATCGTGCTTTGGTGGCCTGCGCCCAGGCGGCAATGCTTTTGAGCATCGGCGCGCTGATATCGCTGGGCCACCAGCGCCGGGGGGCGAGCTTGGGGGCAAAAAAGCTGGCATGTTCGCCGGTACCGCTGGCGATTTCTAATACGGTGCCGGGGCTGGGTAAAACCCGCTCTAGTACCGCTAAAATGGCCTCGCGGTTACGCTCGGTAGCGGGGGCATAGAGACGACCGTCGTTGGGTTTGAAATCGGGCATGGCGGTGGGGCGGGCAACGGATTCCATCCTACGGGGTGGGGTGGCCGGGGGCAACCACGGGGATAGGGCAACCACGGGGGGTGCCCCTACGGGATTTGGGTGTGGAGGTGGTGGATGGTTTGGGTGGCGTGGTGTATCTGGGTGAGGGCTGTTTGGAGCTGTTCTAGCTCGCTGTGGCTGTGGCGTTCTTGATCTTGTTTTTGGGCGAGCAATGTTTCTAAATCGGTTTTACGGGCGTTGATGTCGGCATCGAGGCGGCTGATGACGGACTGTTCGTAGTCACGAAAGTAACGGACGATGGCGGCGTGGATGGACTGCTGCTGTTCAGCGGCAATGCGGGGCAGGTGGGTGCTGAGTTCCTGGCGGGCGGCTTGAACCAGAGCCCGACGAGTCTGGTCGATTTGGAGGGCGCCAATGCCGAGACTGGCAATCCCCAGGGTAATGGGACCGGCCACGGCGCTAATGAGACTGGAGGCCAACAGGCTAGCACCGATGGCAGCGGCCAGGTTGACCAGGATACTTTGCAGATCGATACTGGCCAGAACGGCGTTGACCTCGGGGGTGTCGGCTGGCTGGTTGAGGGCGTTGATGGCCCATTCGGCCCAGCTGGGCTGGGTGTTGTCGAAGGGCAGCTGTACCGACTGGCCGCTCAGGGTGGTGAGGATTTGCTGGGTGAGCTGGGTGTAGGAGGTGCCATAGTGGGCGGCCCTGGCGGAGAGTGCCTGGAAGGCAGCGCTGAGGGTGGGCTCCAGGGTGCGGCTCCAGCGGTGCAGCCGATCGTTAAGGTAGCGTTGAAAGGCGATTTCTAGGGATTGGTTAAACTGTTGGCGACCGGCGGGACTGACGAGATCTACCAGGGAGAGATCGGGCTGATAGGGGGCAAAGTCCTGCTCAAAGGTGGTTTCTAGGTTGAGAATAAAGTCTTTAAAGGCGGTGGTGATTGTGGTGGCGTTGCGATCGCAACTTTCCCGAATCTCTTGTTGAAACCGATCGCGAATCATCACCAGCTGCTCAAACACCGGAGCGAGCTGCAAAATACTGTGCTTGAGCTCAGCTACGGTCTGACCTAGCAGGGTTTGGCGCAGCTCTACTTTTTCCGTGAGCTCAGCCAGCGTGCGTTGGGAAAGGGCCACCACCGGCTGGAACTCAGCCAGTGCCCGTTCATGGGTCAAAAACCGCTCAAGGGTGGTCAAAAACCGCGAAAATCCCAGATCTGAAATGGGGGTATCTGGAGACTTTATCCGCTGACGCAGTACCTGCAAAGCAGAGATGGGAAAGACCCGCTCGTCGTAGTGGTCACAATAGTCTTGGAGAGTATTATGGAACACCTGGTGGAGCCGAGCTTCCGCCTGGGCTAGCTCATGGGGATCGTCTGGATCTAAGAGACTATCTTTAATGTGGTCCCAGGCATTGAGCAAAAAAAATAGCGACAGTCCTTTATTTTGGAGGTAGTTGCTGAGGTAGCGGCGCTCAGCTAACGTACAGGGCTGGGTGGCCCGTAGCATAAACAAGATGGCGTGACAGTTTTGGATATAGCCCAGGGAGAGCTGGTTACGGGCCTCGGTATCGTTGAGGCCAGGGCTATCGACAATCTCTATCCCGTTTTCTAAAAGCGGTAGCGGATAGTGAATAACCGCGTGGCTAACATGGGCAAAGGGGGTTGTTCCCTGGTCCCGGGCAGCCTCCGCCGGGTCGATGGTATAGCGCTGGGTAAAGGTGGCAATGTCTAGCTGTTCAGGAGAAGACCCGTCGGTAAAGTAGACCGTGGCCTGGGGGGTGGGACCGTAGCGCAGGACGGTGAGCAAAGCGGTACAGGGGTTAACGTTGCTAGGTAGCAGCGGCTCTCCTAGCAGCGCATTGAGAAACGTGCTTTTACCCCGCTTCATATCGCCCAAAACCATCAGACGAAAAACTCCCTGGTGAAGACTGTGGCTCGCAGCAGAGAGATCGGTCAGGGGCTGGGTCAGATCAAAGGTTGTTTGGAGCGGTTGAAGGGTGTTAATAATAGCGTCAACCTGGGTCGCCATGGCCTGACGCAGCGATGCAATTTGGGACAGATGGGGCAGCAGGGACATAGGAGACTTGAGAACAGCGTAGGAGATTATTTCCCAAATACAGCATTAACTGTCAGAGCAAAATCGGGAACCAGCGCAGACTGAAGGGTCTCATCTTCTGTATAAACCGTGTCTTCGTACATGCCATTATCCCAGCGACAGATCGTAACCTGACGAGTTTCAGGATCAACGATCCAGTCCTCGGCTACGGTGCGCGCGGCGTATTCGGTGTGTTTGTAGCGGTAGTCCCGGTCTCGATTGGCCTGGCCGGGTGAGACCACCTCGATCACTAGGGTCGGTGGCGGCATGTCGTGGGTGATGGTGGCGCACTGAGTCCGGGCCAGGGTGGCTTTAGACTCTTCAGAGTGGACCAATAGGTCAGGAATCCGACCGCTGACGCGGCGACCGCTGATTTCGATTTCAGTGCCCCATGTCACTAGCTCAGCAGGAACGTGTTTGATTAGGGCTAGCAGCCGCGTTCTGGCAATGCTCAGATTTTCATCGGACTCGGGTGGCATTTCAACCAGGGCTCCATCGACGAGTTCGTAGCGGGTGTCGGTACCGGCGGTGTGGGCGAGGTACTGGTCTAGGATCAGGTATGGAGCAGAGATGACTGGGCTCATGGGTGTCGTGCCAGCGGTGCATCCCCATTGTAAGCAATCAGAGTCTCGCTTGAAGACAACAGCGGCATAATCCGATGATTCATGGCATGGGGGATCTGCAAAAAATAAAATCCCCGGAGTAGGGTGGGGAAGGGGTAAAGGGCAAGGGGGAAGGAGCTATTGGCGGCTACCTTATTTACCAGCAAGTCCCTAAAGCTTCCCCTGACACATCAATTCATCAGACAAGTGCCCTAAACTAACAGGGAATTTGTCTCTACATAAAGGTCAGCTAGGATGTCATCAAACCTGTTGGGGTTAATTGTCGGTGGGCTTTTGCCTGCCATTTTCTATGGCGTTTCTAGCGTATTTGCTAAAAGCAGCACCAACGCTGGTATGTCGGTGGGCGGACATTTGTTTGTTATTGGTATTGCCGTTAGTGCGGCAGGAGTGCTATTTAATGTTTTTTTGCCCGGCAACATACCGTCGCTGCTGGCGGTTCTCTCATCTGTAATGCAGGGGGTTTTCTGGGGATTGGGAACCGGCTGTGTCGTCTTGGGACTGCTGAAGTACCAGGCTCCTTTGGCTAAACTAGTCCCGCTATACAATATGAATACGCTGGTAACAGCGGGACTGGCCCTGGTTATCTTTTCAGAATGGCGAGCGGTAAATCCTGCTCAACTTTTGCTAGGGGCAGGGCTAATCGTTATTGGTGGCATCTTGGTGTCGGGGGCCTAAGCATGGGGTGCGATAGTCCCTGGGGAGGGTTTCTGTGGGGTCTTCGCTCATTGCCTGGTATAACCTTATTAGATTAGACGTTAATCCACCATGACCGGCCCTGACCCAAGACAGTCAAACGTAGACCCGCTAAGACCGCCGCAGCGTCGTACGATTTCTCGGCGAAACGCCACCCTGAGAAAAATCGTTAACTTTATTTACTATTTGGCTGGGGCACTGGAAATTTTGCTGCTGCTGCGATTTATCCTCCGTCTGACGGGGGCAAACCCGGAAAATCTATTTGCTAGGTTTATTTACGGCCTTTCCAATATCTTTGTAGCGCCGTTTGCGACGCTGTTTCAAACCCCTGTGCTAGATCCTAGCCGTACGTTTGATTTGAGCGCGCTGATTGCGATCGCAGTTTACGCCCTACTGGCCTGGCTGGTGGCCCGATTGGTCTGGATCATCTGGAGCAATCCCTAGGCGCGTGACCCCGCCCTTTAACTTTGCTGTTTGCCCATGGTCCTGGGCCGCCAGTTAGGAATCACCCGCCGTTCTCCACGGGTCACAATCAAACAGTTATCATCCACGTCTTTAGTGACTACCGCACCGGCGCCAACCGTCACATTTTCCCCCAGGGTAACCGGCGCCACCAGCACGCTGTTGGAGCCAGTTTTGGTGTTGTCCTTAATGACGGTTGGATGTTTGTTAACACCGTCATAGTTGGCCGTGATGGTGCCCGCACCAATGTTGACCTTATTGCCCAGGGTGGCATTGCCCAAGTAGGCCAGGTGGGCGGCATTGGTATTGTTGCCCAGTGTGGACTGTTTGACCTCAACAAAGTTACCAATGCGGCAGCTTTCCCCGATAACAGCCTGACCGCGCAGGTGGGCATAGGGACCAATCTGTCCGGCTCCTGTCACCGTACTGTCGCTAATAACAGAATAGCGAACGGTGGTCCCGGCACCGATGGTGCTGTTTTCAATCAGGGTGCTCGGGCCAATGTGGCAGCCAGCGGCAATGGTGGTGGTGCCGCGCAGATGGGTTTCAGGCTCAATCACCACATCAGGCTCAACGGTGACCGTTGCATCGATGGTAATGCTGTCGGGGTTGACCATGGTAATACCAGACAGCATCAGCTCATCTTTAATGCGTCGCTGTAGGACGGTGGCCGCATCGGAGAGCTGTTTGCGGTTGTTGATGCCAGAAATCTCTTCAATGTCGTTGACATCTAGCGCCATCACCGGAGCGAGGTCCTTCACCACATCGGTTAGATAATATTCGCTTTGGTCGTTGTCGGCTTTGAGGTGGGGCAGCACCGTCATCAGCTGTTGCCAGTTAAAACAGTAAATGCCTGAGTTGATTCGCCGGTTGTTGCGCTGTTCGGGGGTGCAGTCGCGGTGTTCAATAATCTCAGAGACAATGTGGTTTTGATCACAAAAGACGCGCCCATATCCCGTGGGATCCTCAAACTGGGCGGTTAAAATTGTGGCGGCATTGTTGTTATCAATGTGGGTTTGCACCATTTTGGCAATGGTCTCGGGGCGCAGCAGCGGTACATCGCCGTTGAGCACCAGCAGGTTGCCTTCAAATCCGGCCAGGGCAGGTATCACCTGCTGTACCGCATGGCCAGTACCCAGCTGTTCGGTTTGCTCGACAAACTCCAGCTCGCCCAGGTGGGCCAGGGCAGACCGGACCTCCTCGGCCAGGTAGCCAACAATGGCGATCTGGCGTTCCGGCTGTACCTGGTCCAGGCTGGCCAGCACATTTTCTACCAGGGTACGGCCCCCCAGGGGATGGAGCACCTTGGGCAGGCGCGATCGCATCCGAGTTCCCTTACCTGCTGCTAATACCGCCACCGCCAATGAGTCAGCCATAGAAAACCCCAGAGTACCTGCCGAAACCACAAAAATTACGGGAGGAGTATACCGCGCGGCGGTTAGACTTCCCAAGTGCGCTGGCCCACATTTTACTCAGGGGTTATGGGTCACCGTCGATCTGCCCGCAACCAGCGGCGTCGCCAAACCCCAGTGGGCTCCAATGTACACCCCTGCTGTTCCTGCTCGCGTCGGGCCACAATCGTTTCGGCGGGGGCGCTCAGGGTGGGGTCGCGATAGGGAACCGCCGCCCGCGTCTGCAGGTGCTCTTGCTCCTGTTTTGATAGACCTGGCAGGGGCCGCTGGTCTTTGGTGGCGATGGTGCAGGGCCATTTACGCCCGGCCCCCGGCAGCGAGCCGATGCGGAGTCCTGCTAAGGCCATGGCCGTCCGGACCGCCGCCGCGCAGGAGTAGGTGGCCAAAATGCCCCTATCGGCCAGACAGCGGGCCGTCAGCTCAAAAAACTCCACGGTCCACAGCTGGGGACAGCGGGTGGGAGAAAAGGGATCAAATAAAATAGCATCGGCCTGCCAGCCTTGGTTTTCCAGGGGCTGCAGCGTTTGACGGGCATCGCCTATGAGGAGCTGGATATCTAAGGTGGGGCTTTGGTAACGATGGTCGGCTGCCAGGGTTGTGAGTATGTGCTGAGTGGCCGGGGACCAGGGTTGGAGCGGAACGTTTGAGGACTGGTGTGCGATCGCATCTTGAACCACCCCCGCATTGATCTCCAACGCCCGAATCGTTACCCGACAGCTAGGATTTACCCGCTGAATGGTGTCCAGCGCCGCCGCCGTGTTATACCCCAGCCCGTAGCATACATCTAAAATCGCCAGTTGCTCCGCCTTTGCCAGCTCAGCAATATTCGCCGCCTCTACATAGTTGCGTCGAGCGTCAGTGTAGGCTCCGTGGCGACAGTGGAAATGCTCACCAAACTCCTCCGAGTAGAACGTCGCCGAACCGTCCCCCGTGATCTCAGGAATAAGACCCTTAGAGCTATCCTTGCCCATTTACCCGCTACCGCTAATCAGCAACCTCAGAATTATAATGAACACCACAGTTGCTAATGCACTAAACCCTTGGCCCCATCCCTAGATTCCCCCATCGATCTGACCCCTGTCGTTAGTCCTCAGTGGCTAGCTGACCACCTCAACAGCGGTTTAGTGATTATCGACTGTCGATTTTCTCTACCAGAACCAGAGCTGGGCCAGCAGCAGTACGACACGGGCCATATACCCGGTGCCTACTATCTAGACCTAAACAAACATCTCTCCAGCCCTGTCCAAAAACACGGCGGTCGCCATCCGCTGCCCCCCTGGCCCAAGTTTGTTGAGACTCTAAACCTCATGGGCATCCAGTCTCGCCCCCAGACACCCGTTGTTATCTACGATGCCTCTCAGTTTGCCTTTGCCGCCCGTCTCTGGTGGATGCTGCGCTACCTGGGCCACGAGAGTATTGCCCTGTTGGATGGTGGTATCAATGCTTGGACTGACGCGGGGCTGCCCCTAAGTGACGAAACACCCGGTCCTCAGGTGGGTCGCTTTGTGCCCCAGCTCCAGTCCAACTGGCTTGTAGACATTGACTATGTGCGACAGCACAAAGATGACATTGGCACCATGGTGATTGATTCTCGCTCAGCAGATCGGTTTTGCGGCGAGCGCGAACCCATTGACCCGATTGCGGGATCTGTACCAGGAGCAGTGAACTACTTTTGGCAGGACATTAGTTCTGATGCGGGACTGCTGAAATCTGCCGATGAACTAGCCCACCATTGGCGGGCAGTGGATGATGCTGATGAGGTAATTGTGTACTGTGGTTCAGGGGTGACGGCCTGTGTGAATTTATTTTCCCAAGTTGTTGCAGGTAAACCCATGGGCAAGCTCTACCCCGGTGGCTGGAGCGACTGGTGTTCTTATTTGTAAGGTCAGACTCCGCCTAATGTGACCCGTGCTATTCCCCTTTTCCCTTTCCCCTTCTCCTGTCTCTTTCCCATTTGCTAATGGCCATTCGCATCTACGGCAACCGCCCGATCAAAACCCTGCCAGGAGAGGCTACTCGACCAACTCTGGCAAAAGTGCGTGAGGCTCTGTTTAACAGTTGGCATGGACAGATCGACGGCTGTCGCTGGCTAGACCTGTGTGCGGGGAGCGGAGCGATGGGGGCAGAAGCCCTGTGTCGAGGGGCCAGTGCGGTTGTTGGCATTGAACAATCGGGGGCCGCCTGTCGAGTGATTCAGGCCAACTGGCAAATGGTGGTAAAGCCTGGGCAGACGTTTCAGGTGATTCGGGGGGATGTGGTGAAAAAGCTTGCCCAGCTGGAGCTGCCGCCGTTTGACCGAGTATATTTTGACCCACCCTATGGAGCGGGGTTATATGCCCAGGTATTAGAAACGTTGGTGCAAAAAGAACTGCTAGCGTTGGGAGCCGCGGTGGTGGCGGAGTACACACCCAAGTATTGGCAGCCGATTTCAATAAAGGGGCTGGAGCTAAAGCGGACTAAACGTTATGGATTAACTCATCTAGCATTTTTTGAGGTTCCATACCACGATTAGATTTTTGTCAGCTTAGATGGTTTCAGCCTGTTCTGGTAGCGATGCTAGTTCCTGGCCTATTGGTGGTTGCCATCACTATTTGCTGCGGGATATCGAGTTTGCTTATCGGGTGCCCCAGAAAAAATAGGCTGCAAAAGAGAATGTTTTGATACACAATAGAGACTAAAGCAACATCATAGTTGCTAAATGGGCCTGTCCTGGGACGGCTCTGTGGATATATAGCGAGGTACCCTATGGTTGTAGCTGCTCCAAATACCGCCAAACCCGCTGAAAAGCGGCTCACGCTCACTGTGGGTGAGATCGCTGCTGACACTACAACCATTCGCTGTCTGGACTGGGACCGGGATCGGTTTGATATTGAGTTTGGGTTGCAGAATGGCACTACCTACAATTCGTACCTGGTGCGCGGGGAAAAGACGGCGCTGGTAGACACCTCCCACGCTAAGTTTCAGCAGCTCTATATGGACGCGCTGACGGGGCTGATTGACCCCAAAGAAATTGACTATATTGTGATTAGCCACACGGAGCCGGACCACAGCGGTCTGGTGAAAGATGTGTTGGACCTGGCACCCCAGGCAATCGTTGTCGGTGCTAAGGTTGCGGTTAAGTTCTTGGAAGATCTAGTACACCAACCCTTTGAGTCGCAGCTGGTAAAAAGCGGCGACACCCTGGACCTAGGCAATGGCCATGTGCTGGAGTTTGTCAGCGCCCCCAACCTCCACTGGCCTGACACCATTTTTACCTATGATCAAAAGACCGGCATTCTCTACACCTGTGATGCCTTTGGTGCACACTACTGCACCGATGATACCTTTGATGAAGATCTCGACGCCCTGTCCCCTGACTATCGCTTTTATTACGAGTGTTTGATGGCTCCCAATGCTCGCTCGGTAATCTCTGCGATGAAGCGGATGGAGAAGCTAGGGGAGATTAGTACCATTGCTACAGGGCACGGTCCCCTGCTGCGCTACAACGTAGAAGAACTCACCGGTCGCTATCGCCGCTGGAGTAATGAGAAGAGCAAGGCCGAGAACCTGGTGGCGATTTTCTATGTGTCGGACTATGGGTATTGCGATCGCATCTCCCAGGCCCTAGCCAAGGGCATCACCAAAACCGGCGTCGCCGTCGAAATGATGGACATGCGTCTGGCCGACCCCCACGATGTCAACGAGCTAGTCGGTCGAGCTAAGGGGATTTTGATCGGGATGCCGCCCACATCGGGGCAGATTCTAGAGGAAGCCCAGACCGCCTTTAGCACAATTTTGGCTGCTGTGAACAGCAAGCAAACCTTTGGTCTGTTTGAATCCTACGGTGGGGATGACGAACCCATTGACACCCTACAAAGCAAGCTACAGGATCTCGACCTCAAGGTGGCCTTTGACCCCATCCGGGTTAAGGACACGCCATCCGAATCCCTGTACCAACTCTGTGATGAGACCGGCACTGACCTGGGTCAGGGCCTGGCCCAGGCCAAAAAAGTCAAAAAAATCAAGTCCCTGGACGCCGATTTGCAAAAGGCCCTCGGACGCATTAGCAGTGGTCTGTACATCATCACAGCTGCCAAGGGCGAAGTTACCAGCGCCATGCTGGCCTCCTGGATATCCCAAGCCAGCTTTAAGCCCCTGGGCTTTACCATTGCCGTGGCCAAGGACCGGGCGATTGAGTCGCTGCTGCAGGTGGGCGATACCTTTGTTTTGAATATCCTCGAGGAAGGGAACCACCTGGCTCTGATGAAGCATTTCCTCAAGCGGTTTCCCCCCGGTGCCGATCGCTTTGCCGGTATTCGCACCCGTCCAGCGGAGAATCAGTCGCCTATTCTGGCAGATGCCCTGGCCTATTTAGAATGTAAGGTCTCCACTCGCATGGAACTAAACGACCACTGGCTGGTCTATTCCACCGTTGAAGATGGCAAGGTCTCAAAGGATGAGGCCATGACCGCCGTTCACCACCGTAAAATTGGTAACTATTACTAAATGTAGGTAAACGTCAGATTGCAGGGACGGTGCATGTAACGTCTCTGCAATCTGATGCCTCTTAAGTAGACCTTGGCAGGGAGCCAAACGGGGAGATGATCCAATCATCTCCCCGTTTCGCCGTCCGGCCTATCGCTCGGCCAATCTGCGGAGCCTACGGTAGCGTGATGTAATGGTGGGGACATGTTTACTCCGCAGCCATGCCTCCAGTAACCAGTCGACCTGACCGTTTTTTGTATTTGCTGCTGGCGGTGGTGCTCGTTGTGCTGTTGTACAACCTGCACCTGTGGGCCATCACGGGAACCGAAACTATCATTGTCGATATTAGCCGCGACATGCTGGCCAGGCAAAACTTTATGCATCCCCAGCCGGGGGTACATAAAGTTAGTCACCTGCCCCTGCCCCTTTGGTTTACCAGCTTAGGAATGACGCTATGGGGGATAAACCCATTTGGGGCGCGTTTTTTTGTCCAGGTCAACATTGTTCTACAGGTGGTTTTGGTTTATCGCATTGCCCTACGCCTGTTTGGCTCCACCCAGGTGGGACTGTTTGCCGGGCTCATCTATTTATCTTGTCCCCTGGTACTGGCCTGCAGCCGCTACCTGTCCGCCGAGATATTTTTGGCCACCTTTGAGCTGTCGGCTATTTACTGTATTTTGCTCTATCACCTGGATAAGCGGCCCATTGCGCTATACGGGCTGGCTGGGTCGTTGGCGCTAGGCGTGCTGTGTCGGGGACTGCTATGTCTGGTGCTGCCACTGTCAGTGGGGGCCTATGTGCTGCTTTTTGGTCCCCAAAACTACTATATCCACTGGCGTCACAGTGCGGCTGCAGCGACGATGGGTATCGGCTTGGGTGGGTTTTGGTTTGTCCATGGCAGTACCCATTTGCCAGAGTTCTGGTCAGCTACCCGCCAGCTGTTTTGGCAGGAGACCTTCTTTGGACCCCATCCGCACTGGCAGCCGGTGCTGAGCCTGATCGTAGGCTGTCTGCCCTGGTGGATAGTGGTCGTCCCCAACCTGGTGGGGCCGCTGTGGCAAAATCCGACCATCGCCCAGGTATCCGTGTGCTGGCTGGCGCTGCCCCTGGGGTTTTATACCCTCACCGGTAGCGTCTCCTGGACCGGACTGTTGCCCACGTTGGCGGGCGTTTGTATTCTCATCAGCTATTTAATCCAGCTGCTATCCCCAGGACAGGTTTGGCAATACAGCCGCTGGTTTGCCCAAATTTACAGCACCCTGGCTGTCCTGGCTCTGATTGTTCCCCTGGGCTACCAGCTCCTGGGTCAGCCCATCAGCGTCACCTGGCCCATGGCGTTTACGGCCCTGGTCACCCTAGGGGTAGTGGGGGTACTCTATCGGTTTATTCAAACCGGGATCCGGTTTCGACTGGTGGCCATGGCGCTGGTCCCTTCCCTCATGCTGCTGCTGTACGGCGGCTATTGGATAGACGCCAACGGTGCTTGATCGGGCGGTCGCCCCTGGTCAATAGTCCCTAGGCACCATGCGCTGTGTTTCCCTAGGCGGACGTTCGTAGTCAATTGCCTGTTGCCGAGCCGGTAGCACGATGGGCTCGTAGGGTAGAGCTTCGTAGGGAATCAAACTGAGCAGATGGCTAATGCAGTTTAGTCTGGCCCGCTTTTTATTGTCGGCATCCACCACGTACCAGGGGGAGCTGGTGGTGTCGGTCATGGCAAACATGTCGTCTTTGGCTTTGGAATATTCGACCCAGCGAGCCCGCGCCTCTAGATCCATCGGGCTGAGTTTCCATCGTTTTGTGGGGTCGTCAATCCGGTTTTGAAATCGCTTTTCCTGTTCTTTGTCGCTAACGGAAAACCAATACTTGATCAAGATAATGCCCGAGCGTTGCAGCATGTGTTCAAACTCGGGACAGGTGCGCATAAACTCGGCGTATTCGGTGTGGGTACAAAAGCCCATTACCCGTTCAACCCCTGCCCGGTTATACCAGCTGCGGTCAAAGATAACAATCTCACCCGCCGCTGGCAGCTGGCTGACATAGCGTTGAAAATACCATTGGGTTTTCTCTCGTTCTGTGGGCGTGCCCAGGGCCACAACGCGACAACCACGAGGGTTGAGACATTCGGCAATCCGCTTGATCACACCGCCTTTGCCGGCGGCATCTCGGCCTTCAAACAAAACAATAACTTTTAGCCCCGTATGTTTGACCCATGCCTGCATTTTGACCAGCTCTAGCTGCAACCGCTCTAGCTCGGTCTCATAGGTAGACTTGTTTAGCTTTTTTTTGATTTTGTGCGATTTTACCTGGGCGGGCTTCCCTGGTTGGGTTTTACCCTTTGCTGCGACCTCTTTGGTGGCTTTATTTTTTTTTGATTTCTCCTGGGTAGGGTCACCGGCGGTAGAGGAGGTACGGACTTTTTGCTTCGCCATGGACTTTTCAAGTGAGCTGACTGCTGCTTTAAGCATAGGTGCCCAACGGTTGAAAAACCCCAGACTTAGGCTGCCCTCAATGATTGCCCTGGGGATTTAGACGATTTATTAGATCTATCAAAATTGCTCCACATCAGGATTTTTTGGACTAAACCCTCCCAAGAAGAGGCAAAGCCAAATCATAAAAAAGAATTTTATCCGTCTAAGGGCAGAGTAGGCGTACCGTCCGCTAAATGTACGTATGTACAGAAATTAACATGAACTTAACATTGGGTTAAAATTGGCAGTCAAGTTACGAAACGTATCAAAAAATGTTGATTTGATGGTTTATCAGCGACGTGTCTTGACCGTTTCTTGGGTTGAAAGTGTAGCGGGTTGTAATCCGCAGGTCATGCCCTTGCATGGCAGCTAGGCAGTGTGTTTGTGCTTCACAGTTTGATCGGACGCCTGCAGAGGGGGTTACATGCAAAAACAGACTACTATGTGCGACGGCGCTGGGGCTGACCCATCAGTTCGTAGCCAGATGCGATTTGCCAACGAGCGCTGGCAAATCGCCAGCAAGCTAATCTTTGTCCATGTGCTCCTAATTGGTTTACCTACCATTGTTTGCTATTACATTCTGGAGCTAGGTGGTACATCTTTGAGGTGGCTGCATGTTTCCCTAGTCGCCCTGTATTTGACCAGTGCGGCCATGTCCATGGCAGAATCCACCGCAGCGGTTTGGCGTCGCTTTGCCGAGCGGTCACCGTTGCCGCCTGCACGACCTGAGCGTTTAAGGTGTCTACTAAAACAGGGACTGGGTATTCGTGGAGCAGGGCTGTCAAACAGTCAGTCGCTGCCCCGCTGTTCCTTTATTGTGGCGGCCTATTTACCCAACGAGCAGGACATCATTTTAGAAACCCTGGACCACTTGCTCAATCGAGTCCACCCGCCCCAGGCCGGTATCGAGGTGATTTTGGCCTACAACAGCCCCGTGGCGCTGCCCATTGAGCAAACCCTGGCGCGCCTGGTCTGGAAATATCCTAACTTTCGTCCCTACCGGGTGGAGGGGAGCCGATCCAAAGCTGAAAATATCAACGCGGCCCTGGACATCGTAACGGGGGAGATCACCTGCATTTTGGATGCGGACCACCATCCGGCCCCAGACTGTTTTGAGCGGGCCGGGCGCTGGATCGCCAACGGCTACGACGTGGTCCAAGGCCGCAACCTGATCCGCAACCGGCGTGAAAACCTGCTCACCCGTCTGATCGCGGTGGAGTTTGAAACCATCTACGGCGTCAGCCACTCTGCCAAGTCGCTGATGGTGGATACGGCCCTGTTTGGGGGGTCCAACGGCTACTGGCGCACAGCGGTACTGCAGCGGGTTCGCTTTAACCCCACTATGCTGACCGAAGACATTGACGCGTCGGTGCGCACCCTGCTCCACGGCTATCGAATTGTCCATGACCGCAGCATTACGGTGACGGAACTGGCCCCCAACCACATCAGCGCCTTTTGGTCCCAGCGCAAACGCTGGTCCCAGGGATGGCTGGAGGTGAGTCTGCGGTACCAAAAACGATTTTGGAAATCATCCCAGCTCACTCTGGGTCAAAAGCTGATCTGGACCCATCTGCTTTACTACCGGGAGCTGTTTCCAATTTTGTCGGTGCAGATTCTGCCGATTGTTTTTAGTAGCTGGCTACTGATGGGGACCGTAAGTTTTGCCGACAATGCTGTTTTGTTGCTGGCGACGGCCATTACCTTTTTTAGCAGTCTCTACAAACTGATGGTGACCGCCAAAGTTGGGTGTTGTCACTATCCGAAATACTACTTTTTGCAGTACGCCTTGGTGGTTCCCGTTTATGCTCTCCTGAAGAACATGATTGCGGTGGTGGCACTCTACGACCATCTGCACGGCAAGACCGACTGGGTGGTCACCCCACGGGCAACTTCCCTGACTCAGCTAGAAACGGCCTATGTCCTACCGGAGACGGCAAAGATTTGAGGGCACATCCACAGGACTAATCTAGGAATAATCTATGACTCGTCGTTTTTATCGTTCAGCGGGGGCGACGCGGCTGGCTTGGTTGGACGGTTTGCGCATTGTTGCCGCCGTTATGATCTTTCTGTACCAGGCCCAGATGCTGTTTACCCAGTATCGCTACACCCCCCAGCCCACTGGTCTCGGGGATAATTTGCAACAGCTCATCCCTGGGGGCGATCTTGAGACCCTTTCGGGGTGGGGCCATGTGCTCGGCACTCCTGCCCTATTTGGGTTCCAGTTTGTGGATGTGTTTATTTTAATCAGCGGGTTTAGCCTGGTGCTCACCATCCGGCAGCGCTCGTTTGACTGGCTGGCCTTTTGGCAAAAACGTCTGCTGCGGCTGCTTTGGCCGCTGTGGACGGTGGCTTTGGTCTCCTACCCAATTTTGTGGATGATGGGTGCGGCTACCCAAAGCGATGGCCCTTCGGCCTGGCACTTTTTTGCAGCGTCCACCTTCCCCCTGATCTATGGCTATGGCGGCAGCGTACTGCTGCCCATCGGCGGTCTCTGGTGGTTTATTCCGCTGATTTTAGGATTTACCCTGTGTTTTCCCTGGCTATACCAGCTGATGTATCGCTGGGGAGGGCGTAACCTGGTGGTGGCGAGTGTCGTGATTACCTTGGGGTATCGCACTTTGGCGACCTACGCCTTTGGGGGGCAGCCCACCTATACACTGCTGGATACGCCCCAGGGACCACTGCCGTTTTATGTGCTGCTGGCCAAGCTGAGCACATTTGTGGTGGGGATGGCGGTGGCCCAAGCCTATAAGCACGGGCGTGGCGTCCTTTTTTGGCCCCAGGCTAGGGCGCTGCAGGTGGGTCTAATCCTCTATGGGATTGGGTTTGTCTGTCAGTTTTATCGGCTGGGGTGGGTGGTTTGTGATCTGCTGGTGCCCCTGGGGCTGGGGCTAGTGGGGCTGGTGGTTTGCCGCTGGCTGACGGCGACCGGGGGGCTGCGCCATCTGGCCTTGGGGCTGGGTAAACACAGCTACAGCTTTTTCTTGGTGCACTATTTTGTTGTGGATCGGACCCTGGGGCTGGTGGTTGAGGGGGACGGGGTGAGGTATGCGATCGCACTCCCCCCCATGCTCCTGGGCACGCTGATCCTTGCCGCCATCATCGACGCGATCACACCGCTCTTGCAACGGATCGCTACCCGACTGTGGCAGGACATCGACTATTTGCTCGCCCGCAAACCCTCAACCGGTGCCCGCAGCTGGGTGCCCTCGGTTGGAGACACCGTCCGATTTCTCGATCAGCCGTGGACCGTCGAAGCGATCGAGGTCCTGCTGGATGACGGCAGCTACTACCTGTGCAAAATTGCCAACGGGCAGCACAGCCGCTGGGTCAGTCAGGAGCAGTTGCAGCTAGTGGCTTCGGCCGAGCGGTTTTAGCCAGGCCCTGCCAGCGCACCGTCAGTCAGATTATTCAACGCGCCTGACACTGTCTTCAGCACCTCAACACCACAGCCATCCAAACGATGGCGACCGCCCAAATATTGCGGATCGTTGTAGGCCAGCTGCACCTGACCCTGCTCGTCTTCCCAAATCAGTACCTTTTGGGGTAAATCGATGGCCATGGACTGCTGACACTGCATCAGGGGTGTCCCCAGGCGGGGGTTACCAAAGATCACCACGCGGGTGGGTCGCAGTTCTAACCCCGCCCCTGTGGCATTTTGGGCATGGTCAACGGTGGCAAACAGGTTTAGCCTCCTAGCCTCTAAAACCTGTTTAAACCGGGTTTCAGTTTCCTCAACGCTGTAGGGGCTGGCCTTAACCACTAATCCGGTGGGGCTGGCGGTTTGGGCAACGGCCTGCTGGCGAGAAACATAGGTGCCGGTTAAACCTGTCAGTAGGGCTAAGCCAAAACCGGTTGCAATGATATGGCGCATAAAAGTAAAGAGGGGCTAAAACAGTGTTTTCAGAACCATACCAGTTTGCCAGTTTTCTGAGTGCTGATCTAGGGAACGAGTCAGGACAAACCCATCCTCAATTAATCAAGCTCCGGACAGTCATTCCAAAAACAACAAGTCGCCAGCTGCTGACGTTTTCTATTCTGTTTCGGAAGAAACTGGCTCAGGAACAGTTGCAATCCCTAAAATAGCTCCTTCAATTGCTCTTAATTCATCCATTACCGTAATCACCTCGCCGTGGTAGGTTTGTTCATCCGCTTTGATGGTAATGAGTGCTTCTTGATCGGGCTCAAGCTGTTGAACAATCTGGGGACGTAAACGCTCTTCTGTTATGGGTTGTTCATCGAGAAATAAACTACCATCCGACTCGATAGTAACGGTAAAGTCAGCTGGTTCCTGTGGTTCGGACGTTTCAGTCTCAGGTAGATTAACAGGTAAGCCCTCTGTGCGAGTGAGAAACAGGGTAGAGACAATAAAAAATGCAAGGATTGCAAAAATTACGTCAATCATTGGCAAGATATTAATCTCAAACTCGTCTTCGAGTTCGTTGTCAAGACTTCGCATATTCAGGTGTTCCTAGCTTGTTGGTGTAATGGTCCTCATAAAGCAGTTCGAGCTGGCCACCGTGCTCTTGTAAAAGCGCTATCTGTCGTTTGTAGAGACCACGAAATAAGTTGGCAAACAACAGGGTGAAGATAGCAACAACCATACCTGCGGCAGTAGACACCAGTGCTTCACTGATACCACCCGTTACCATTTCCGCGTTAGCACCAATACCCCCAATTTCAATGGCGTCAAATGAACGAATCAAACCCAGAATCGTTCCCAACAGTCCCAATAGCGGTGAGACTGTGATGATAGTCTGAAAAATCGTATTAAAACGCTTTAAGAGGGGCAACTCTGCTTGAGTTGCGCTTTCTAAGGCAAGGCGAAATTGGCTGGGGGAAGCTTTTTCAAGCTCTAGCGCCTCTAGAAAAATACGAGAGATGGGCAGGTGGATATTTTTTTGCAATATATTGAAGACGTCTATCGGTGTACGTCGATAGGTTGCTAGGACTTTTTTGACGATCTTGCGCTGATTGCGGTTAATACGTGTCCAGAAGACTAGACGTTCAATGGAGAGTGCGATCGCAACTAGCGAAAAAAACACAAGCGGCCACATTACAATTCCACCTGCTTGAAAAATCTCAGTCAAAGACATACTAATTCCCCTACCTAGGCCATAAATCCCAACCGTCAGACTGGCTTGCAACCGGTTACTCAAATTTGCTGACGTGCAAATTTTTATACCTGCTATGCCAGTCATTGATGACATTTAATGTCACATAGCAGCCCATTGTAATATAGGTGGATGCAATCCATACATAAATCAGGTAACCTCTTCAAAAGCCTGATTTTGCTAACATTTCAACGTCTAGCACCCGGCAGGCATTAGATTTCGTCAATGGTGATTTCACCCATTTCCCTATTTCATTTTTCTATCAATGGAGCTAAGCTTGTACAGTCCGTGCTTAGTCTTAATTGATAAAGAATATCAATAACTTTTCTATGGCGCTTTCCCAATCGTGTATAGAGCAACATCAAAAGGAAGACGTTATTGCACGCAGACTGCTCGGTTTGGGACTAGTTTGTGCCGCCGGGCTGCACGTGGCGCTGATTCCTTTACTGTCGCTACAGTCGATGGCACGCCAGGATGAACCTGAGCGGATCGAGCTGATCGTATCGGCCCCAGCGGAGCCCGAAACACCCATAGAACCAGAGCCTGAGCTGGAGGAACCCCCATCGCCGCCGCAACCTGAGGAACCTGACACCCCAGCGGAACCCGAAACCCCGGAGCAGCTAGAAGGTGCCGAAACACCCGAGGAACCTGAAGACGTTGACGAACCAGAAACTGCTGAAGAACCTGAAGACGCCGACGAGCCGGAACAGGCTGAAGAACCTACCGAGAGTCCATCTGAGGTAAGTGAGCCAGCGGAAAACCCAGAGGCACCCGTGGCTGAAAGTCCTAGTGCAGAAGGTCGCACGCCCACCAGGGTCGCGGCGGCGGCTGGCCCCGGCATTGTGCTACCGACGGGCAATCTGTCTGATAGTAACGAAGAGGGCACTGGCACCGGGGAGACCGGCACTGGAGAAGATGCTGAAACGCGAACGGCTGCTCGGGAATCCTCTGGGGGGTCTTCTTCCGGTGGGGGCAGTAGACAATTTGGCTGTCGAAACTGTGTCGCCCCAGACTATCCCGACGCGGCCCTAGAAGATGAAGTCGAGGGGCAACCGGCCATCGAGTTTGAGGTGGATGAGGCTGGCAATGTTATTAGTGCCCGTGTGGTTCAGTCCAGCGGCAGTGCGGCCTTAGATCAGGCTGCGTTAAACGCTGTCAGACAGTCGCAGTTTACCTCGGGCGGTCAGGGCCGTGCCCGCACGATGGAAGTAGACTTTTCCATTGAGGGCTCCGATCGAAATCGAGCCGCGCAGCGACGCGGTGAACGGCGTACGGTTGAGGAGGCCGTGACCGGCGAGGAGCCTGCTGCTACCGCTCAGCCATCCCCTGCGGAAAACAATGGCAGCGCGCCAGAGGAGACTGGTGACGACCAATCGCCCAGCCCATCTCCTGATCAAGCTGAGGATGCGACCCCAGAGACAGAAACGCTAGCCGAGCCCACACCCGAAAATCCGTCTGCCCCTGTGCCCCCGCCTGACGCTGGTCCAGTTCAGCCGACGGCTCCTGCCGCATCGCCTTCTCCAGCCACGCCGTCGCGGCCCCAGCCAGCCCAGCCGACTCCTGAGCCGAGCGTCCCTGCTACTCCGCAGCCAAGCGCCCCTGTCACTCCGCAGCCGACTCCTGAGCCGAGCCCCCCCGCTACTCCGCAGCCGACTCCTGAAACAACTCCGCAGCCGAGGCCCCAGCCAGCTCCTCAACCTCGACCGCAGCCGACCCCCCAGCCAAGACCCCAGCCGACTCCTCAACCGGCACCGGCAGTGCCGCCGCCTGCTAGCGAGTCGGATCCAGCCAGCTAGCGCCCATAGAGAGAGTTAAAAATAAAGAGAGTTAAAAAACAATTGCTCATTCAATCGCGAACCGCTCTGACCGCTGGATATGTTGTGGGAATTTGGCTTTTGCTAGCCTGTTTTGTTGCCAGCATCGCCCTAGGTGTGGCGGATATCGCACCGACAGATATTTATCATGCGCTAGTCTCTCCAGATGGATCGACGGCCCATTTAATTATTCGCACCGTGCGATTTCCCCGCACGGTGACAGCGCTGCTGGTGGGGGCAGCGGTGGCCGTGGCGGGGGCGATTATGCAGGGTCTGACGCGGAATCCTCTAGCGGATCCTGGCATTTTGGGGATCAATGCCGGGGCGGCCCTAGCGGTGGTGACGGCGGTCTTTTTGTTTAATGCGGCCTCCCTAAGTGTCTATGCTGGATTTGCTCTGCTGGGGGCAACGATTTCTGCTATTACGGTCTACAGTCTAGGGTCTTTGGGGCGGGGTGGTCTGACGCCGCTCAATCTCACCATTGCCGGAGCGGCCCTGACGGCCTTGGTCACATCGTTGACCACGGGTATGTTAATCCTGAGCCAGCGCACCCTGGAAGAGATTCGCTTTTGGCTAGCCGGGTCGGTTGCCGGGCGAGATATGGAACTGGTCATGCAGGTGATGCCCTATCTGGTTGTTGGACTGGTTTTAGGACTGGCCTTGGGAAAGCAGCTGACCACGCTAAGCCTGGGGGATTCTGTTGCCAAGGGGCTGGGGCAAAAAACCATCTGGATCAAGGTACTGGCGGCGATCAGCGTTGTGCTGTTGGCGGGCGGGTCGGTTGCGATCGCAGGCCCCATTGGTTTTATCGGGCTGATTGTGCCCCACATTGTGCGCTTTTGGACCGGGGCTGACTACCGTTGGATTTTGCCCTACTCGGCGCTGTGCGGGTCAATTTTGCTACTCTTGGCTGACATTGGCGCTCGTTTGATTATTCAACCTCAGGAGCTGCCAGTGGGGATTGTGATGCCGCTGTTGGGAGCCCCCTTCTTTATTTATCTCACCCGTTCTCAGGTGAGACGGTAGCACCATGGAAAAAACAGGACAATCCCAGTGGCTAATTTTACGGACAGGATTTCTATCTACCCGCTTGGATCAGCGGGTTCCCGGGGTTTTGTTGGGTCTTGCCTTAGTTACCCTGTTGGCCATGGTGTGGAGCGTCGGCCAGGGAGAATACCCGGTGCCACCGCTGGATGTGGTGCGCACGGTGCTGGGACTACCGACGGATAACCCGGACTATGGATTTATTGTAAACACCCTGCGCCTACCGAGAACTCTTGTAGCCTGGGGTGTGGGTATGGCCTTAGCGATTGCCGGTACCCTCACCCAGGGCATTACCCGCAATCCCCTAGCGGCCCCTGGCATCATTGGCGTCAATGCCGGGGCGTCCCTGGCGGCGGTTAGTCTGATTGTTGTGTTTCCCGGGGTGCCCATAGCGGTACTTCCCCTGGCAGCTTTTTTGGGAGCCCTAACGGTCGCTGTTTTAATATATTGTCTGGCTTGGAATGGTGGCACTTCTCCGGTCAGGCTGATCTTGGTCGGTGTGGGCTTGAGCCTGGTGGCGGGGGCCTTAACCAGTTTGATGATCACCTTTGGCAATATCTTTGATGTGAGCCAGGCACTGGTATGGTTGACGGGCAGCGTCTATGGTCGCAGCTGGTCCCAGGTCATGGCCTTTACGCCTTGGCTGGTTGTCTTTGGTTTGTTGTCATTAGTCTTGAGCCGAGAGCTAAATGCGTTGCAAATGGGGGACGATGTGGCCCGCAGCCTGGGTAGCCGACTGGAATGGCAGCGGGGCTGGCTGTTGCTAAGTTCGGTGGCCCTGTCGGGGGCGGCGGTGGCCACGGCTGGGGGCATCGCCTTTGTGGGTCTCATGGCTCCCCACATTGCCCGTCAGCTGGTGGGACCTTCCCATGAAGGGCTATTGCCAACGGCGGCCCTGACCGGAGGGATGGTGGTGGTGATAGCTGATCTGATTGGGCGACTGTTGTTTGCGCCGATTGAGCTGCCCTGCGGCATTGTCACCGCTGTGATTGGTGCGCCCTATTTTCTGTATTTATTAATTCGCGATCGCAAATGACCGACACTGCCCTGACCACCCGAAAGCTCACCCTGGCCTATGATGGTAAGCCCATCATCGAATGTTTGGACCTGGCCATTCTCACGGGCAAAATTACCGTACTGGTTGGCCCCAACGGCTGTGGTAAGTCTACCCTGCTCAAAGGGCTAGGGCGATTACTCAAACCAAAACAGGGTATTGTCTATCTCGACAGCACATCTATCTTTAAATTACCGACCAAAAAAGTAGCCCAACAGTTGGGACTGTTACCCCAGGGACCCACCGCACCTGAAGGGCTAACGGTACGAGAGCTAGTGGCCCAGGGGCGCTATCCCTATCAAACTTGGCTACAGCAGTGGAGCGAAGAAGACGAAAAAGAAGTCGAAGCTGCCCTGGCAATTACGGAGCTACAAAAATTTGCCGACAGACCGGTGGATAGCCTGTCCGGGGGGCAGCGACAGCGAGCCTGGATTGCCATGACCCTGGCCCAAAATACTCAGATTTTGCTGTTGGATGAACCCACTACGTTTCTTGATCTGGCGCACCAAATCGAGGTATTGGATCTGCTGTACGACCTCAACCAGAAAGAGGAACGTACGATTGTTATGGTGTTACATGAATTGAACCAAGCCTGTCGCTATGGTGATCATCTGATCGCGATGAAAGAGGGGCAGGTATGCGCCCAAGGTATTCCGCATCAGATCATGACTGAAGCCCTAGTAAAAGATGTGTTTGGCCTAGACTGTCGAATTGTCAGCGACCCGGTGGCGGGAACGCCGCTGTGTATCCCTATTGGGCGCAAAGTTTCGGTACATGGGGT
>JBCDJC010000001.1:0-85066 GCA_038748225.1 Cyanobacteria bacterium P01_H01_bin.26 | reverse complement strand
TAGCCCCCTTGCGATCGCCTCTATCTCCTGGGTGCGGGGTAGCCGCCAGGTCATGCCGGTTTGAGCACAGCGGGCAGTATACCAGTAGCGGGGCGACAGGTCAGAGCGGGGGGTATCCCCGCTAAAGTCTGAGGGGGCATGCAGCGGTCCCATCAGCTAGTCGACCCTGACGCGCCGGATCAAAATCGCCATGACCTCGTTGGGTCGACCAGTGGATAAGGGCCGACTCCAGTCGTTGGGCTCGGCGTAGCGCCGACTGTGCAGGTCTAGGATGGTGCGCTGCACGGCGGTGAGACTACCCAGCAACAGATGGCGTACGGTTTCGTGCTCGGGTAGGCACCCAGGCTGAACTGTGGACGCAACAGCGCCCGATGTGGGATCTTGAAACATGGTTCTGGTTCTCCAGGTAAGGTACAGGATGGCCAGAACCTAATACACCCAGCCCCCCACGACGCATTGCAAATCGCAGAGGGTGGGTCATAATAGCCTCATTCCGTGGATTGCTGTTGAATCCGTGGGTAGCCGTCGGCAAGGTGTTCCCGCACCTGCCGACGGTGCCAAGTAATTAGGTTCTAGGTTGTATGGCCGCACCAAGGTGCTAAACCATAGCTGAAAATGTAGACCGGATTTGAAATACCGTCAAGAGGTGAACTATTGATAACCGCTGACGGACAGCCAGGGCATTCGGTAAAAAAATATTAGAAACGCACTAACGTCAAAAGCTATAATAATGTCGTAGCATGCACCCAAATATTAGACTTAATCGGAATTAAGAAGGTACAAAACCACCTCAAAGGCTTACTTAACAAGCCTTGGGATGGCCTTTTCGAAAGTAGTGGAACTCTTTTATATCAAGGGTTCCACTACTTTAAATTAAGTCTATTGAGAGAAATCTTAAATCACAAAGGCGTTTACGCTTCTGAATACACCTTCAACCCTTCAAGATCCCTGATCTGAAGCTCACGAACAAACTTAACAACGCCAAATAGTCTCGCAGGCACATGGAAGGGGCGTTGATAGGTATTGAAAAACTTCAAAGTCACCTCTGTCTGAGTATCGGAAAGAGCACGTAGATCGAAGTCCAGATAAGGTATGTGTTTTAATGGCCCACTATCGACAAGTGTCATAGATACCTTTGTGTTTGGAATAAGCGCAATAATCTCCTGATGACCAAAACGTTTGCCATCATTAAAGAAGACGGTTCTAGCGCCAACGCTGCCGTCGGAATTTTCAACTGAACAGGTTGATCCAGTAGCCTCAGGCCAAGCAGACCACTGCATGAGATCCTCCTGTAGGCGAATATTGTCATACACCCGCTTGATGGGGGCATCAACAACAATCTTTTCTGAATATCGAATAACGTTGGGCACAAAAACCACCACCATCACCAGCAAAACACTGAGCGACAAAAGCCCGTATAAAGCAATTTCCATTTACTTCTCCATAACAAATTGATAACGACTATTTCTTGATGCGAGCCGCCTGTGTTTATATGTCTATATAATTAGAACGCAAAGTATCTTGATCGTCAAGCAAAATTTTCCAAGTGACTCCGAAAATCTCGCATCTGTGATTATGGCGAGCCGAAGAATCCATGCGGCTGTGGATATGATTGACCATGTGATTTCCGAACGCCTCGGCATACACCGCAATGACTTGAGGGCGCTCAATCTTCTAGAAGATGGCCCACTTTCGCCAAGGCTTATCGGCGAAAGCATTGGCCTTACCAGCGGCTCAGTGACTGCGCTGCTCGATCGATTGGAAAAGGCTGGATTTATAGAGCGTCATCCATCAAAGACTGACCGACGCTCAATTGAGGTGGAAATCAGGCCCCAACGTCATGCAGAAATTGGAGCACTCTATCGTCAATGTGCAGATACTCTCATGCAGACGTTCGGAGGTCAAAAGGGCACCCAGCTTGAGGTCTCAGCTGATGTATTGTTGGCTTTTGCGACTGCCATGGAACAAGTGGCAGAAACATTAGCAGACTAATACTGCATACCCCCCGCCACCAATAGCGTCTGCATCATAATCGATTAATTCTCGGTAGTCAGTGTGCACGGGCCGCGCTATGTAGCGATCGCAGGCGGCTTTTCGGCTAGACCCAGATCGGACGGAAGCGCAACATAGATGACATGATCCACCCACTGCTCATTTTCGTAGTAAAAGCCCCGCCGAATACACTCTTTCTGCAAGCCAACCTTCTGAGCAAGCGCAATGGAAGGACGATTATCAAGATTGATAGCCGCTTCAATGCGATGGTACCCAAGATTCTCGAACCCAGCAATCAGAGCTGCTTTCACCGCCTCGCGACCAAATCCTTGCCCCCAATGCTGGTTGTGGATGCTGTAGCCCAAATTCGCCCACTGCTTCTCTTCACGATAAATCGTCGATAAATCGACAAAACCAAGATGCTGAGCAGTTTGTTTTGAGAAAACTCCAAAAATGTAAGCATAATCGCTCAACGCTTGCTCTTGATGGTGAGCGCATAGCTTTGAAAACCAAGCAGGGTCACAGCCCTTCAGACTAATCCACCCTTCATCATACTTGGATTGTTGTGGCAAACGACCTGAGAAACCGGCATACCAAACTTCATAGTCGCTGGACTTTTGCGGTCGAAGGATAAGACGATCGGTTTCAATCACTTGCGTCCAAGCCACTTCACTCATTACAAACTATTAAGCGCGTTCGATTACATCTCTTGTGTTGCCGACTTGCTATATTCCAGCAACAGCTTCAATTTCTAACTTCCATTTTGATTCTAAAAGTTGACAACAGATTACAGTTGAAGCGGGTTCATTATTACCCAGATATTTCATCCTCAACTGAACGTTTAGCTCGTCATACTCTGGACTTGATAGATAGGTTCGTAAAGACACGATATTCCTATAACCCATGCCAGCAGATTTCAAGATTGTACCTATATGGATCCAGATTATCTCCCCCTGTTCCTGAAATGAATCTGGCATAACAATTCCATCAGCCAAATAACCATTCAAACCACTAATGAATAAGATACGTGAGTCACCGCTGACTTCAACGGCGTGGCTATAGTTACGATATTGCGGGAACAGACCTGTTGGATTGTGCTTGATGATTGGCATATGAGAAATTGGCCTAAACTATTGCAAGCAACATAACAGACAAACATGGCAGCAGAGAACGTTGCATAACTTTTGAGCGATAGCTGTGGTAATTGGGATGATGGTCAACAGATAAACCTTTAAAGCTATCTTGTCTGGTCAATAGTAGGGTGCGATCGCAGCCCCCAACCCACACTTACCGCCATTAATAGCGGCAATAGCCAGTTCCCCCACCGCACATACAGCGTCTGCGTATCGCGCCGATAAATTGTCCCCACATGGGTGGCATAGGTCCCCGGCTCCGACATCCACTGCGTCCGTCCGTGGGGGTCCACCATAGCCGATAGCCCCGTATTGGTCCCCCGCGCGGCCCACCGATCCGTCGCAATTGCCTGAATCACATCGTGGCCATGGTGCTGTCCCATCATCCGGGGTGGATAGGGGTCGTTGTTCGATGCTGTGAGAATAAACTGTCCCCCCTGGGCCACCTGGTAGCGCACGATCCAACCGTAGGCAGAGTCGTAACAAATGCCCACGGCAGCGGGTCCCAGCCCGGAGTCAAACTGGGGCTGTCGTACCGCCCCAGGAATCATCGTAGTATCAATCGGTGACAGACGCTCGAGCAGCCCGCCCAGCCATGGCTGGAGTGGAATATATTCCCCCAGGGGCACCAGTTTTATTTTGTTGTATTGGGTTGTTGTGGACTGATCATTAGTTTCTCCTGGGGACGATTTTGTTGACTCTGGCAACAGCGCGATCAGACTTTGATAGATGTGAAACTCTTCTGTTGGGGCCAGGACAAATGTGCCTAACCACAGGGGAATCTTTGTCGTTTGCACCGCCTGATAAAACATATCGTCGGCCTTCCGCCGAGGATTCCAGGTGGTAGGAATGGCCCCTTCTGGGGTGAGTACGGCATCGGCCCCGGCGGCAGCTAGCTGCTGGTAGCTACTGAGGTAGCGATCGCGCGCCCGGCGGATGCCTGCCGGGGTGAGTTTTTCTCGGGTGGGAATATTGCCCTGGACCAGCCCAATGCGCATGGCCCCGGTATCGGCATCGGCCAGGGGCTGCTGGTAGAGGCTCCAGCCAAGCAGGTGAACAGCCCCCAGTAGGCCAAGGGCGGCCATGGGCCAGCGGCGGCTGGGGGATTTCCCAAACCGGGGCGGCCACATTGGCACGACCCCAGCCGCCCATAACCCGTTGACGGCCACGATGGCGGCAGTGATGGTCAAATAGCCGGACAGGCGAGCCAGATGTAGCCCCACCAGGTTGCCCGGACTTTGGGTAATGGCGAGGGAGGTGCCATAGATAGGGGTGAGACTGGCCAGGGCTTCCAGGCTGCACCATAGGGTGGTGCCAACTAGAACCTGGCCCAGACGGGTAAATCCTAGCCGGCGCTGGAGCAGGTCCATGGCAAACACCCAGACCATGGGGATGCTCGCTCCCCAGAGTGTAACAAAAGCATAGGCGGCGGTTGCGATCGCAACACTGCCTAGCCACGGTACCCCCAGCCACATCAGCGGATGCAGATGCAGCACCCAGGTTAGCAGCGTCCCTTGATAGCCCACCCCCCACAGCAGCCCCCCCAACGCCCCCCGTCCCAGACTGCCGCCACGGCAAACCACCAGCCACAGCGGTGCTAGGGCTACCCATGCCAACGGCCATGCGGGCAGCCCCATCAATATGCCTGCCGCTAGCAGACCAAGGTACTCCAGCCGTCTGCGTTGAGGCGGCTCCCCCGATGGTGGGTCAGCGGTATCGGCGTTTACCAGCCGAGGTTTTTGATGACTCACCCCTACAGCGAACTCGAATTTAAGCTGTCTGCCTCCCCCTGCGTCCGCGGCAGATGCAGCCCGCACTCTTGCTTAAGCCCTTTAAAGCGGGTGTCGCGCCCATCGCTATCGGACGCCGTGAGCGGACGGCTGGAGTGCCAATCGCCCACGGTGACATACCCCTGATCAAAGAGAGGATGATAGGGCAGATCGTGGGTGGTCAAATACTGATATACATCCCGTGAGTGCCAAGACAAAATCGGGTGCAGTTTGTAAATGTTGTTCTGTTGGGCGATGCGGCCCAGGGTCTGACGATGGGAGGTTTGATTGGCGCGCAGACCCGCCAGCCAGGCTTTAGCCCCCAGATCCTTGAGCGCCCGCTGCATGGGCTTCACCTTGCGAATGTGGTCGTAGCGGTTGAGGGCTTCTACCGTATCCTGGTCCCACAGCCGACCATGGAGGGCTTCCATGCGAGCCGGACTGATGTCTGATTGATAAACCTTGAGGTTGAGGTTGAGCCGTCGGGTGAGCCCGTCTGCAAATCGATAGGTTTCCGCCGGTAAATAACCCGTATCCACCCAAATGACTGGAATAGCCGGCATTACCTGGGTAACCAGGTGCAGCATCACCGCCGATTGAATGCCAAAGCTAGTGCTCATAACCAGCTGGTCACCAAAGGTATTAACACTCCATGCAACTAGCTCGGTGGCATCCATGTCATGCAGGGTCTGGTTGAGTGCCTTCAGGTCCAAATCGCTCTCTAGCACTGCATTTGCCATAGTTTCAACCACTCCGTGATGCCGATGTGAGGTACCAAGGGTTCTGGATAATATCGGGGCCAGACCATGGCAATAATGCCACAAATACCCGGTGGACCTGCTTCATCATTGCATCATAGCGGCCAGGCTTTGCCAAAATTGTTTGGGCAGGTCAATCTCAAAAGGGCGCAACCAATGGCTATTGGGCCTGTTTTACGGCGACGAGCCGCAGCCGACGGTAATCGGCAAGCCACTGGCTGCCATCGTACAGCTGGGGCCGTAAACGGGTTTCGACATCGCCCACCACAGCGTCGATCTCATCGTCGCTAAGACCCGCAAACAGGCTGCCACCAAACATCTTGAGCCAGTTGGCCAGTCCCTGGAAGCCATCGTTTAAGGGGGTGGGGCGGTCAATCAGGGCGGCAAAGGTGACCTCCAGTCCCTGGGCTTCTAGCATGGGGGTGTATTCGCCAATGCTAGGAAAGTACCAGGGGCTAAGATTTTTTTGCTGTCTAACGGTTTCGACGGCATCAACAATCATTTGCACGTTGCCCCTGCCGCCAAACTCGGCGACAAAACGGCCGCCGGGTTTCAGCGCGTTTGCGATGGAGCGTACTGCCGACTCCGGCGGCTGCACCCAGTGCAGCACCGCATTGGAAAAGATCCCGTCCAGCGGATGCTCAACTTCAAAGCTACAGGCACTGGCGGTGGTAAAGGAAATCTGCGGATACTGCCGCTGCGCCGCCGCCACCATGGCGGCGTCTGAGTCGATACCGCTGACGCTGGCTCCGGTGTCTGCCAGCGCCTGGGTGAGCTGACCGGTGCCACAGCCCAGGTCAAGAATGTGCTCTCCCGGCTGGGGGTTGAGCAGATCGATCAAGCCGGTCCCATACTGCCAGACAAAGCTGTGCTGATTTTGGTAGCGGTGGGTATCCCAGGACTGTTTATTAGGACTCGAGTCATTAGGGCTCGGGGGTCTAGTCATGACCAGTACTATCCGACGGCATGGGCCACCAGTGTCACATCAAATTCCTGCTCAAAACAGGCTTTTTTGGTGTTTAGGCTCCAGATTTCTAGCTCACAGCTGTCGTCGGTGTGGCTCGGGGTAAAGTTGAGGGTCAGCGTGCGGACCTTGGGGTCATAAGTGGTTTGGAAGTGTGCGATCGCACCTAGCCGTCGTCGGTCTAGACCCACCGCCACCCGCAATATGGCACTGAGCTGACTGACAATTTTTCGATTTTCCTTGGTCAGGGCCTTAAACGGCTCGTGCTTTAGCTTGGGCGAGCTTTTGCGATGGTAGCGGGCAATATTGGCAATCAGTTCGATTTCAGCATTGGTAAAGCCCAGCAGCTCACCGTGACAAATCAGATAGTAGGAATGTTTGTGATGGGAGGCATGGCTCACAAAATGGCCGCTGTTATGGAGTATTGCAGCGGACCAGAGGGCCTCTCGCTCCAGGGGTCCCCACTGGTGCAGGCACCCACGGGTTTGATCAAATAAAGCCACAGCAAACTGCGCCACCAGCTTACTGTGGGGCATATCCACGCCGTACTTGCGGGCAGCTTTCATCACGCTACGCTCCCGCACCGACTGCTGATACTGCATCCGGTTTTCGATCAGGCCGTGGGTCAGCATCCAGTCCACCACCAGCCCTTCGCGCAGGGCATGTTCGCAGATGGTAACGCGCTCCACCCCCAGCATGCGCATCGCTTCTTGCAAAATCACCGCCCCCGGCACAATAATTTCAGCCCGGCGAGCCGAAATCTCAGGTAGCTTTAGCCGCTCACTAAAGCTCATCCGCCGCAGCTTCTGAATACAGCTCTCCAGCTCATCCATGGTCATGGTGTACCCGTTTATGCGGGCCGGGGCCGTCCCCAGTTTCTCAATGGCGGTCAAAACGGCCAGGGACTCAATGGTGCCCGAGGTACCCACAAGTGCCAGGGATTCGTCATCTGCAAGTTTTGCCTTGAGGTCATCAATGTTGGGTTCCAACCGCCCACGTACATAGGTTTGTAGCTGTTGGAACTCCTCTTTGCTCAGCGGATTAGTCGTCACCATCTGGGAGTTGAGGCGGACCGCTCCCACCTTGGTGCTGCTCAGAAACCGATGACGCTCCCCAGTCCCTAAAATAATCTCGGTTGAACCACCGCCAATGTCGATAATGCCGTGGGGTTTGCCGTGGAGTTCCATGCCAGACAGCACCCCCAAATAGATGCGTCTGGCCTCTTCCAAACCGGAAATTAGATTGATATCTAGCCCCACATCTTGCTTGACTCGGTCGATAAAGACCTGACCGTTACTGGCCTCGCGGGTGGCGCTGGTGGCCACGGTAACAATGTCATCGGCACTGAGGCTGTTGGCAATTTGTTTACAGCGTTTGAGGGCGGCAATCCCCCGTGCCATGGCCTCCTCCGATAGGCAATTGGTGCCGGGGCGAAAGTTACCCAGACGCACGGTATCTTTTTCGCGGCCAATAATCGTAAATGCAGGCAGCTCTGGTTGAATTTTGACAACCACCATGTGAACGGAATTAGTCCCAACGTCAATGGCGGCTAAAATGCGGTCTCCCTGAAGGGATTGGCGCAGCTCAATTGAGGTTCCTGATAGGCTGGCGGGATAAACTACCTGGTCTAAGGCGGTGGCAGCAGCTGAATCAACCATCGTAGATATTAGGCGATATTGTTAGTTATTTTACATTTCCGGTACATACACTTAAATCAGCAGGGAAAGACCTTATTGTTAGCTTTGTACTTTACAACACACCCGCAGCCGTCTAGCCTCCCTGTAGAGCGGCGATGGGAGCGCCCAGATACCCCAGGAAAAGCCTTGGATAAAGCAATTGTGTTAGCTTCAGACTGATGTATTTAGCAATTGACAGTCTGCAGTGTCTATGCTGCTGCACTGATAAGTGATTTTGCCCACAGGAGGCGCACATATGGTTATGGTGGCCCAGGCTCGTCCCAGCGAGCGCGCAGAGTTTATTAAGCGAACCTATACCCATTTGGCCGGGGCAGTGGGCGCGTTTGTGGTGGTGGAGTATTTGTTTTTTCAACTGGGGATTGCCCAGATTCTAGCAAGCCTGCTTTTGGGCAACCGCTTTGGCTGGCTGGCCATGCTGGGTGGGTTTGCGCTGCTGGGCTATCTAGCCAGCAACATGGCGGCTAAGGCCGACGATGTCAACTCACAGTACATGGGCTTAGGTCTGTATGTCGTCGGTGAAGCGATTATTTTTGCGCCCCTGCTCTATGTGGCAGCGGCCTTTTCAGATCCATCGGTTATTCCCACCGCCGGGGTGATTACGCTATTTTTGTTTGGCGGTCTGACAGCGGTGGCCTTTACCTCCGGTAGGGACTTTTCGTTTTTGGGTGGCATTCTTAAAATCGCTGGCATGGTTGCCCTGGGTCTAATTGCCTGCAGCCTGCTGTTTGGCTTCTCCCTGGGGCTGATCTTTTCCTTTTTTATGGTGGCCTTTGCAGCGGCGGCCATTTTGTACAAAACCTCCAAAGTGATGTATCGCTACTCCACAACCCAGCACGTGGCGGCATCCTTAGAGCTGTTTGCGGCGGTCATGCTGCTGTTTTGGTACGTGCTGCGTATTGTCATGTCTTCGCGTCGATAGACTAGCGGCCTAGCTGCATAATTTCATTACCAATGGCTTTGTAATCCTGCCAGCCCCGCTCGGCTCGCTGATCCTTTACGGCATAGACCGGCACCCCCTGCATGGCAGCTTTTTGAAAGGCAGCCAGACGGCCAATGCCCACCTCAAAGGTGGGAATATCGGCTTCTTGGAGCAGTTTTTTGACCTCATCACCGGCCCGGCTGGGCTTGGGCGGGATGGAGGTGATCAAAATTCGATACTGGCTGGTCTGGATGGATTTTAAATATTCGATGGTTAACACCAGGGCATCTAGGGACAAAATATCCGGCATGGTGGGCAGAACCAACAGATCGCAGGTATCAGCAAGGGCCGCCAGGTCTTCGGTGGTGGGTCGCGCCTGGGTATCGATAATGATGTGTTCATAGGCCTCACTTTGGGTCTCGGCCTGCCACTGGTCGACCACTTTGAAGGGCAGTTCTCCCCGGCTCGCCCAGCCCAACGCCGAGCAGTTGGGGTCTGCGTCGATCAGCAACGTCTTGCCTTTGCCTTGGAAAAACGCGGCCAGGTGAATGGCGGTGGTGGTTTTACCGACGCCGCCTTTAAAGCTGGCTACCGTGATAATCATGCGGTGATGGCTGCCTTGAACCTTGGAATAAACTCGTTCTTAGATTAACGATACAGTTGAGGGGTTGACCATCCTATGGCGGTTGCCAGAACTTTTTGCGTGTCTGTTACATCCACGGCGGTTTCAATTCCCCTTTTAGATCTCGCAGCCACCCAGCGTCTAGGCTGGCGGTTGGGACAGCGCTTGCCAGTGGGGGCGGTGCTGCTGCTGTCAGGGCCTTTGGGCAGTGGTAAAACTACCCTAACCCAGGGCCTAGGGGCGGGCTTGGGGATTGATCAAACCATCGATAGCCCCACATTTACCCTAATCAATGAGTATCTAACCGGGCGGGTGCCACTCTACCATGCCGATCTGTATCGTTTGGAGGGGGCAGCAGCCAGCAGCCTGTATCTAGAAACCTACTGGGATGGGGATGAGGTGGAGCCTGGCATCGTGGTAATTGAGTGGGCAGAGCGGCTGCAGTACTTGCCCGAAACCCCCATTAGGCTCAAGCTGACCTATGGCAAGGTTGGTCGCTGGGCGGAATTAGTGTGGCCTGCGGGCTGGCACAATCAGCTGTGGAGCGAGCTACGAAAGGGATTAGAAAACGATGAACTACTGGTTGATGAAGTCTGAGCCAGATGTGTACAGCATTGATGATTTGAAACGAGATCGCAATGAAATTTGGGACGGTGTGCGCAACTACCAGGCGCGCAACTTTCTCAAAACCATGGCTGTGGGTGACATGGCTTTTTTCTACCACTCCAATACCAAGCCCCCTGGCATCGCCGGACTGATGAAAATCAGCGAGGCGATGGTGGTGGATCCGACCCAGTTTGACCCCAACAACAAATACTACGACCCCAAGTCTGAACCTGGTGAGCCCCGCTGGCATACCGTGACGGTTACCTACGTTGAGACCTTTGCGCACTACATTAGCCTGGACCAGCTCAAAGACACCTTTACCCCCGACGAACTCCAGGTGGTCAAACGGGGCAATCGGCTATCGGTCATGCCCGTGGCAGAAGCCGTGGCCCAGCGCCTTTTGACCCTGGCAAAGGGATAGTGCCAGCGTCCTGCTACATTTTCTCGGAATCGAGCCACTTCAATAGCAGCCAGTTAACAATTTCCGGGCGTTCATCATGGGGACAGTGCCCCGTATCTGGAATCGATTGAAACGTCACAGCCCGACTGGGATCGTCAGCCAGCTCCCGGTACAAGCCGGCGCTTTGAATCGGCGTCCAGGGATCGTTTTCTCCCCAAAGCACCAGCAGAGGCTGGTGGATGTTGGGCAACAGTTCGCTGGGGCGCGGCCCTGGAGGAGCGGTCAAAATTGAAGCAAACACTTTCTGGGCCCCCTGGTCACAGGACGGCCGGTACAGCAGTTCCACCAGCTCAGGCGTAATCGCATCGCGGTTGCCATAGACCTGCTTGAGGGCACTGCGAATCCGAAATCGCTGGCGGACCTGGCCAAAAATCAGAGGACCCATGATCGGAGCAGCCACGACCTTGCCAAATAGCCCCATCACCAGGCTTAGGGGCCGAGGCAAATCTTCAGGACGATGGTTCAGACTGCCAGCACAGTTGAGGACCACCCCACCCCGCGCCAGGCCAGGGGTGTTGGCCAACGTCATCAAGACCAGCAGTCCGCCAATAGAGTTACCCACAAAGACGGCGGGTACGCCAATATGGTGCTGCCAAAAGTCCCGCAACAGCGCCTCCCAAAGATCTAGGGAGTAGTCAAGGGCCGGTTTTTCAGAGCCGCCAAACCCGAGTAGGTCAATGGCATACACTCGATATCCCCCAGCGGATAGGGCCGGAATATTTTTACGCCAGTGACCGATGGAGGCACCAAAGCCATGGATTAGCACCAGGGGAGTGCCATGGCCTTTAACGACGTACTGAACGTCGTAGCCACGCCAGTTCCAGGTTTGTTTTTTAAGCTGGCTATCCTCCTGGGCCACGGCAGCTGGGCTAGGGCCACACGGAGCTAGTTCGAGTGATTTGATCAGTTGATTGGTAGATTGGCCGGTCATGCCTGCAGATATGCGCTATGTTTTTTGAGCTTTTTCTCATCATATCGGTTTGTGATTTGACTCGGCTGCCGCAACCCCGAGTGCTCTAGTAGGTCTGCCAACCAACGGCTAGCCTCCGGGGGCAAAGGAGGAATCGGGTCCCGTTCATAGTTGATCGAAAAATTGTAGCTAGCGCTACCACAGGCATCGTCAAGGGCCTGTTTGAGATTGACCGTGCAGCATGTCTGGGCATCGTCACCATCCTGGGGATGGCTCAGGGGTAGCGTCAGCAGAGGAATAGGAGCACTGACCTGCCACGTATACAGCTCGGCCTGGGGGCGCTGATCGCTGCGGCTGACCAACACTCGATAATCGATATTGCTGGGACCATAGTCAGAAATAGGTTCCCACCCCCGCAGTAAATCAATTTCAACAAAGTGGGTGTCACTGCCAAAAATAGCCTCACAGCGCTGGGCGTAGTTTTCGCGCCCGCGTCCTGGACGCTTTTTCTGGGGGGTCAAGACTTCGATGATGGTATTTGTTCTGCCAAGGTGGCAATCCACCACTTCTATGTAGTCTTCATGGATCGTCTGAGGCACAGCAATATAGGTGGGGATCGGCTGCTGGGCCGGAGAAGAATCACTGGCGGCCAGGCTGGCGCTGCGGGTCGGTTGCCCCACAACGAGGCTATCTTCTCCACTAACGCGATAGACCCGTTTGCGGATGATAATGTTGTACCGCTTGGACACTTTCCGTTCCAGCAGTTTCGCCAAAGCAGTTACAAACTGCGGATGTATTTCAGGCCAAAGGTCGGGGTGTTCCAGGTAAGGGTTCATGCCGGGAAACATTACAGGCATTAACTATCCTCTGAATGGTTTAGAGCTGAATCTTGCCGATGGATCGGACTGTATGGGTCGTTTGACCGTGTGGATAACCCAACTGACTGAGATGAACGCTATCAGAGCCTATCAAGCGGCTACACTTCACAGGCTAAACTGCACTTAGGATTTCAGGAAGTTCATAGTTACGGGCATTCTAGCGTATGGTTAAGCTGATTTAACTGTTGATAGTTGACCCGTTCCAAAATGAAGTTTTTATAAAGCTATCAGCGCTGTTTTGGGGGGGCTTGCCTTAAACGGCTGTACGGGCTCTAAGATTTCATAAAACCTTTTCACAGAGTCCACTGACCAAACAGGATTTTAGCAAGATTTTATTTACTGTCAGGCGGGCCAGTTATGGTGGAGGCTATGGAAGTTTCAAGTAATGGATGGGTTGTACTAGCTGTGATGCTGGCCATTTTGGGTATTGGCGGCGGCGCGATCGCAACGACTACGCTCAAACCCTGGGGACAGCGGGTACCGTTTACCACCCCCATCACTGACCTATCCATTCCCATTAGTGGTGAGGCGCGCCACCAGTTCAACCAGGGGGTGTGGGCCTATCGAGAAAAAGCCTATGCCCGCTCCGTTGAGTGTTTTACCAGGGTGATTGAATGGGAGCCGGCCCTGGCGGAAGCCCTCCACAATCGGGCCCGCGCCCAGGCAAATCTAGCCAAAAAACAAGATGCCGTAGCTGACTTTGTGGCCGCAAGCGACCTCTATGACCGTCAGGGAACTAAGGCTGGGATTGATTGGATCAAGGCAGATCTCGATATGCTGGCAACGTTTTAGCTGATGCGTTTGGCAACGGTCAAACGCCGATAGTGACCCCTGCCTGTTACCAGTGGTCAATTCTTGGGTATTGCTGTACAAAAGACTTGAAGTTGTAATGAATGCCCACAGCCGTCAGTCATCACATCATCAAATTTTGTTAAATTGCAGAAACGCTGTGTATAGCTTGTACAAACTACGTTTGCTTTATTAACCATGGGTGCTCTGCCAGTGCAACAGGCAATTTTCTGAGCGACGCGTGCATTACCCATTTCATATTGGCGTTGTATTAGTTCGAACGTATTATTATGCGAATTTTAGTCACAGGTGGGGCCGGTTTTATTGGGTCCCATTTGATTGATCGCCTGATGGCGGACTCCCACGAGGTGATCTGTCTAGATAATTTCTACACAGGCCGTAAGCAGAATGTTTTGCCATGGCTGAATCATCCCAATTTTGAGCTGATTCGTCACGATGTTACCGAGCCCATTCGCCTAGAAGTTGATCAGATTTACCATCTGGCCTGTCCGGCATCGCCGGTGCACTACCAATACAATCCGGTCAAAACCATCAAAACCAACGTGATGGGCACCTTGAATATGCTGGGTCTGGCCAAACGGGTAAAGGCTAAGTTTTTCTTGGCCTCAACCTCAGAGGTGTACGGCGATCCTGAGGTGCACCCTCAGCCTGAAGAGTACCGGGGCAGCGTTAACACCATCGGTATCCGCAGCTGTTATGACGAGGGCAAACGGGTAGCTGAAACCCTTGCTTTTGACTACCATCGACAAAACGATGTGGATATTCGGGTGGTTCGGATTTTCAATACCTACGGACCGCGAATGTTGGAAAACGATGGTCGGGTGGTGAGCAACTTTATCGTGCAGGCACTGCAGGGAACGCCTCTAACTGTTTATGGTGATGGTTCTCAAACTCGAAGTTTCTGCTATGTTTCAGACTTGGTAGACGGATTTATTCGCCTAATGGACGGTGACTATATTGGTCCTATAAACCTGGGCAATCCTGGAGAATACACCATTCTAGAATTGGCCCAGTCTATTCAGACGATGGTAAATCCCGCTGCTGAGCTCAAGTTTGAGCCCTTGCCCCAGGATGACCCCCGGCGTCGCCAGCCTGATATCACTAAGGCTAAGACGATGCTGGGTTGGAAGCCGACTGTGTCTCTCAAAGAGGGGTTAGGGCTCACAATTGAGGACTTTAGCTCTCGTTTGGACGCAGCGGGTAAACTGGCAGTACCTGCCCAATCGGCTTCCTAAAACGGTTATAGGGACCACCGTTGAGGTCTTTCCCCAGGGTTTGCACAGGCTAGCCAGGCCATCGGGCAACCGAGTTGGGGTAACAGCCATAACATTTAAGTCTAATTCAACTGTATTCATCCTCAAGTAAGGAGTATTTATATGCGTGTCTGCGTTATTGGTACGGGCTATGTTGGCTTAGTGACAGGCGTATGTCTGTCCCATATTGGTCACGAGGTTATCTGCATTGACAACAATGCAGATAAGGTCAAGCTGATGCAGTCAGGGCAGTCCCCCATTTTTGAACCGGGACTGTCTGAGCTGATGCAATCTTCGATGGAGGTTGGTCGGCTGACATTTACCACCGACCTAGCAGCTGGAGTATCCCACGGCGATATCTTATTTATTGCAGTCGGCACCCCCCCTTTGCCCACCGGAGAAAGCGATACACGCTATGTTGAGGCAGTGGCGAGGGGCATCGGCGAGCACTTGGCCGGTGGCTACAAGGTGATTGTCAATAAGTCTACGGTTCCCATTGGTTCCGGTGACTGGGTCCGAATGATTGTGATGGATGGTATTTCTGAGCGCCAGCAGGTACCCGTTGGTGCCGGTGCCCCTGCCGATAAGCCAGAAACGCCCCAGTTTGATGTGGTTAGCAACCCTGAATTTTTGCGGGAGGGGTCAGCGGTGCATGACACCTTCAACCCCGATCGAATCGTACTGGGAGGTAGCAACCCCAAAGCGATTGCCATGATGAAAGAGCTGTACGAACCCATCGTGGAGCGAAGATTTGCTGACGATCAGTCCGCACCTCAGGTGCCCATTTTGGTGACCGATCTGAGTTCAGCGGAGATGGTCAAATATGCGTCCAATTCATTTTTGGCCACCAAAATTAGCTTTATTAATGAAGTGGCAAATATTTGCGATCGCGTCGGTGCGGATGTAGTCCAGGTGTCCCAGGGAATTGGGTTGGATTCACGCATTGGTAGCAAGTTTCTCCAAGCCGGTATCGGCTGGGGCGGCTCCTGCTTTCCTAAGGACGTGTCGGCACTGGTGCACACAGCGGAAGACTACGGCTATGAGGCCCAGCTGCTCAAGGCGACCATTGATGTCAATACTCGCCAGCGACTGCTTTCCCTTGAAAAGCTACAGCACATGCTAAAAATCCTCAAGGGTAAGACAGTGGGGCTGCTGGGTCTGACCTTTAAACCCGACACGGACGATATGCGGGATGCCCCCGCGCTGATTTTAATCGAGCACCTAAACCGTTTAGGAGCCAAGGTTAAGGCCTATGACCCGATTGTGTCCCAAAGTGGGATGCGAAATGGGATGACCGGGGTGATTGTGGAGACCGATGTTGAGCGCCTGGCCGACGGCTGTGACGCACTGGTGCTAGTGACGGACTGGCAGCAGTTTAAGGCGCTGGACTACAGCAAAATGGCCAAGCTCATGAATACGCCTAATCTCATTGACGGTCGTAATTTTCTCGACCGTGACATGCTAGAGGCGGCTGGCTTTACCTACAGTGGCGTCGGTCACTAGGACCAGCTAGCGCTTTTAGTAGCGTCTGCCGATAATTTTTGCCAGGAGCCGATACTGTTTGTCAGTATCGGCTCCTGCTGTTCGTAGCCATTTAACGGCCCGCATTAACGACCCGCTTGATGGCCTAGTTGCGACCGTCGGGGGACGCCCAGCGGTCAAGGGCGCGTTTGCCTCCCCAGCGGGCAACAATCTCGTCATCATAGTCATCGGCCAGACGCACAACGGTGGTGACAGAATGTTTTAGCTCAATGCGATCGCACGTAGAGCCCACCAGGCTGTGTTCAAAAACAATATCGTCTTCACTATCCAGGGCAAAGCGTCCAAATAGGATATTGTCATTGGCCCTCAGCAAATAATAGGCAAGTTCAGACGTGGCATCCACGTCGGTCACAACATAGGAGCGTGTCGTAATTAGCGCCTCATGGTCTCCCCAAGGAACCACTCGGGTAGAGGCTACCGCCGACCCAATCGTAATAATAAATAAAGGCTCATCTTCAAAGGCTACCGTTGCCTCCCCAAAGAGTTCATCCATCCACGGGGCAATGCGATCGTAGCAAGTTTTCTGGGCTGAACTTTGAAAATCCATGGAGCGGTAGCAAGATTGACGACTGTTGACGACTAGGGAAGATGTGGACACCATACAAACAACATTCTCTCACCTATGTTTTACAGGTACTCAAAAGTTTCTTGATGATGTTACTCCAGCGAGGACAGTATTAAACTGAGGGAGCCTGCGATAATTAGATCAAGTCATACCACATTGCCTAATTTGCCCGATCCCTCTCCGCCTGCAGACCCCCTGTCAGATAGCCCGGTAGAGCCACTGATTGCCGAACTTTACTATGGACAGGCCCAGGCCAGTCTCCAGCAGGTAATTGATGGTTTGGATCTCACCCCCCGAGAGCAGCAAGGTCTGCAGCCCGAAATTGACAACTTGCTGGGGCTACAACAAAAGCTAGAGCAGGGTACCTTGCACCTGGCCGTTTTTGGCATGGTTGGACGAGGCAAATCGTCCCTACTCAACGCCCTGGTCGGCCAGCCTGTTTTTGTTACCGGTCCTCTCCACGGTGTGACCCAGACGGTAAACAGCACAGACTGGCAGATGCTCGATGACACAACTCCAATTCACCGGGTCGCCTTGGCTGGGAAAACAGGCTCTAGGGTAGTGCTCATTGACACTCCAGGGATTGACGAGGTCGGTGGTGAACAGCGCCAGCTTTTAGCAGAGCGCGTGGCCCAACAGGCGGATTTGATTCTGTTTGTGATTGCAGCCGATTTAACCCAGGTTGAATACGATGCCCTAGGCTGGCTACGCCAGGTGGGTAAACCCATTCTGCTGGTTTTAAACAAGGCCGATCACTATGCCCCAATAGAACAAACGCTGTTGCTAGAAAAAATACAGCAGCGGGTCGCTCCCCTACGAATCCTGCCTGAGGATACTATGGTAGCGGCGGCGGCCCCCCTGCGGACAACCGTAGTCGCCAGCTCCCGCCAGCGCACCAGAGGAACGCCGGATGTGCAGGTCCTCAAGCTCAAAATTTTAGACGTGTTGGAGCGGGAGGGCAAAGCCCTGATTGCCCTCAACACTCTCTTGTATACAGATGATGTACAGGCCAAGCTGCTCGCCCGCAAGTTAGAAATTCGTCAGCGGCGGGCTGATGACTTGATCTGGCAGACGGCTCTAACTAAAGCAATAGCGGTGGCCATAAACCCGATACTGCTAGCCGATATGGTGGGGGGGGTAGCGGTGGATCTCGGGCTGGTGATGGGTTTGTCAAAGCTCTATGGGCTACCCATGACCCAGCAAGAATCCCTCAAGCTGCTACAGACGGTTGCGATCGCAACCGGCAGTCTCTCCATCAGCGAACTGTTGATTACCCTGGGTCTGGGATCTCTCAAAAGTATCTTAGGAGCCGCCGGTCTAGCGACAGGGGGGCTGAGTTTGGCACCCTATTTTTCAGTGGCGTTAACCCAGGCAGCCGTAGCGGGGGTAGCGACCTATGCCATTGGTCAGGTCACACGCAGGTACTTGATCAACGGTGCCAGCTGGGGAGAACAGGGCCCCAAGGCACTCATCACCAAGATTATGGATGATTTGGATGAAGCGTCCATTATGGCCCGACTGAAGGATGAACTCAGGCAAAAGCTCAGGCGAGGGCAGCACTAAAAACTTTGTCGTCACCTCGATCTGGCCACTCGGTCTAGCCACTCGGTCTGGCCATTTATGTTAGGAAACTACACGTTCTGATAGGCTGGCTTGAGCAAGTACTGCTCTGCCGATAGACTATATCGGTCTACCCATGGCTGCTAAGCCAAAAGTCACCGGCTATCCGGCTGCCAAAACCTGCGGAGCCCGATCTCCCCTAGAAAAACATCAGCCCGCCGTTTTCACAAACCAGTTCCTTTTTATAATTGCCCATGCAACGGTTTACCGTCGAAGTCATTTCCCAAACCCCCAATCCTCAGCAGACCATCTATGCCGCCATGCATCAAGATTATGCTGAAGGATTTGTGTGGAATGAGCGTTCTGACTGGCCCTCTGAGGAAAAATGCGGTGACTTAGTGATTCGAAATTTGCTCAAGGGCGGGCGGGGTCACTACGGACCGCTAGAACATCCTCAAATCGTTCTGAACTGTGGCTGGCTGCCCCATTCCACCATGCAGCAGATCCGCACCCACCGAGTGGGTGTTTCATTTGATGTTCAGTCGTTTCGCTATACGGGCTCGCGGCTGTTGGATGTGGTTGCGGGTCGGCGGGATGTCGAAGAGGTCTTTTACCTGCGGCCGGTGGGGGACTACAGCGATCGCCAAGGCAAAAAGTACACCTACACCCAGGAACTCCGACAGCAGGACATGACCTGGTGTTTTGAGGCGTGCCAGCGCTACAAAAGCCATATTGACCGAGGGTTTGCCGAAGAGCATGCCCGCGGGCTGATTCCCTTCGATGTCAGACAGCACTGGGTGATGTCAGCCAATGTGAGGGCGCTAATGCACCTGCTGGATCTTCGTTGGAAAGCCGACGCTCAGCTAGAAGCACAAAAGCTATGTGAGGTGATTTGGCCCCATTTTCAAAACTGGGTACCTGCGATCGCAGCCTGGTATGAAACAACTCGACTCAAAAAAGCACGTCTTGCCCCCTAAGCAGTCACTATTTAGGGGCTACCTTGCGATTCATTAACTTGAATGTATTAGTTTTCAACTTTGATAACTCACCCTAAGAAGCTTTGCAATACCTTTCACCTAACCTCAATCCCCAATCGCCTCCCATAGACTGAAGTGGCTGAAGTAGGCATAGTGGACAATGGTATATGGACAGCTCTAGGGGTTATGTTCTGTTACTAGATCAGCACTACAGCGCTGATTTAATAGTCCAATCACTTTCTAACCAGGTGGAAGGCAACGTTTTTGTTGCCCATTCAACTGATCAGGCCGTCGCCCGAATCGAGCAGGGTATTCCCTACCTGGTGATTCTCTCAGGCACGTATCAAAACTGGTCGCCAACCTTTGTAAATCAACTCAGAGAGACTGCCAAACCCTTAGGTACAACCATTGTAGCCCTAACCCAGTCCCATGAACCCAGTTGGTCACCCCAAGAAGAACATCCAGAAATTGATGGTTTTTTAGTTGAGCCCCTCAGCCGAGATGTGCTGCATCTTCTAGTTGAATCAGCGGTTGCTAAAACCACACTATAGCCAGTATTGATGACAAGGGCGGCTAGTCGCGCGTCAAGCTCTTTTATCAAAAAAATAGACCATCGAGCCAACATCAATCAGCGCAACTAAGCTCATAGCGCTTAACGCCTTGAATTATCTCAAAATGTCCGGCAAATGGTCATACTTTACGCTCCAATCCCTCTAAGATATGGACAATACCCCATCGCTCTAGCAGCGAAATGATTGCAGGGGTAGTCTGTGTTCCCAGGATTGTGGTATCAAAAATAGCTAAATCTCAACAAATTAGGCGATTTAAGTTTTGGTTTGCCCAGGGCTTGCAAGATGGTATGCAGTACCAGCATGCTCTTTTTGAACGCATATATACGCTGGACGTCAGCCAGCGAAAGCAGCTTTATCAGCAGGCTCGTCAGTTTGCTCACCAGGGTGCGGACACCCTGGTGACCTACGAGCAAGGCGCTTGCCATCTTTGGATCAACCTCAAGGACAGGCCCATAGCGACCGCTCTATTGAGCGGGTCATTCAAAAACTATCTCCCCAATCCCCCGGCTTCATCTCCGCTGCCATCACATCAACTCTCGTACCACAAATCTAAGTAAATTTTTCTAATTTATTTAGATTTTGATAGACAATATTAATGTGTACATTGATACAGTCTCCTAAGCGTTGAAATTAAAGGAATTGGGCCAATCACTGTTCAGGGAAAGCTATGAATTTCTGACAACTCGGGGCAATTCCTCTGGGCGTTTTACGGAAAAGCATGTTACTACTGTAGAAACACGGATAGACTTAACAGTCCAGCCCCGCGTTTTTACATCAGTGGTAATCATTGCAAGCTTCGCTAACTATGAGATCTCTATTCCAGGTGTTGGCAAGTAAATACCCCTGCAAACGTCGGACCTGTATGTCGAGTGTTCTGTGCAAACTTTCAGGCCAGCATTTCACTAATTAGCAGACTTAATAAAGCCCATTCATCTGAACTTAACGCTATTCACTGTTGAGCTTCTTGAATGGGTCTGTTAGATTTTGTGACTGCTGTCTTGATTAAAATTGATCTGTGGCATTTAAGGAATACGAGGAAAGCGGCATGACCCAAGCAAACACTGTTCTTGAGGACTTGAGGCCTAGCAACGAACTGGATTCACTAATCGATCCTGAGGCTGGTAAGACTTTTTCAAGTTCCGAAGAAGAGGCACCGGGTGCAAAGGCTGCTAAAGGCGCGTCTCGACGCCGTAGCTCAGCTCAGTCAAAAAAGAAGCATTACACTGAAGATTCTATTCGTCTCTACTTGCAAGAAATTGGCCGCATTCGTCTGTTGCGCGCTGAGGAAGAGATCGAACTTGCCCGAAAAATCGCCGATCTTCTAGAGCTTGAGCGCATTCGTGACGATCTATCCGACGGTATGGATCACGAGCCGGATGATGCCGATTGGGCAGCCGCTGTTGACATGCCTCTACCGGCGTTTCGGCGGCGTCTTCACCTCGGACGTCGTGCTAAAGATAAAATGGTGCAGTCCAATCTGCGACTGGTGGTTTCCATTGCAAAGAAGTACATGAATCGCGGCCTGTCTTTTCAGGATCTCATCCAGGAAGGCAGTTTGGGTTTAATTCGGGCCGCTGAAAAATTTGACCACGAAAAGGGCTATAAGTTTTCTACCTATGCTACCTGGTGGATTCGTCAGGCCATTACCCGTGCCATCGCCGATCAGTCCCGCACTATTCGTCTACCAGTTCATCTGTACGAAACAATTTCTCGGATCAAGAAAACCACTAAGCTTTTGTCCCAGGAGCTAGGTCGTAAACCCACCGAGGAAGAAATCGCTACTCGGATGGAAATGACGATTGAAAAGCTGCGGTTTATTGCTAAATCTGCCCAGCTGCCGATTTCATTGGAAACTCCCATTGGTAAGGAGGAGGATTCTCGTCTGGGTGACTTTATTGAATCGGATGGTGAAACACCCGAGGATGAGGTATCCAAGAGCCTTTTACGTGAAGATTTAGAAGGAGTGCTGAGTACGCTAAGTCCCCGCGAGCGTGATGTGTTGCGACTACGCTACGGTTTGGACGATGGTCGTATGAAAACGTTGGAAGAGATTGGCCAAATTTTCAACGTAACCCGTGAGCGTATTCGCCAGATTGAAGCTAAGGCGCTGCGTAAGTTGCGTCACCCCAATCGCAACAGCGTCCTCAAGGAATATATCCGTTAGAGCCATTTAGCCTAGCGTCTAGAAATTCAAAAAATTGGGTTTGGGAACATGTTCCCAAACCCAATTTTTTGTCACATTTTTCTGCACGGCCTCAAACCGTGTTGTTTTAGCGTAAAAATAATTCATTTTTAAAGCCAGGTAGACAAAACCTCAGTTTTGTTGGTACTGTTGTTCTTGTAGGGGTACGTCTGTTCCCCTACGTTAGTCTGTCCCATGAGTAGCCTATGGAACCCCTTACTAGCGCTCAAGAGGAGCTTTATAACTGGTTGACTGATTATATCCGTGAGCATCAGCATTCTCCCTCCATTCGCCAAATGATGCGAGCCATGGAGCTCAAGTCTCCGGCTCCCATCCAAAGTCGTCTCGATCACCTGCGGAAAAAAGGCTATATCGACTGGAATGAAGGCAAAGCGAGAACAATTCGCATTTTGCAGGGAGGCGGAGTACCCATCAAGGGCACAATCGCTGCAGGTTCTATGGTGGAAGCGTTTGAAGATCTAAGTGAAGAGCGCCTCGATCTATCTTCCTTGCCAATCAAGTCACAGGACTATGCCCTGCGGGTGCGGGGAGACAGTATGATCGATGCCCTGATTGACAACGGGGATTTTGTGATTATGCGCCCGGTGGAAGATCCCGGCAGCGTGCGCGAGGGGACTATCGTAGCCGCCCGTGTAGAAAGTGCAACCACGCTCAAATACCTATACCGTCAGGGCGAGAATGTGGTGCTCAAGCCTGCAAATTCTAACTACGAACCGATGGTCTACCCGGCCCAAGAGGTTGATATTCAAGGACGTCTCTTAGCCGTTTGGCGCAGCCAAGATTTGAGTTAGAGAGCTGCCGCAACGTCTATCGCAAACGTCCTAATGCATTAGGACGTTTGCATGGTGCTGTCGTGAGTTGGAAACGATAGCCTAATCAGGATGAGAAACGCCATTGCCCATTCGTGTTGACGCCTCTTTGAATTCCTAGGACCTTGGCTCTACTAAACTAAAGGCGCACAGGATCAAGCAAGGTATCTATGGTGATTTTTTCGGGGAAGCCTTGGCGACGATGGCGGCTGGTGTTTGCGATTGCGCTGCTGTTCTGTAGCCTAGGCATCAGTGGCTGTCAGCAGCTGTCTGCTTCAGAGCATTCGGAGCATGTCTCTCACCGTGCCCACGTACTGGAATTCGTTCCCAAACAGTCTCTTTTAGCAACGGTTCTAGACACCACCGTTAAGCCTGGAAAGACGCTACAGTCCACACTTTCTGAGGCTCTACCCCAGGCGGCAGACTTGCTGCTGGCCCCCCTTGCCATTGACCTAAACGAAAATATTCGTCCCTGGTTAGGAGACCAGGTTGCCTTTGCCATTACCGACAAGGATTTGGACCGCGACCGTAGGACCGGGCGTCAGGTCGGTTATCTAGTGGTCGCCGATACAACCGACGGCGACCGGCTACGTGAATTTTTAGAGGTATTTTGGCAGCGCCAGGCTATCGCTGGGGCCCAGCCCGATTTACTGCAGGTTAGCGGCGTGCCGATCATTGCCGGTGTGGTGGCTGGGGAAGGACGACCCTTGGCAACGGCGGTTGTCGGTGGCAGCACCCTGCTGATAGCCAACGATGTCCGAGTTTTACGCCAGAGTTTGCGGGCGGCCCAGGCTCCTACATTGCAATTATCAGACCACGACTGTTGTGGAGCTGGCTGGGTGCACCTGCGTATTCCTAACTTTATCGATTGGCTGGGGTTGGCTACCCCCCCAGATATGCGATTGGAATCGGGTCCCCAGTGGCAAGAGTTGAGTGCCAAGGTTGTCATTCACCCCAAGCGCGTCGCCATTGATACCCAGCTCACCCCAAGGTCAGGGATCTCTGTACCCGATACGGTGAACCCTCTAGGCCAAAAGGCTGCAGACAACCGCCCTGGAAAATACTTGCCAGCATCAGTAGCCTGGGCCGCAATGGGCCATGATTTGCGTCCTCTGTGGCACAGGGTGTGGAATGAGCTGGGTCGCTATCGGCGGCTGCCAGCTGCGCTCAGTCAGCAGTGGCTATCGACCCAGTTAGCTCAAGCGCTCTCTGAACCACTTCTACAGCTCTTGGCCGGTGACTATGCGGTTGGTCAATTAGACGATGGCACCTGGCTAATGGCGGTGTTAGAACCGACCTCAGCCATCGTAAATCAGTTAGATGACATCGCCGAGCAACAGGGACTTACGGTTAGTCGACTAACTCTCGAGGGCCAGGCTGTAACCGCCTGGAGTCGGTTGAAAACTCGGATGGGGAAAGACACCCGTAATCGTGAAACTACGGTTGAAACGGATATTGTAGGGCTACACACCACCGTTGGGGATTGTGATGTATTCGCAACCTCCATTACCGGTCTGACGGCTGCCCTAGCCGCTCCAGAGCAACCACTGCCAGATACCGAGCAATTTCAGCGCACCGTGCAGGCCATGGACCGGCCCAACCAGGGGTATGTCTATGGAACCTGGACTGAGCTGGAACGTCTCTTAGAAAGTAATCGCTGGTTTTCCCTATTGCGACCTGTTTTGCAGCCCTGGAGTCAGTCCATTGATGCGATCGCAATCACCAGCTATGGGCAAACAGTTAATCAACCGACCGGATCAATCTCAATTCTGTTGAAGAATTAAACGTTCTAAACAGCAGGCAACCCCCATCGAGGTGGGCAGTCTGGTGTATGAGGGGACAGTGTTTTTCGATTACCTTAGTGCGTCAGCTCCCGCTGATGCCCCAGGTGAGAGTTCTAGTTTTGAACATTTGTACAGCTAAACTATAAATTATTGAAATTTAGCCATGACAATATCTATGGACTTAGGTGTTCATGTAATTGAGCCCAGCGGTATCTTAGACGGCACCCAGACAGCTGCATTTCGCCAGCAGGTTGACGAGGCGCTAGAAAAAGGTGCCAAAGTACTGCTCATTGACCTTAAGGACATCACATTTGTGGACAGTTCAGGTCTAGGGGTTCTAGTCGCCTGTTTAAAAAAGGTACGTACGGCCAGCTCCAAAATGTATGTTTGCTCCATTAACGATCAGGTTCGCATGCTGTTTGAATTGACCAGCATGGATCGGGTATTTGAGGTGTTTGCGGATCGAGCCGCGTTTGAGGCAGGTGTGCTCAAGTAGCATCCTCAATATCCCCAATTCCCTTTAGGGGTTCTGGTTTAATGATTTTTGGCCCATCGGCAAACCGTTGGGCCATTATTTTGAGAAAAATTAGGGCTCTGAGCGCAGCTACTCTGCCGATTATTATCTGGGTTGGTAGACTAAGGACATCAGCGTTCTTAAATTGATTAAAATTCTATGGTGCTTTTTGGACTTGGTGGCTTGGGTAAGAAAGCGACAATACCGTCTCCCGCAGAGGCATTGCCGGGCCGCTCTGAGAAAATGCCTGTGCCGAAGCAGCACTATGTCAATGGCAAGTCCCTACAGCCTCCATTTCCTGATGGTCTGGAGAAAGCTATGTTTGGTCTCGGCTGTTTCTGGGGAGCCGAGCGTCGTTTTTGGCAGCAAGAAGGCGTATTTTCAACCGCTGTAGGCTACAGCGCTGGCCACACGCCCAACCCCACCTACCGTGAGGTGTGCTCTGGTATGACCGGTCATAACGAAGTAGTTTTGGTGGTGTTCGATCCCAGTGTGATCAGCTACGAACAGCTACTCAAGGTATTTTGGGAAAGTCACAACCCGACCCAGGGCATGCGACAGGGCAACGATACAGGCACCCAGTACCGTTCTGGGGTTTACGTCTATTCTCCTGCACAAAAGGCGGCTGCAGAAAAGTCCCTGGCAATGTACCAGGAGGCGCTGAGCCAGGCTGGCCATGGCACTATCACTACCGAAATTTTAGACGCGCCTGAGTTTTACTATGCTGAGGACTACCATCAGCAGTACCTGGCGAAGAATCCGGGAGGTTACTGTGGTCTTGGCGGGACTAATGTGGCTTGCCCCATTGGCGTCGGTGTAGCGTCCGATACCTAAGCAGGAAATTAGAATCATTAAACCTGCTGCTGGATAGTCTAGCAGCAGGTTTTTCTATGGCTTGCTTGGCGACCGCACCAGACGATTGCACCAAATGAAAGCTATTCAAAATCAGAGCAGCAACACCTAAAACTGCCTTAGGAAACGTAAATCGCTGGCGTACAGTCGGCGAATGTCATCAATCTGACTTTGTACCATGGCTAGACGCTCCACACCCAGACCAGCCGCAAAACCACTGTATACCTCGGGATCGTAGCCTAATGCCTTGAGCACATTAGGATCAATCATGCCGCAGCCCAAGACCTCTAGCCATTTACCCTGCCATTTCACATCGACCTCAGCCGAGGGTTCAGTAAAGGGAAAATAGCTGGGCCGTAGTCGTACTTCAATGTCACCAAACAGAGCCTCTAGGAAAAGCTGTATCGTGCCTCGCAAATCAGTAAACGTAATATTTTTGTCGACAGCAAAAAACTCAATCTGGTGGAAAACCGCTGCGTGGGTAGCATCCACCGTATCACGACGGTAGCAGCGACCTGAAGCCAATACCCGCAGCGGTGGCTCATGGTTTTCCATATAACGAATTTGGGTATTGGATGTGTGGGTACGCATCATTTTACCGTCGGGCAGATAGAGGGTATCCTGCATATCCCGAGCGGGGTGATCGGGCAAAAAGTTTAGCGCTTCAAAATTGTAATAGTCCTCTTCTATTTCAGGACCGCTAGCAACGGTGTAGCCCAGCCCGACAAAAATATCGGTAATCTGGTCAATAATGCTGTTGATGGGATGCACCTGCCCCTGGGGTAAATAGGTGCCGGGCATCGAGACATCCAAGGTTTCAGCATCAAGCTGGGCTTGGATTTTGGCCTCCTGCAGCGCCATCTTACGTTCGTCGATTCCGGTTTGCAGTGCAGTTTTGACCTGGTTGGCTAGGGAGCCAATGCGGGGACGGTCTTCGGCGGCCAGTTTGCCCATCCCACCTAAAATCTTAGAGAGCTTACCTTTTTTGCCCAAATAGCTTACCCGAAACTGATCCAGCTCATCAAGGCTGCTGAGGGATGCGATCGCATCCCTAGCTTCTTGCTGTAAAGTACTCAGTTGCTGCTCTAGGTCGGTGGTCATGTTGGCCAAAAAGTTGAAACAGGAAGGGTACAAAGGACCGTCTTTAGTCTACACCGAAGCTTTGATTCCCCATGAAACTATTAATCAGCAATGACGACGGTATTTTTGCCGCCGGTATTCGCACCCTTGCTAACACCCTTGCGGCTGAGGGGCACGAGGTCACTGTGGTCTGCCCCGATCGTGAGCGGTCTGCCACGGGCCACGGCATCACCATGCACCGTCCCATTCGAGCCGAGCAAGTAGCGTCTATCTATCATGAAAGTATTCAAGCCTGGGCCTGCTCTGGCACACCGGCTGACTGTGTCAAACTTGCCCTTGATGCCCTGCTTGAGAGCCCCCCCGACTGTGTTCTATCTGGCATCAATCACGGGGCCAATCTAGGCAATGATGTGCTTTACTCAGGCACGGTGTCCGCCGCCATGGAAGGGCTACTCGAAGGCATTCCCAGCATGGCTATTAGCTTAGCGAGCTTTACCCATTCAGATTTTCAACCCGCCGCTGGCTATGTCTGCCAGCTGGTACCAAGGCTGCCACAGCTATCGCAGCCGCTGCTGCTCAACTTAAATATTCCCCCGGTTGCCAAGCCAAAAATCAAAGGAATTATGGTGACCCGGTTAGGGGTACGCCGCTATCGAGATCTGTTTGAAAAGAGGATTGACCCGCGTGGCAAAACCTACTACTGGCTGGCCGGAGAGGTTTTAGAAGAGAGCGACAGTGGCCCGTCTCACAGTCTTCCCAACGGCCTTAGTCAGACACAAAATGCCGACTTCATGGGTCAATTTACCACCGACGTGAGCGCCATCAAAGCTGACTACATTACCGTTACACCATTACACTATGACCTCACGGCCTATGGTGATCTAGCTACACTAGAAGGCCATCTAGCAGAGCAGGTCCCTGACTAGCCAGAAAGCCGCAGCCCAAGCGCTAAACTATGTCTACCGGTAGATCTAGGTTTTCTGGTTGAGAAACAGGCGTAAGTGCGCCTACTTTCGATATACCTTTGGGCAAACTGGCTTTAGGCTATCTGTGCTCATAGGCCCCAGCATAGGTGAGTTTGCCAACCAAATGTCAGACTCAGCATAAACAATCTTAACAATTGGGGCTACGTGCTCTCTTGCGCGATCTGTAAAGACAGTCTAGGTTTACAGAGGTTTGATTAAATCACCGAATAATATTACTCCTGATTCCTACCCGCGTATACAGAAAAAAGGGGGATGCGCTACGCCCATGGATTTAGCCAGGTTGGTCAAATGCTAGTAGGCAAGGTTTGTGTCCCTAACTCACATCATTCTTAGCCACCAATGTCCGACTTGAATGCTCAATTCACAATTCACTTTTGGGGAGTACGGGGGAGTATTCCCTGCCCCGGTGCCGAAACAGTTCGCTATGGTGGCAACACATCCTGTATTGAGATGCGAGTCAATGGTGAGCGGTTGATTTTTGACGGGGGCACAGGTCTACGGGAACTTGGTCAATATTTATTAGACCAGGGTGAACCTATTCAGGCCAGTATGTTTTTCACCCATTCCCATTGGGATCACATTCAGGGTTTTCCGTTCTTTGTACCAGCATTTTTGCCCAGCAATCAGTTCGAAGTTTACGGCGTTATTTCACCCAACGGCGCCACCATTGAGCAACGCCTCAACGATCAGATGCTGCACCCAAATTTTCCGGTGCCCCTGCAGATCATGCAGGCACAGCTAAAGTTTTGCGATCTCTCCATCGGCGAAACGGTAGCCATTGGTGATATCAATGTGCTCAACGCTCTGCTCAATCACCCAGGCGAGGCCGTAGGATACCGGGTTGAATGGAATGGATTAGCAGCAGCCTATGTCACCGACACTGAACATTTTCCTACAGGATTAGATGAGAACGTTTTGTACCTGGCTCAAAATGCTGATGTCCTGATTTATGACTGCACCTATACTAATGCAGAGTATTATTCTGAAACCAGCAGTAAGGTAGGCTGGGGTCACTCCACCTGGCAGGAGGCGGTCAAACTGGCTAAGGCTGCCAATGTAAAAAAGCTGGTGGTCTTCCATCACGATCCGCTCCATGATGACGATTTTATGGATGAGATCGGAAAACAGACAGCCGCCGAATTCCCCAATAGCATCGTCGCCTATGAAGGGATGATTCTCGACCTGGCCGAGTTAAAAGCGCTTGAACTAGCAAACTGACAGGGGCCAGCCCGAATCATACAGGCTCTAAACTACGTCATCAACTAACGTTAGGAATTAATTTTCGAAAGCGGGTGACGCGATTCGAACGCGCGACATTCACCTTGGCAAGGTGACGCTCTACCACTGAGCTACACCCGCATTTGCCTTATTGGACTTTTACTAGGATGCCATAGAAGGTTTTTCCTTGTCAAACTTATTTGTAGGGTGACAAAAGATAAAACGCTCTTCCCTATCCCTAGCCTGATGCCTCAGCCGCTGTGGGCAGCTGGGGCATCAGGCTAGACATCCCCAATGTATTTGCTGGCTTCGGTAGTCGAGACATCAAACTGGACATTTCTAACGCGCTCATGGCGTAGTTCCATCCCAGATTGCTCTTAATGCCTGCACGCTCTAGGGCCTGCTGCATGGAGTCGGTCGTTAATATGCCAAATATTACTGGGACACCGGTTTGGAACCCAGCGGCGGCAATCCCCTTGGAGACTTCGGCGGCGACATAGTCAAAATGGGGCGTTTGACCGCGAATAACGGCTCCTAGGCAAATGATGGCATCATACTGACCGCTTAGGGCTAACTGCCGCGCCACCAGGGGTACTTCAAAACTACCAGGCACCCAGGCATAGTCCACTTGGGTGCCGTTGGGGTCTACATCAACACCGTGACGTTTTAGGCAATCCTGACAGCCCTCAAGTAGTTTGCTGGTCACTAAATCGTTGAACCGACCGATTACAATCGCAAACTTAGCGGTGCTGGCGCGATCAAAACTTCCTTCAAAAACAGCCATGGGGTTACTTTAAGTTGACAAAAATCAGGGTGGCAGATCCCAACGACCTTACCACCCGGCAGTAAATGTTTTGCACCGATGGGCCAGCAACCACAGCTGCGCCGACAGTAACATTTTATTTTCGAGTGCTCTTTTACACCACAAAGTAGTTAAGACTACCGACAACAATGACCAAAGCGCCCCAAATGAGTGAACCTAAGAAAATCAGTCGCTTTGACTGCTCCCAGTTTTGGGGTGACGCATAGGCGACAGGTACGCCAATCACCATTACAAAAGACCAGACTACTAAGATAAAGAGAAATAGTTGAAACAGGATAGACATAACTCGCCACTCTCAAGACAGCAAAAGATCTGACACACTATATCCAGGTGGGAAACCGCCGTACTAACCGAGCAGACTATCGCTTCCAGACTTGGACAAGCCTCTTAATCTATTGTCGGTGATACAGTGTGGAGCACTGATCGCCCTGATTAGTAAGCTATCAAATATTAGGCCCCTAGCGAAAGCGTTTTACGTTTAATCCTTGAGTATTAATTTTTCTGGGCCGGATTTTATGGACCTAATCCTCTGCCATACCACCGCTGATTTTGACACGTTGGGGGCCGCGGTCGGTCTGGCTTGTTTGCAACCAGGAAGCCGTATTGTATTGACCGGAGGGGCGCATCCGACGGTGAAATCCTTTTTGGCGCTACATCGAGACGAATATCCGCTGATGGAACGGCGGGCGGTGTCGGTGCCAATGATTCGCTCAATTACCCTGGTGGATGCCCACCATCGTACTCGGGTAGGAGCGGCGATAGATTGGATTGAGCATGCGATCGCAACCCGACTACCCATTGCCATTTACGATCATCACACGGGCTCTTCTCCGGATATACCTGGCAGTTACCACATCGAGGCGGTCGGAGCAACCACTACCCTTGTGGTTGAGGCCCTACAACGGTCTCATCAGAAAATTTTACCGACCCAGGCCACAGTTATGGCCCTGGGCATCCATGGCGATACGGGGTCTTTGACATTTGCCCAAACCACCCCTCGAGATGCCCGTGCCCTAGCCTGGCTGATGGAGCAGGGGGCCAATCAACAAACGATTGCTGAATCCGTAGAACCGGGGCTATCGGAGCCACTGCAAAGGTTGCTTAGCACGGCCCTAGATAGGGCAAACCTCCAGCAGATTGAAGGCTATACGGTGGGTTCTGTCTATCTTGAAACAGCAGATTTTGTGCCCGGTCTGTCGGGGCTGGCCAGTCATTTGATGACCCTGCTGGGGTTAGATAGCCTGCTGTTAGCAGTCGCCTATACCTCTAAGGCCAAAACCCGGCTGACGCTAATTAGTCGCACCCACCCCCAAACTGGCCTAAATTGTCGAACATTGCTGCAGCCCTACGGTGGCGGTGGTCACAGCTGTGCCGCCGCCGCCAATCTGACGACGGATGAACCCGACACCGTATTCAATCAACTCCGTGACACCCTGGCCAAATCCCATACCCGATTGATGACCGCCCAGGAGCTGATGTCATCACCGGTACGGACCATCCGTCCCGCCACCACCGTGGCTGATGCCCAGCGAATTTTACTGCGCTATGGCCACTCTGGTCTGTGTGTGGCTGACAACCGGGGACAGCTGCAGGGTATTATTTCGCGGCGAGATATTGATCTTGCCCTGCACCACGGATTTAGCCATGCCCCGGTCAAGGGCTATATGACGCTCGACCTAAAAACCATCACGCCTTTCACCTCCCTCAGTCAAATTCAATCCCTAATGGTGACCTACGATGTGGGCAGACTACCGGTTTTAGATGGCGAGCGGCTAGTGGGTATTGTGACGCGTACCGATGTTTTGCGGCAGGTTTATCAGCCCCAGGGCATGGACAAGCTGGCATCGGCACCGTTGCAGACTAGCGTATACCAGCGGTTACAGACATCCCTCCAGGGCTACCCCACGGCGTTAGGGTCAGGGGACCTGTGGACGCTGCTGAGCCAGATTGCAACGGCCGCCCAGGAGCGGGGATGGCATTTGTATGTGGTCGGCGGTGCGGTACGGGATCTGCTGCTAGCGCCGGCCAGCGCCGCTCCGGCCCTCAAGGATTTGGCCCTTAAAGATATCGATCTAGTGGTGGATAGCTTTCGAGCACCGATCGTAGATGGAGCCGGTGTGGTTTTAGCCCAGCAGCTACAGCAGCAGTATCCTAACGCTGAGCTACAGGTCCATGGGGAATTTCAAACGGCGGCCTTAATCTGGCGGGCGGGCTCTAATCACGCCCCTTTGATGATCGATATTGCCACCGCTCGTACGGAATTTTATCCCTATCCGGCCGCCAATCCAGAGGTGGAACCTAGCTCGATCCGTCAGGATCTCTATCGGCGCGACTTTACCATCAATGCCATGGCAATTCGCCTGACCTCTCCCCAGCCGGGGCTGCTATTTGACTTTTTTGGAGGTTATTTAGATATTCAGCAGCGCCAGGTACGGGTACTCCATGCCAATAGCTTTATTGAAGACCCTACCCGCATTTTTCGAGCGGTGCGATTTGCGGTGCGTTTAGGGTTTACCATTGACGCTCAAACTGAAACTTTTATTCGCTATGCGGTGGATAGCGGTATCTACGCAGATTTACAGACGCAACGGACCCGGAAACGGCTGCCGGCCCTGCAAACGCGGCTCAAGGCCGAACTCGCCTATATTTTTCAGACGGACCACTGGGCCCAGTCGCTGGGGCTGCTAGACAAGTTGGGAGCACTAAGCTGTCTACATCCATCCCTGACGATCGACGCGGAGCTTTGGCGACAGATGCATCGCGTCGGCCGCTGGCAACGACAATTTACCACTGAAGTCGGTGAGGATATTGGGGTGGAATCCTGGCTGATGCGACTGGAGGTGCTGCTGGCCAAGGGAGAGGTGCGATCGCAAATAGCCACCAACCTACAGCTACCCCTCGGATCGATTCAGCGGCTGCAGCAGTTAGCAACGGTTGAAAACACGTTACTGACCAAGCTCAATGGCAGCGATCGGCCTAGCGAGGTTTACCAAACCCTGGTTCCCTACGACCTACCTACCCTACTATTGACAAGTGTGCGTCACCCCCGGCAGATCGGCACCCATGTTTGGCGCTACATAACCCAGCTCATCCATACCCGTCCCCCCATTGATGGACATTATCTCAAACGCCTAGGTTATCCCCCCAGCCCCCTGTATCGCCAAATGCTCAACGCACTTACCCATGCGGCATTAGACGGCAGAATCACATCGGTGGCGTCAGCCGAAGCATATCTCAGACATCACTATCCCCTTGCAAAGACCGTTAGAGAAAACCAATAGCTATTTCCCCAAGCCCCTTGTCCTGGCTCAATCAGGCTCCCAAACGAAAAGATACCTAGCCCCTACCATTGCCATATCCCCACGGCTGTCGATAAAGTTAAAAGCTAAGGAAATCTTAAATCCCAGTCCATGTTCACCTAAACTTACAAAAATCCAATATGCCGTAATCCACAGCATGGAATTCTAGAGTATCCATGGGGGTACCGTGCCCACGCCCTTAGCTATTTTCAACGAAATCTTATTGTGGCCAATGCAGATAATGCCGCCCTTCGTCAAGCAAACCCAAAAGGATTCAAGGTCACAATCTGGCAAAGGTTCTAGGCGGCGACTATCTTTCCTAAAGGCAACCGCAGCCGTTGCCAGTGGTCTGGGCATTGCCCTCGGCAGCACCTTGCGTTTCCAGGTATTATCCACGGACCAAACGACTCTATTTAAACCTCAGCAAGACTTTCCTCCACTAGCTGAATGGCCGCCGGAGATCCCACCAGAGCCTCACCACGGCCACTTTGACAGTTGGGAAAATGAAACTTTCCAACCTGACTTAATCGATAGAGAACCGACCAGGGACATTGAAAACTACCAGTTGGATAGCACTGCCGATAGGGAAGGGGACTACGCCGAGGACTACAGCGTTGAAGATGCCATAGCCCCAGATGTTCCTGGGCCAACCCCTGCCACATTTGATAATGAATTCACACCCCCAGGTGCAACGGGCAGCGAAGACCCGGATACTACAGATACTCTGCCTCCCGAAGCACCAACAGAGGCCAGGGAATTCGAGCCTGCACCTGATGCGGCTCCCGGGATAGAAGACGATTCTGCCACTGATGCACAGACCTGGTTTGACAAACAAGCGGCGTCAGACTACCCATTCTCCAACGGCCCTGTGATTATTTCTCCAGATACAGAGGCCTCTGATGCACCACCTGATTTACCAACTGACACATCACTTGAGTAAGGAAATTGGGGTTAGCTCAAAAAAGCTCTACCCACAAAATAGTTTAGTAGCTTTGGGTATTTTGCCTCAGCTAGTCTTAAACCATGGGTATAATGTCGCTTAGATACCTGTAATTTTTTATGAGCAATCCAACGCTGCAAGCGTTTTTTCTGGGGCGTGCTTTAGCAAAGGCCATCGGTGAAAAAGTTGAAGAGGCCGTTACGAGTGGGATAAGCGGTATTGGTCGCTTTGATGCCGAACAGAGAGAATGGCTACATCGATTTGTCGAGGACGTCTTTGAACAGGCTCAGTCTTCCCAGTCAGTGGTGTCCTCTGACGCTGACCCCTCGAGTACAGGTGAAGATCTGCAGGCTACGATCGATAATCTACGAGCTGAGATTGCTCAAGTAAGAGTTGCTTTGCAGCAGTATCGATCCTCTTCCTAATTAGGTAAACACCACGGCCAGAACCCTAACTTAGAGGGTCAACAGTCATTTTCAAGTTCACCGTTTTATCACGTCGCTGGCCATCTAGGAGACTGCGTGTCTACAGTTCCCAAACCAACTGACTATTCTTCACTGGGTGAGCGTTCTTCAGAGCGCTCACCCAGTGAAGATGGCAACGTCAGCCTTCATCAACCGGTGTCTACGGATCCAGATTTTGTTTTAGAAGAGGCGAAGCTGCCTTCAAGAGACTTTAGCGTACCAGTAGAAAAACGTTATCGATGGAACCGACGGTACAGTCGTCCAGAGCGGTTTGTCGATATCTGGTCATTTTTTCTATCTTTGCTAGGCAAGCGCTGGTTGTACGGTAAGGCATGGAGCTATACCGGAGGGCTGACCGCCGAGAAGCAGGCGTCACGACGACGAGCCCAAGCTCGGTGGATCCGGCATACCTGTTTAAATCTGGGACCTACCTTTATCAAGTTGGGTCAGCTGTTTTCTACTCGCTCCGATTTGTTCCCAGCCGAATATGTTGAGGAACTCTCAAAGCTACAGGATCAGGTACCTGCGTTTAGCTATGAGCAAGTCAAGGAAATTGTTGAAGCCGACCTGGGGCGACCTGTTGAGGAACTCTATCAAACCTTTGATCCGATTCCCTTGGCAGCAGCTAGTCTAGGGCAGGTTCATCGGGCGCAGCTGTACTCAGGGGAAGAAGTCGTTGTTAAAATTCAGCGACCCAATTTACAGCGACTGTTTCAGATCGATTTGTCCATTTTGAAGGGCATTGCCAGATATTTTCAGAGTCATCCTGAATGGGGTAAGGGTCGAGACTGGATTGGCATCTACGAAGAATGCTGCCGTATTCTTTGGCTAGAGATTGATTTTTTACATGAGGGCCGTAATGCGGATACTTTTCGCCGCAATTTTCGTGATATCGATTGGGTCAAAGCCCCTCGCATTTATTGGCGCTACGCATCCCAGCGGGTACTGACCCTGGAGTATCTACCCGGCATCAAGATTAGCCATTATGAATCGCTTGAAGCGGCGGGTTTAGATCGGCAGCATTTGGCCCAACTGGGGGCACAAGCCTACCTACACCAGTTGCTCAACGATGGTTTTTTCCACGCCGATCCCCATCCGGGCAACATCGCTGTCAATCCAGACGGCGCGCTAATCTTCTATGATTTTGGCATGATGGGCCAGATCAAACCGATTACGCGGGATGGATTGATGCGCACTTTTATGGGAGTGGCTCAGCGAAATGCCGATATGGTGATGGCCTCTCTAGTTGATTTGGGAGCACTGACCGAAACTGATGACATGGGGCCTGTACGGCGCTCCATTCAGTATATTTTAGATAACTTTATGGATAAGCCCTTTGAAGAGCAATCCATTACAGCTATCAGCGATGATCTATATGCCGTTGCCTACGACCAGCCTTTTCGATTCCCAGCTACGTTTACCTTTGTTATGCGAGCTTTTTCCACCCTTGAGGGTGTGGGGAAAGGACTCGATCCAGATTTTAACTTTATGGAGGCTGCAAAACCGTTTGCTAATCAGCTTATGACTAACGTCTCTAACTCTTCTAGTAATGGACTTATCGGTGAGATCGGTCGGCAAGCTGCCCAGGTTGGCAGTTCAGCATTTGGCTTACCGCGACGCATTGAAGATTCTTTAGATCGTTTGGATCGCGGAGATATTCGTGTCCGTGTACGCTCCATTGAAACCGACCGTGCACTTCGCCGTCTCAGCAGTGTAAATTTGATGACGAATTACACCCTGCTGCTGGGCACGTTTACCCTATCGGCCACCCTGCTATTGGTGAGTCAGCTGCCGTGGCTTGCTTTGGGAATGGCGTTTCTTGCTGTTGTATCAGGGATAGCGCTGCTTCGCTCTCTGATGCGTCTTAGCCGAGCTGACCGCATGCCATAGCTGCTCTTTTTATGCCTAAATGCTTTATGCAACGCTTTTTTGCCGGTTTAACGGATCCAGGATTACTCCGAACTAGTAATCAAGATGCTTACTACCTGGATGACTTAGGCCGCTTTTTTGTAGTTGCTGATGGCATGGGTGGCCACACAGGTGGCCAGGAAGCTAGCCGCCTAGCAACGGAAGCTATTTATCAGTATCTAGATAATCATTGGGAGAGTTCAGAAGCTCCAGATGTCATGCTGCGTAAGGCATTTATTGCCGCCAACGATGCGATCTTAAAGGATCAATATCATCACCCTGAACGGGCGGATATGGGGACAACGGCTGTTGCCGTCATGTTTCGAGAGCATGACAGTCGGCCTTGGTGTGCCCATGTTGGCGATTCTCGCCTTTATCGTTTACGCGGAGCCAAACTCGATCAGATCACAACTGACCATACCTGGGTTGCTAAGGCGATTGAGGATGGAGAACTGACGGTGGATGAATCCAAACATCACCCCTGGCGACACGTGCTCTCTCAATGCTTGGGGCGAGAAGATTTAAATCGTATCGATATTCAAACGCTGGATGTATCGGGGGGAGATCGGCTGTTGCTCTGCAGTGACGGTCTAACGGAGGAGCTTTCAGATCCGTTAATTGCAACGCATTTGAAGTCAATTCGCTCCTGTCCAACTGCCGCTGAATCACTTGTCGATGCGGCCAAGCAGCGCGGTGGACGAGATAATATTACAGTAGTGGTGATAGCCTTCCAAAACTGATGTTCCTTGGAACTTCGAAAGGCATTGCACACGATGCCTTTCCATCAGAAGATTATTAGGCATTAGTCAATCCCAATTTCTCAGCAATGAGGATGGAGTGAGCCAGATGTTTAAATGTGCGCTAGTCTGTACTGATTTTAGTGATAGCCTGCAGCGGCTTGTCAAGTTTGTTCCTGATTTGGTTCAGTCTGGCATAGATAAAGTAGTTTTTTTTCACAATGTTTCTTTAACAACCGGCCGTGAAATCCCGCAGGTGGATGATGATGCTGTAGCTGAGGCCAAACATCGGCTAGCTGAGGCCAGTGAGGCCTCCTTACCAGAAAAAAAGTCGGTTTTTGTTGATGTGCGCTCAGGACGAGTTATAGACAACATTCCAAAGGCCGTACGTTGCTACGAGGCTGATGTGCTTGTACTGGGGATGCCTACCCGTTCCCTACTAAAGGAAAGGCTCTTTGGCAGCACTACGGTGGGCATTGCTAAGCAGCTGGACATACCGCTGGTTATTTTGCGTCCGCAGCTGGTATCTACGTATCGGGAGCAAGAGCTATCTCTACGATGTCAAGAGTTGTTTACCCATCTTTTGATTCCCTATGATGGGAGCAAGAGCGCCAAATACCTGCTGTCACAAATCAAAATGGCGGCCAAGACTAGTGAGTATCCTAGGTATTGCACACTGTGTTGGGTGATTGATGACTGCATCCGTGTGGAGTTGCGACAGTCAGAAGAGCAGGTACAAACACTGCTCGATGAGGCTAAGGCAGAGTTGGAATCATCGGGCGTGGAGGTATTTACTGAGATTAGACAGGGGGATCCTCAGCCTGAAGTATTGAAGTCCGCTGAGGTGAATAACATTTCTGCGATCGCAATTGCCTCGGGCAAATCTAAGGGCATTTTGCAATGGTCTGTACCCAGCTTTACCAGTGCCCTACTGCGCTCAAGCTGGCATCCCATCATTCATTTTCCCAATCTCAGCTGACTCTCGATTAGAGTCAATTAGCCGTTTGGGCAATGCCGTTGAGTTTAAGTTGAGTTTAAATCGAAGCCATCGATTGAAAACTCAGCAACATTTGAGGTTTAAGGTGATCACCCAGCTCTTTTTTGAGCATATTTTTGCTATTTTGCGGACTGCCAACTGGCACAGTCGAACGGGCCATCATGGTCCACTCTTTCAAGAGTTTTCGCTGGGGAGAAGCAATGTGCAGACTGCGAAAGTTTATCAGCTGGTTAGGAAATTCCTTAGAAAAAAACAATACCCGGTAGGCACCGTTTTCTCCTAAATGCCAAATAATTTTTTGGTGGTTAGGATTTTTAAGATCCAGGTAGCTAGACAGCCACCGAGGTCCCCGCAGCTTACTATAAAACGCCGTAATCCATAGCACCATCGGATAGGGATTAAGGGTACACAAAAAATTATTTGAGCCGGTATCACTGAGCCGGTGCTCAATTTCCTGTGGGGCCAGCATGACCCAAAGCGTGGGCAGCTGACGATTGCTCATGGTTAGCAGCTGCGGAAAAACAATCTCTGCAATAGGTTTGTCCTTAGGCCATACCTGCAGCCGACAAAACCGCTCTTCTTCAGATTCGTTGGGGGTTTCTGCCCTAGGAACAACGGGGAGTTCTCTGAGGGTGTCCTCAATCCTATTACTAAGATTAAGCGATCGACCAAATCGGCTTTCTAAAGGGGCTAAATGTTCGAGGAGCTGGCTAACGGTTCTAGGGCGCTGGGAGCGATCCTTTGCTAGGCAACTCATAATCGCTTCTTTCAGTGCCCTATGCAGGGGGCCATAGGGCGACAGATTGTCTAGGGGTATCGGCTCCTGGGAGCGATGAGCCTTGTACCAACCACCAAATGTATTACTGCTGGGCCGAAAGGGGAGAGTGCCCGTCAGCATTTGATACATCATGATACCAAGGCTGTAGATATCCGAGCGGTTGTCAAGTTCTTGGCCCTCCATTTGTTCTGGAGACGCATAGGCCAATGTGCCCATAAAACTGCTGGTTTGCTCGCTGTTATCAACCTGCAGCAGCTTGGCAATGCCAAAGTCCAAAATCTTGACCAGCTCCCCCACGCTGGTACTTTTGGTGACCAAAATATTGCTGGGCTTAATGTCTCGATGAATAATGGGAACAACCTGTCCGTTGAGAGTGATCCCCCGATGGGCCGTTTCTAAGCCCAGACAAATTTGTCGGATAAACCCCAGAAAACGCGGCACAGGCAGCGGCTGTGACTGGATCACCTGCCCCAGGTTTTTTCCCTTTAGGTATTCCATAACATAAAAGGGGATTTCGTCATCGGTAACGCCATAGTCCGTCACCCTGACGACATGAATGCTATTGTTTCCCAGCTGGGCACAGGTCATCGCCTCTCGCATAAAGCGTTGAGTCATGCGCTCATTGAGGAGGGCTTGAGCCAAAAACTTGACAGCAACAGGTACTCCCCCTAGAAGCATATCCTCAGCCAAATAGACTTTTCCCATGGAGCCTTGACCGATGGAGTCCATCAGCTCATAGCGATTGGCGAGTCTACGACCAAAGTTATTGTCTGTCATTGAATACGGCAGTTCTAAGCCAATGATACAACTACTGTTGAGACCATTATGGGATGGTGGCACTATCTTCGGTGCACCAAATGCCCAAGACAGACCGCCATCAGCGTAGAAAACAATGGGGTTATCAAAGGAGCTCTGGGGATGAATACATTCTTAAAATACCCGTTTCCCTGGGGATAGTTTATTCCCAGCGCCACCAGCGTCGTGTATAGCAGTTAGGACAGCAGAGGAAACAAAGCTATCCTAGCCTTGATGGCGTTCAACCACAGCTTCCATGGTGCTGGTTAGATGATGGCCGGTCATAATGCCACCGGAGAAATTGTATCGATTGGGACTGAGACGATAGAGGGTTTCAAACCCGGTGCGCATGTGTCTATCTTGTAAAGCCCAATACTGCTGAACAATGGAGCTTGGGGCGAGCCAACCTTCCCCTTCTACCCGTCCAAGCATGCTGTGCTGTAGGACAAAAGTATATTGGCGATCGCCAGCAGCAATCCGGCCTTTATACTGCAAGGCAATATCCTCTAGTTCACCGTTGGGAAAAACAAGCTTGGTAACCATCGTAAACCAGTCACTGCTGTTCCAGGCAACTAAGATTTTGCCTTTGACGGTAATCGGGAGTAAATCCCTGGCTAACCAGCTACCTTGAAGGGTCCAGCGTCCTGGTTCGATCAGAAAACTGTGGCTCACGTGTTCTCCCTGATGGCTTTGCGACAATCTACTATGTGGCGTGATTAATGCTTGACAATCACCCAATTTAAGGTGACCAGTTGAAGTTAGCGGTTGAAGGCCACTTCAGAATAGAGGAAGTCTCCTGGCGATTGCTACCGTGATGCCGTCATAATCTATATCTTTTGTTGAGGGTCGGGTGTCGCTGAATGTATTCCCCCCACCCCGTGAACATGGCCAAGCAAACAGGGGTGGCTCGCACCTGTGACGGCGATCAGGTTGCCTGGGTGGTGGTGCCAGCGCCAGTATCCTAAGATGGCAAAGGCAATAGCTTCCTTAAAGCTGCTGTCAATGCCTGCGTCGTCGGTGGTCTGCAAGATGATGCCAGGTAGCCTCGACTGCAGCTGCGATCGCAAATACCGATTGTGACTGCCACCGCCGCCCAGCAGCACCTCATCGGGCAAAACCGGCAGATGATGATAGCTATCGACAATTGCTGCAGCAGTAAAAGCGGTCAGCGTGGCGAGAAAATCGGCCTTGCTAAGGTCGAGCGCCTGGGCCTCTTGCCAACAATGCTGACCATAGTCGGCGCTAAAGAGTTCCCGACCGGTAGATTTGGGCGGCGGTTGCTTAAAAAAGGGCTGGGTTAGCCACCTAGCGATCAGCGTTTGGCAGGGATCGCCCTGGGCCGCCCACTCTCCATGGTGATCGTAGGTGCGCTCGCCCTGGGTAAATCGATGAACGGCCCAGTCAATTAAGGCATTGCCCGGGCCTGTATCCCAACCAACAATGCCGGTCGGCAGGGCTCCCGTCCGATCCCAAGGCGGTAGATAAGTAAAATTACCAATGCCGCCAATATTTTGCACACAGCGATGGCGGTGGGGATGGCTAAGGAGACTGACATCCACAGGGGAAACTAGGGGAGCCCCTTGGCCACCAGCAGCCAGGTCGGCTTCTCGAAAGCTACTGACGGTTGGCGTTTGGGTCAGGGCCGCGATCAGCTCACCGCGCCCCAACTGCCAGCTATACCCCAGACGGTTTGCAGTTGGGGGTCGATGATAGACCGTCTGACCGTGGGAGGCAATCAGGTCGGCTGGGCCCAGGTGTTTGGCAGCGGCGGCAAATGCGATCGCAATGTCATCATCGGTTTTAGCAATGTCCGCTGGCGCCATGGATTCCCCGCAACACAGGGCTGAAATGCGATCGCGAAGCTCAGCCGGATAGTCAGCGGTATGGGCGGCTAATAGCGTGCTTTGCACACTGTAACCGGCACCCGTCAGTTCAACCAAGGCAGCATCGATCCCATCCACGGAGGTACCGCTCATTAGGCCAATAACTTTCATAGGTCTCAATGTGTCCTAGATATCCATCGATGGTCCCGCCGATCGAACGACCAATCGGCTGGCTGCTCCTGTGCCCTCTGCCTACATGGGCAGTTTGTCAATCCCTTTATTGGCACCCACCACCACCATGAGCGCTCCAGCTTTCAGACGGGTTACCGGACTGGGATTGATCTCAAACTTATCGACGGCATTTTCCCGACTGATGGCCATCATCGTCAGGCCATAGTGATTGCGCAAATCTAGCTCAACTATGGTTTTACCATCAAATTCCTGGGGAACAACCACCTCCACAATGCTGTGGTCAGGATCCAGCTCAAATCGATCCAGCACCCCAGGGCGGGTTAGCGACCGGGCCAGCTCACAGCCCATTTCAAATTCTGGAAATACCACATGATCGGCTCCAACCCGGTGAAGGAGCTTACCATGAATCTCTGTAGACGCCTTGGCCACCACATTGGCAACGCCAGCTTCTTTTACATTGAGCGTTGTAATAATACTTTCTTGGATATAGTTACCAATGGCCACAATTACCGTATCAAAGTCAGGTATACCCGCTTCTTGCAACGCTGAAGGCTGGGTAGAATCCATTTGGACAGCATGGGCCGCAATTTGATCCGTCAAAACCTGGGCGACACGAGTCTCGTCAGAATCAATGCCCAGGACCTCATAGCCCATACCATGCAGCGTCAGACAGACAGCTCGCCCAAAACGACCTAAGCCAATGACTGCAAACTGACGATTGTTAGTACGCAGATTCCTGAAGAACTTTAGTGAAGATAAATTCACGGTGGTTGCCCATAATTCAATGATGGGGTCACAGCACTGTCCGGAGAGACAACCCTATGACCTCTTTCTAAGCTTATCGTTGAGCATACCCTGATCGCCCCCCAAGCACCGGTCGGCCATCGTCAGGTCTTTCCCCGTATATCCCATGGAGAGGTTTTTATTCTATCGAAAGTGTATGGTTCAAAATAGGCCCTATGTGCCCAGGTTGGAGCCCCAACACTACTTCCCTCCCCAGGGTAAAAATTTAATCAGATAGATTCCTAAGCGACCTGCCAACAAACAATTGAGTATCGATTTCTTTCTTTGCTAGGCTAGCCTAATGATCTTGGGAAGGAGAAATAAGTGGACATTCAACTTGGTCGTGGCAAAACAGCAAGACGTGCCTATGGCATTGACGAAATCGCATTGGTGCCCGGACCCAGAACCCTAGATCCTGAACTAGCCGACACTCACTGGATCCTTGGCAATATAGAACGAGAAATTCCGATTATTGCCAGTGCAATGGATGGCGTTGTTGACGTTCACATGGCTGTAGAGCTTTCAAAACTAGGTGCTCTTGGTGTTTTAAATTTAGAGGGGATTCAAACCCGATACGCGGATCCCGGCCCTGTCTTAGACCGAATTGCATCCGTGGGCAAAACTGAGTTTGTCCCGCTGATGCAAGAACTTTATGCTCAGCCTGTTCAGCCAGAACTCATTGAGAAACGTATTGCAGATATTAAAGCCCAAGGTGGGATTGCAGCCGTTAGCCTCACCCCCATGGGAGCAGCCAAGTACGGTAAAACCGTCGCCAAGACCCAAGCCGATCTCGTTTTTATCCAAGCAACGGTGGTTTCAACCAATCATCTGTCCCCTAAATCGGTGGTTCCTCTAGATCTAGCCAGCTTTTGTACCGAGATGCCCATGCCAGTGATTTTAGGTAACTGCGTTACCTATGAAGTCACCCTGGACCTGATGAAGGCTGGAGCAGCTGGGGTACTTGTGGGCATTGGTCCTGGGGCCGCCTGTACGTCGCGGGGGGTTTTAGGTGTGGGCGTCCCCCAAGCGACCGCCGTCTCCGACTGCGCCGCCGCTCGAGATGACTTTCACCGGGAAACCGGACGCTATATCCCCGTTATTGCTGATGGTGGCTTAGTCACGGGAGGGGATATTTGCAAATCGATTGCGTCGGGTGCCGATGCTGTGATGATTGGGTCCCCTTTTGCCCGAGCAGCTGAAGCTCCCGGACGAGGTTTTCACTGGGGTATGGCTACCCCCAGTCCCGTACTGCCTCGAGGGACATGCATTCAAGTCGGTACCACAGGGAGTCTCCAGCAGATTCTACGGGGGCCAGCCCAGCTAGACGATGGCACCCACAACCTGCTGGGAGCCCTAAAAACGAGTATGGGCACCCTCGGCGCTAAAGATCTTAAGGGAATGCAGCAGGTGGAGGTCGTGATTGCCCCTTCCCTACTGACAGAAGGCAAAGTCTACCAAAAAGCTCAGCAGTTAGGTATGGGTAAATAACCTCCAGTTGGAAACAATTCTTTTCTCTGGTGAGAACTAAAGCCCCACATGTGGCTGAGCTTTTTGGAAATAGTAATCTCTGGTAACAAATTATGCTGATTCGGTTCAGTTTGCCCTAGATTATGACCAACATCACCAGGTCTATATGACCAAAATCACTCATCTCTGGTTTTTCTTACGGGTGCGAGAAAATAAACTCAAAATCCTCATCAGACCTGGCGTGTAGGGGATGGCAAAAGCTGAGACTTGACATACAATGAGACTTGAAAGCGGAGACGGAAGTTTCCGTTCACTCCTCACACCACACTCCGCCTAAACCTATTTGGTTTAGGCGGTTCCTGTATAAGGTTTATGGAAACGATTTTATGCACCGATATCACCAGCTCTAACTATTCCAAATTTGCTAATTTTTTACGGTTAATTGGCCCCCTTAACCATAACTGACGTGTGGCCCACGCTAGGACTGGGGCAAACCATAAAACCTTTGCAAAAAATGTTCGCAACAGTGAGATCGCTCATAAAGCGGTATCCTTAAGATTGATTTTCCCAATGCTGATATAAGTCACAGGCCAAAATCAGCTATGGTAGGAATCTGATATTTGATGACAAGGAATGTAGGGATGTCAGCCGCACAAGTCACAGATTCGACATTCGAGCAAGAAGTTCTTAAAAGTGAGCTACCGGTGCTTGTAGACTTCTGGGCACCTTGGTGTGGCCCTTGCCGAATGGTTGCACCCGTCGTAGATGAAATTTCCGAGCAGTATGACGGCAAGGTCAAGGTTGTTAAAGTCAATACGGACGATAACCCAAAAATCGCCAGTCAATACGGTATCCGTAGTATCCCTACCTTGATGATTTTTAAGGATGGTCAACGGGTTGATATGGTGGTGGGGGCTGTACCCAAGACAACATTGGCCAATACCCTTGAAAAGTATTTATAATCTCGCAGCTAGTTCAAAGCTGTGATGGGTAGTATATTTGCTGGATTTTTCAAGCTTGGTCAAACAGGGTGCCCATAGTCCGTATCCATCATCAAGAATAAACGTCTTGTAGGATTTGAACCGGCCCTGGCAGCTAATGTTAGGGCCGTTGCTTTTTCGAATTGATTAGGGTAATTTGTGTCTTTTTCCTTTGATGTGACAATGCCTGATGTGACAACACCTGATGTGACAACCCCAAAGGGGAGCGACAAGGTCTTAATACATCGGTGCTTTATTGAATACATATAGCTTTGAGCCCATTGTTTAGGGCAGCAAAAACATAAGGCAGCGGCAATCTTCAAACTAACTCGTGTTTTATGGTTATCTCCACAACAAAATTTCCTACTCAGTTGCAAGAGAAGATTTCTGAAATTGTCACACAGCTTCCCTCCATGGAGCATGGGGCAGTGATTCAGCAAATTTTAGAAACTTTGGTGAGAATGATTGGACGGGAAGCCGACCGCTTAGATTGGAAGATTTTAAACAACACGTTGCAGGATATGGAACTGGGCTTCCAGGGCTTTTATCCCCACCGCCATACTCGCAAAATAGCTATCTTTGGTTCGGCCCGCACACCCGCCACTCATCCTGACTATCAGTTGGCCAAGACGTTTGCTCAGAGGGCGGCAATTCAAGGATTTATGATTATGACTGGGGCGGGCCCTGGCATTATGGAGGCGGGCAATGAAGGTGCTGGAGTAGAGCACTCCTTTGGGTTGAACATTCAACTACCGTTTGAGCAAGGGTCAAATCCAATTATGGAGAATGATCCTAAACTGCTTACTTTCAAGTACTTTTTTACCCGAAAGCTGTTTTTTTTGAGAGAGTGTGATGCACTGGCTGTCTTTCCTGGAGGCTTTGGCACCCAGGATGAGGCCTTTGAATCACTCACGCTGGTACAAACCGGGAAGGCGGATCCAATGCCGATTGTTCTGCTTGATCATCCGGGTGGGGACTATTGGCAAGGCTGGGACCGTTATGTGCAAGAACACCTCATGGCCAATCGGCTGATTAGCCCCAACGATCCTAGCCTGTATGTGATAACAGACAGCGTTGACGCTGCATGGCATGAGATCACCAGCTTTTATCGGGTATTTCACTCTAGTCGCTATGTGGGTGAGCGTTTGATAATACGCCTTAACTCCTGCTTGCGCGAAGGAGCCTTGGACATTCTAAATCAGTCGTTTGGAGATATTGTGGCAGCGGGAAAAATCGAAATGACGGCAGCTCTCCCAGAAGAGCATGACACTGAAACAGCGGACCTGCCACGGCTGGTATTTCAGTTTAACCATCGCGACTTTGGTCGTTTGCAACAGCTAATTCGTAAGATTAATGACCTGGGTGAACCCTGTGAGGCCACCGAACATCCAGAACACAAGTAAGCTATCGCTCTAAAACTCACGTTGGATGTGGGTGATGATACCCCGTGCGATCGCATTGGCCATGCGACTGCGCCATTCCGGATTGCGCAAGTTGTGAATGTCTTCGGCACCGGTGACAAATCCCACTTCGATTAAGATAGCGGGCATGGAGGTACGACGAATGACATAGAACCTGGCCTGACGCACCCGCCGGTCACGCATACCCATGGTCCGCAGCACAATATCGTGGACCGTGCGGGCAAATCTGGCCCCAGCATCGGAGTAATAGTAAGTTTCTAAACCGTTAACATCAGGGCGACTGAGATTAATAGCATTGGCATGGAGGCTGACAAAGAGATCGGCGTCGGCCCGTTCAGCAATTTGTACGCGCGGGTCAAGATCCAGCTCAATATCCTGATTGCGGGTCATGACAACCTCTATCCCCTGCTGTCGCAGAATCGCTGCCACCTGCTGAGAAATCGGAAAGATCACCTGTTTTTCCTGCAGTCCGCCAATGCCAACGGCACCGGGGTCACGTCCCCCGTGGCCAGGATCAATGGCAACGACGATGCGACCCTGGGGTATTTGGGAAAGTCGTTCCGGGGCAGGGGTCTCAGCTGGTGGGGGCGACACCCTAGGCAACGTTCTGTCTACCGGGCGCTCAGCCACCGGTTCAGAGACTGGAATACTATTCTCAGGGGGTTTAATATCCGGGATATCCCGAATGGCGACACCATCGGGGAGTACGGAAATCCCCCGAAGACTGGTACTAATCTCAGTGGCAATCGTTCGCCAGTCGGGACTATCCTCACCAAGGGTCATGGTGATAACGACCGTTTCCCCAGCTTGGGACACGTCCCAGTTTTCAATGCTGTAGCGATTTTCTGGCAGCGCATCGGACGTTAAATTTGGCGCAATGGAGCTATTAGCCAGCTCTAAAATTATTTTTCGCTCCGGGTCGCGGCGGCGAGAACGACTGACGCTCACCTCTGGAGTTTTGCCCGATACTCGAATAAAAAAGCCATCGGCTGTAGCCAAAATTCCCTGGACCTGAGTTTCTGCCTCAGAGGCGGTGCTGGTATCATCAGCGGGGGCTACCCGATTGGCTGTTTGAGCCGGTGGGTCAGACGGGGCCGCTGTGGCTGCTCCATCTGCCATTGTGAGCGCAGGCAGTTGCACAAACCAGCGGCGATCGGTTTCGCCACGTACCTGGACCTGCTGCGGGTCTAGGGTGTAGCCCGGTGCTAGCTCAATGACAATGCGAGCGGTTTGGGTATCAAGCTGCCCTACACGCACTTCTGTAAGCCCTTCCTGTAGCCGCTGTCGAGTCGTCGAACTCGCCACCTGGGTATTGGGCAGGTCAATGACTAGACGGGTTGGATTAAAAATAAGCTGGGCGCTGGGGCGTATCTGGGTGTCAGTGGTAAAGGTCAGACGGTTTTGCTGCGGATCAAACCGCCAGAACTGAAGGTTTGCGGCATCTGCTGGCAAAGCAATTAGAGCTGCCCCCACAATACCGATAGCACCGGATGTCAGTCCAGACATCGTGCGGCTGACTACCTTACCAAAGAGTAAAGGGTTCCAATGCACAGATTCAATTCCTTTCAACAGTAGCGATCCCACAGCCATTTACATGACTTTGCAGACCCAGGATCAAAGTCGCAAGACAAGGGTAACCGCATTTGCACAATTTTTGAGAAGTTGAATGTCAAATATTGCAGTTTTTGAATGTTCCCTTATCTGATTCATAGGACTTTTGTGGTTTCAGACAAGAATGTCTGGCAATGTCCTGATAATCAGACAAGCAAATGCCCCTGGACCACTGTTAGGGTGCCCGCATCAAAATAATTTGCTCAGAGTGTTCCTTGGAAACGACCGGATTAGCGCTGAACGAGTGCGACTCCATGGGCTTCCATGGCCGCTATGTCTTTAGGAACGGCAACTGTCAGCACGTCGTTGCCCGTTGGGGTCACCAGCACATCGTCTTCGATGCGGATACCAATACCGCGCCAGCGCTGGTCGACCTGGGGCTGTCCCTCTTCTGGCTCATAATCAGGAGCAATATAAATACCGGGTTCGACCGTCACTACATTGCCAGGGGTAAACGGTTGCCAGGTTTTATCTGGGTTGCGCAGAATGCCAGTATCGTGCACATCTAAGCCCAAGAAGTGTCCTGTACCATGCATAAAGAAAGCTTTATGCTTTTTTTCTTCAATCAGGGTGTCGACACTGCCCTGAAGCAGCCCTAGGTCGATTAGTCCCTCCGTAATGGTACGGGTAGCGGCATCATGAAATTCGTTAAAGGGACGTCCCGGTTGGACAGCCTCAATGGCCTTGAGCTGAGCCGTCAGCACCAGCTCATAAAGAATACGCTGTTCTGGGGTAAAGCGCTCCCCGACGGGAAAGGTACGGGTGATGTCGGCATTGTAATAACCGTAGGCGCAGCCAGCATCGATCAGCAGTAGCTCATCTGCCTGCATTTGGCGATCGTTTTCGATGTAATGCAAAATGCAGGCATTGGCACCGGAGGCCACAATGGAGGGATAGGCGGGTCCCATCGCACCGCTTAATCGAAAAATATGCTCCATTTCCGCCTGGATTTCATATTCATAGCGGCCAGGCTGGGCCAGGGTCATGGCCTGGCTGTGGGCTTTAGCTGAAATAGCCACGGCTTGACGCATCTGTTCTAGTTCACTAGCACTTTTGACCCGCCGAAACTGTTGCATTAGCAAACGCCCGTCTTCAATGGCAACAGGACCTCGCCCCCGCTTTGGGTATTTGGTTAGCAGCCGCCGCCACAGAGCCAGAATAGTCTGATCTAGGCGGCTGTCGTCACCAAAGTGATAGTACAGCCGCTCCGCATTTTCGACATATTGGGGCAGCTTTTCAGCCAGTTCTTCGATGGGGTAGGCTGCGTCGGCATCGTACGTTTCTTTGGCCAGATCGACCCCCGTGCGCCGACCGGACCAGGTCTCTTTTTCCTTATCCTTGGGGCGCACAAACAGTACAAACTGGTGCTCTTCATGGTGGGGGGCAAGGACTGCGATCGCATCTGGCTCATTAAACCCGGTCAGATAGAAAAAGTCGCTGTTCTGCCGAAACGGATGCTCCACATCGTTGTGCATGACTGCTAAGGGGGCGCTACCAAAAATTGCCGTCCCCTGACCGATCGCAGCCATCACAGCCCTGCGTCGCCGTCGATACTCTGAATTCATTGACCTGCGGGTATTAATGTTTAAGCTACGAACCGCCAACTAGCGTCCCATTTAAGATAAAACCTTAATTCGCATACCGCTACTCGGAAGGCCACTACTCTGCAAATTTAAGGTGCCGCCCACTCGATCCACCGGTGTTCCCGCCATCAGCTCTAGAAAGCTATCGACGGTCTCTAGCTCACAGCTACTGTTGGCAGCAGCGGTCAGATACTGGGTCGGGATAACCAGCTTAGGCTGCAGACTATTAATGGCAGCGACCGCCTCCATCGGATTGTAAGCCTTAGGTCCACCGCCGACGGGCACGATCAGAAGATCGGGGCGGCCAATTAGAATTTTGTCTTCCAAATCAATGGGGGCAGCGGCTCCGCCCAGGTGAACCACCTTGACCCCGGACTGGGACCACAGCCAAGCCGTATTGATGCCAAAGCGACGGCCCCCTTCGCGATCGTGGGGCATGCCGATCCCCTGGACGCTGAGACCATTAATTTCATAGGCACCCGGTTCATCCAAAAAATTAACTGCGGCTGGTTCAGGGATATAGCCTTCGTCCAGCAGGCGGCTGCTAACTAAGACCAAATCAGCCCCACTCAATGATGGTGCCGCATAATTTTCAGTACAGCCCCGGGGGTCAAACGGATTGGTGACGATGGTCTTACCACCGCCCACAAACTGAAAACACATGTGCCCCAGGGAGGTAATCCTTAAGGTGCTTGTTTGGGCCTGGTAGGATTGCCAGTTAGATGCAATGCCTAACCCTAGGGTACCAACGAATGCTGCACTGGCATTCTGGAGCAATTGCCGCCGTTTCATAGTATCCTCACGTCCCATTCCGATGAACTGTCCATGACTTGTTATAGTGCCACAGCCTTGGGGTACTCGCTAAACAAGATAGGCAGTTTTTGGCAGGTTGCTACTGGCCTAGGCAGTCACAGGAGTGCGTGCCTGGGTAGAAACGGCACTCAAAAAATTGTGCAAGAGTTGCTTACCTGACTGGGTTAAAACGCTCTCAGGATGAAACTGCACGCCCTGAATGTGGGGATACTGGCGATGGCGCAGGCCCATGATCGTACCGTCGTCCACCCAGGCTGTAATTTCTAAACACTCGGGACAGCTATCGCGATCGACCACCAGACTGTGATAGCGAGTGGCGATTAGCGGGTTGCTAAGCCCCGCAAACACCCCCTGATTAGTGTGGGTAACAGCGGAGGTCTTTCCATGCATCAGCTCAGGGGCGGCTGTAACGTTGCCACCAAACACCTGACCAATGCTTTGATGCCCCAGACACACCCCCAAGATTGGAATCGTCGGCCCCAGCTCTCGAATCAGCGATAGGGAAATACCGGCATCGTCCGGCGTTCCTGGACCGGGGGAAATCAAGATCCCGTCTGGCCTTAGGGCACGAATTTGATCCAGGGTGATCCGATCGTTGCGAAACACCCGGATATCGGCCGCCACGGCCAGCTCTTGACCTAGCTCTCCCAAATACTGCACCAGGTTGTACGTAAAGCTATCGTAATTATCAATGACTAGAATCATTTCAACTTTATCTGCCCTTGGACACTGCGCCCCTGGCAGCCCCCTTAGGCTATCCCTTTATTATTAGCTTAGGCGATTGCTGGGTGAAACAGCACTAGCAGCGGTGGTAAGTAGATAAAGGCAGCCACCAGTAAAGCTGCGATCGCAGAGATCAAGACCGCTCCGGCGGCACAGTCTTTAGCAATCTTAGCGAGGTCATGGTAGGTCTGTCCCACCGTCAGATCCACAACGGATTCCAGAGCCGTATTCATAAGTTCGATTACCAAGACGCCACTAATGGTAATGGCAATCACCGCCGCTTCAATAGCGCCGATGTGTAGCAGCACGCCTAGGGCAAAGGCAATCAAGCCAACAACCACATGGATACGAAAATTGCGCTGGGTGCGGATAGCGTAGACAATACCTGCCCAGGCGTAGCGAAAGCTAGACAACAGGTTAGGTGCAACCTGCCAAGCTGTGCCGGTTTCTTTTTTATCCTTAGAAATGGTTGGAAGATCAGATGAAATAGACATGTACAAACCTTAGAGGTGATGTATATCAGTCAGTACGGCAATACGGTAAAAAAACCGGTTAATTGAGGGCTGGGCGACCAAAATGTAACGCAGGGGCTGGGCGATTCTGGGCACCTGTATAGGATTCGGGCCTGGTTAGTTGAAGCCTGAAATTACTCCATAAGTTCCCGCAATACTCATTATTCCGTAAGTTATATTAAACCTTTGCCAAAATTCGTAATCGTATACTAGCTAGCTAATCAATATTCATCCTGGCGCCCAATCAAGTTGACCTGCCCTAACAGGTGCCTCTGCTTATCTAGCATGGCTTTAAGACTAGTCTCATCAGGATGGTCCCAACCTAGCAAATGCAAAAATCCATGGACCGCCAGCCAGGCTAGTTCTTGAGTCAGGGAAAAGTCGTCATCATGACGCTGGCGCTGGGCCGTTTCCACAGAAATAATCACATCCCCTAGCGGCAGGGATATGGTTTGATAAATGGCCTGGTCACCGGGCATGGGGGCCTCTTGAGCCGCGAAGGCCAGTACGTCAGTGGACTTATCTTGGTGGCGATAGGCAGCGTTGAGTTGCCGAATGGCGCTGTCGTCGGCAAACCGAAGACTCAGCTCATAGGAACTGATGGGAGATGCCGTGGGTCCTAGCTCCTGTAGCCATGTGCTAAACCACAGCTGCCAGGTAGCGTGATCAGGTAAGTCAGCCACGCCCGCCAGGGAGTCGTCGACATCCACCCACAGCTCTAATTTGGGGACCGGTGTATCAGCGACCAAGGTCATCGAGTGATATAGGCAAGACCCACTAACACCCCCAGCAGCCCCGCCGCCGTGAGAAAAAAGTGGAATAGGGACTTGCTACCTTTTTTAACCATATTGCGCATGGCCAGCTTGACATAGCTAGGTGCTGGTTCAGTCGACTGGGTATCGACCGGTGGTGGTGACTGGGTCATTGGATAGTGTCTAGGTTTAAGGGTTTGACAATGATACTTTCTAGATTTTGACAGAGAACTTTACAGATGTATAAGTTACGATGCCTTTAAAGAGCCGTCGTACCTATACATCTGCGGCCTGGGCAGTTTGGTTTTCTTGTTGTAGCAGCGCTTCAATAAACGGATCGAGGTCCCCATTCATAACATCCTCGATGGCCGTAGTTTCGACACTAGTGCGCAGATCTTTGACCATCTGGTAAGGATGGAAAACATAGTTACGGATTTGGTTACCCCAGGCGGCTTCTACAATGTCACCGCGAATGTCGGCAACAGCCTGGGCCTGTTGTTCCTGGGCAATTACCAGTAGTTTAGCCTTGAGTAAGGCCATGGCTTTTTCTCGATTTTGTAGCTGCGATCGCTCCTGGGTACAGCGCACAGAAAGCCCCGTTGGCAGGTGGGTGATCCGCACAGCGGTTTCCACCTTGTTGACGTTTTGGCCACCAGCTCCCCCCGAGCGAGAGGTCTTGATCTCCAGGTCCTTATCCGGAATATCCAGTTCGATAGAGTTATCTAATACCGGCATGACCTCAATGCCAGCAAAGCTGGTCTGCCGTTTGCCATTCGCATTAAACGGCGAAATCCTCACCAGCCGATGGGTGCCCTTTTCCGCTTTGAGATAGCCATAGGCATAGCGACCGTCAATTTCCAGGGTGGCCGATTTAAGCCCCGCCTCATCACCCTTGGATTCTTCCACTAGCTTGATGCTGTAGCCATGCTGCTCACACCAGCGGGTGTACATCCGGAGTAGCATTTCTGCCCAGTCCTGGGCATCGGTCCCCCCCGCACCAGCATTGATCGTAACGACGGCGCTGTTTTTATCGTAGGGTCCGGATAGCAGCTGCTGTAGCTCCCACTGGTCAAGGGCTTTAGCCAGGTTGTGGGCTGTTTCTTGGGCCTCGCTCAAAAGGGTCGGATCCGACTCCATCTCCAACAGTTCTGCGATTGTCTGGATATCGCCTAGCTGGGTTGTCCAGGTGTTGAGCTGTTCCAGGTATGACTTATACTCGTTCAGCGTTTGTAATGTCGTTTGGGCATGCTCTTGATCGTCCCAAAAATCTGGTTGGGCAGCTACCTGCTCCAGGTCGTCGATTTTTGCTTGGATAGCAGGCAGGTCAAAGATACTCCTGGGCTTTGCCCAGGCGATTGGTCAGTAGGTCGCTTTCGCGTTTTAAGTCGGCAAGATCTAACATCGGGCAGTGGGTGCCAGTGGGGAAGTTTGTAATTCTTTAATTCTATAATGTCATCCGCAGCTCGCTTTGCCCTTCGATTTATCTCCTTGATCCCCCATGACTCTTTCGTCTCAGCTTTGGCAGCAGCATCTGGAGCTGGCCAATGACAGTCTTCACCATCCCTTTGTCCAAGGCATTGGCGATGGCACCCTACCGCAGCAAACGTTTGCTTACTATGTGGGTCAGGATGCCTTTTTTCTGGAGGCATTTGCTCGGGCCTACAGTATCGCAGCAGCCAAGGCACCTACCTGGGAAGGGTTTACCGTGTTCCATGATTTAGCAGCAGGGGTGCTAGCAGAACTCAAGCTGCACCAGGGCTATGCCCAGGCATGGACCGTGGATCTAACAGCCGTCAGCCCAGGAACGGCCACTCGACAATATACGGATTTTCTACTGGCGACGGCCTGGAGTCAGCCCATTGGGGTAACGGCGGTGGCCATGGCCCCCTGTATGAGGCTGTATGCTTACTTAGGACAGCAGCTAGCGCGCACAGGCATTCCAAAGCACGCCTACAGGGATTGGATTGTCACCTACAGCAGCGACCAGTTTGAGCCCCTGGCGGTTCAGCTAGAGACGATTGTGGATACCTATGCCGAAGACAGCGAAGTGGTCCAGTCTACCTACCGTTATGCCATGGTATGCGAGCGCGACTTTTTTGAAGCTGCGTGGCGATTGGGCGGCTAAACTATCGTCAGCTGCTCGATGGATGCTTAATCCCGACCATCAACCCCGGCCATCAATCACCACCAAAGGAATAGTCTTGATGGATTTGCCACCGTTGACCATCGTGGCGCAGCAATGTGAGGGTTTGGGCGGTAAAGTCCAAGGTGAGGGGTTTACGCTCAAACTCAGGCCAGGCTTGGTGAAATGCTGCCTGGGTTAAGTCTCGAAAGGCTACGGTCATGTGGGGACAAAAGTCTGGATAGCGAGGGTCTACGCATCCATAGCGGCATTGCACCAACGCTGATAGGTCTTGCTTTAGGGCCATCAGGCTGGGGTGTTGAATAACGTCAATGTAAATGACCTTGGGGGGGGAAGGCTCCAAAATTTCGAAGTGCGATCGCAACGCCCCCCTTCCCCATGGCAAAGTCCCGTAAGTCCCTATCCAGTTCACCCATATCTCGATTTCTAGGCCACTCAAACGGAGGCTGTAGCGTAATGTGGGGCGGTGAATTCAACGCTTTACTAGCGCCATAGGTCTGGGCAAAATAGTGCCTGATCCGATTCACCGACGCCTGGATTTCGGGCGGTGGCACCAAAGCAATAAAGAATCGCTGCGAATCCATGGTTTTGGAGCTGATCTCTCTACAATGTATTTCTAAAGAAGATAGTCCCTACGCGGCCAGCGGCGGAACTATGGGTCAACTATTTTAGGGTCGTCTATGATTTGGTTTGTCAAAATTGAGCGGGGCATCGTCGACAAAGCCAGGTTTGACACCTTTGTGACGGCCCATATCGCCTATGTAAACGACCTCATCGCCAAGGGCCATCGGGCCAAAACCGGTTACTGGGCTGAGCGCGGCGGCGGTATGCTGCTGTTCCAAGCGGCGTCCTTAGATGAGGCTGAAGCGATCGTCCAGTCCGATCCGCTGATCCAAAATAACTGTGTCACCTACGAGCTGCACGAGTGGTGCATCGTAGCGGAATAGCCCGTACAATGGCAGGCCCGTAGCCAATTTTCATTGTGATAGGAACCTAGGTCACCATGGCGAAAACAAACAAAAAGTCTCAGCCTAGCGATGGCTTTAAGGTCATGGCCGATAACCGTCAGGCTCGCTTTACCTATGAAATTTTAGACAGCTATGAAGCGGGTGTTGCCCTCAAAGGCACTGAGGTAAAGTCGATTCGAGCCGGCAAAGTAAACCTGCGCGACGGCTATGCCCAGGTCAAAAATGGCGAAGTGTGGCTGCTCAATGTCCATATTTCGCCCCACAATATGACCAACCAGGTCTACAACCATGAACCGCGTCGCCCGCGCCGACTGCTCTTGCATAAAGCCGAAATCCGCAAGCTCATTGGCAAAGTAGAAGAAAAAGGATTGACCCTGGTTCCCCTAAAGCTCTACCTAAAAAAGGGTCGAGTCAAGGTCAATATCGCCATTGGGCGCGGTAAAAAGCTCCACGACAAGCGTGAATCCCTCAAACAAAAACAAGAAAAACGCGATATTGCCCGCATGATGAAAAACCGATAGGACCCTTTTCTATCAACTGGTCTCGCGATCCAATGCGGCCACAACCCGTCGGTAAATTTCCTCCGCCTCTTCGGGCGTATTACCAATACAGGTGAGTCCCAGTTTGCCATGTTCGGAAAGACAGCCCATGAGATGAAATGCGGCTCCGGTACCTGCAATGGAATTAAAATGCAGCTGCTCAACCATAATGATGTCCATCAGGTCGTTGGGTAGCAGTCCCCTGTAGTGATCCTTTTGTAGGTTGTCGGAGGCTCGATAATATTTGGGCTGCCCTTGCTGCGTATAAAATTGGCCGTCCTCTTCGCTGTAGCTGCCGTTGGTGAGCAGCTGCAGCGCCATAAAAGGATGGGTGGTGCCGCCTTTGCGCAGGTTAATTTCAATGGCGTTTAACTCCCAGTGCTGCTGTGAGCGAACAGCGATAAAATCCACGCTGTAACGCTCTAGCGCGCCACGCTGGGCTAGGACTTCTCCCACCCTGCGCCCCATTTCCTGTAGCGCCAAACGATAGGCCCTGTCTGCTGGAAAGCGACAGCCCAAAAAGATCTGTCCGTCGGGTCCACCCAAAATCTGGTCGTGGGTCGATAGGATCTCCACCTCCCCAAACGGTGTGATATGCCCCTGCACGCTGGGTGAGCGTTTGATATCACCTTCAATAAAGGCTTCTGCGATCGCACCTAGTTCCCCAATTCTGTGACTAAAGTGAGCCCAAGTTTCATGTACAGCCTGAAACCGTAGGTGCGCCAGGGCCTCTAAAATGGCATCGGCCCGTTCCCCATGGCTAGCCTGACCAGGCGCTACGGCGGCCAGCTCATCCAGCATCAATAGGGCATTCCCTTCCCCCGAAAAACCCTCGTTGAGTTTAATGACGATACGTTTTAACCCTGGCTGCCGCTCCCACAGTTCTGCGGTGGCGATCGCAAGCTCTTTGACAGAGGTCTTGAGGGCACTACCATCTGGATGGGGCACATGGCAGGTCGCAAAAATCCCGCGGCTACCCGCTTTAGTCCCTAGATTCAACAGCGTGGCTGGCACGGCCATTAACGGGATATCTAACGTTAGCGCCAACTGCTGTTCCAAAGGCGTCGAATTAAAACACACCATATAGGCTTCCTGCGGGCATAGGCACTGCCGAATATGCTCAATTAGACGCGGACGATTCAGAATTTTTTCAGTCAGAGGTCGTTCGGAACCGTCATAGGTGGCAAACAAACGTAGGCGATTCTGGGCATGGGAACTGGGGATACCGGGTAGTAGCTCCAAGTAGTAGTCCACAATACTAGGATGCAGGGGCTGAGACGTTACATAAATCAAAGACGTATTAGGGTTACGCAAATGCAGTAGTGCAAACAGCAGCCGCTCTTCATAGTGATGAACCCCTTCTATTTTCCCTAACTCTTCTTGATCCAAGCTCAAAGAAGGCACCACTAGAATCTGTCTGGGGGCGCGGTCAAAGCAGTCAATCGGCTGCCAGCATTTAGCTAGTTGGGTCCGCAGTCGCCGAATTTCTGACTCATCTGTGATTGTCCAATCAGCCGATTTAGATGTCACATGTGTTCCTCAACCACAGCTGGTTTTTGGATTTTATTACACTGGCTACCAGTCCTTCTAGGCTTGTTGCAAACGTCTTGAGGCCTGAGGAGGTTTGCAATAGGCATTCGTATTCAACTCAGCGTTGCAAAATAAAAGAGGCGCAGATAGTTGCCTGCGCCCCTCTAAACTTTTTTCAACTTATCCCCATAGCCACAGGGGTTTCCACAACCCCTGATCAATAGTCCATAAGCATTTAGGGATCTGTTTGTAATGTTTGGGGATGCAGATAGGCAATCATTTGATCAACCCCCCGCTGGATACGCCGAGTCACCGTCATAGGACTCACGCCGATTCGTTCAGCCACCTCCTTACGGGAAAGGCCCTTAAAAAAGACAAATTCGATCGCCGAGCGGGTTTTATCCTCTAGCTGACTGAGAGCTCGCTGTAGCTGTTGACGATCCTCTTCCAACGCCTGGAGAAACTGATAGTGCATATCAGGCAGGGTATCCCCCAGCGTAATGGTTGAATCTGTTTGGTGACAAACGGTAGCATCTAGACTCAGCGGCATCCGATTTTTATTTGCCATTTTTACCTGACGCCACTCTTTAACCTTAATACCCAAGGCTTCAGCCATTTCATAATCAGAGGGCTGACGACCATAGCGACGCAGTAAATCAGCCTGGAGTTTTTGGCTGGCCTTTTGCAAATCTTGCCAACGACGGGGAATTTTAACAGTAGTTCCCCGATCTCGAAGAAAGTGAAGCATCTCCCCTCGGATATACGGGACAGCAAAGGAACTAAAGGCGCACCCCTGACTAGGATCAAACCGCTCAATGGCTCGAATCAAACCCAGATATCCAATCTGCTCTAGATCCTCATAGGGTTCAGCGCACTGATGACTGACGCGATGCGCTATTTTTCGAACCAAACCTGCATTTAAGCGAACTAAATCATTGCGCAACTTGATCGATGGCTGTTGCTTATAAGCCATCAGCATCTCCATCCCGCGCGAGCGAAGCGATGAGGTTTGAGTAGCCATAGTGTGCTAAATATCCTGTGTTAGGGCGTTAAATCGTGATTTAAGTACATTGTCGGGATGTTGACTTAAGCCCACCATCGTTGGATTACGGGACTCGGTCTATAAAATTTCCGAAAGACTCCGTATATTCACTCTGGCTGTTTAAAGAATCACTTCGTTGCAGATCTCTCAAATGCATACGGCAAAATACGTTGGTGATTTGTAATCAGTACATTTTCCTGACTGTCAGATATTCACAAGAAAGTATATTTGTGTGCTTTTTCTACGCGTTTTGCTCGAAGAGCTTAGGTAAGCATAGTGTTTGGATTTGGAGTTATGGCTATCTGCAGCTCTGGCCTAATAGCCCTAAACAACAAACAGGTTTGAGCAGGTTTGAGCAGGTTTGAGCAGGTTTGGGACTCAGATAGAGCCAATTGGAGCCTATATTCTTCGGTATTGTCTGAAAAGTCCCCGTTGACATGCTTGGATACAACCCGCCTTTAGGGTATTAATCTTAGGTTGCTCAGATTTTTCCCTAAAAGAATAAATAGGCGACTAGAGTATCTTGAAAACCACTTTTTATTTAAGGGAATATAGATATTTTTTAATAACTTTTCAGACTCTATCAAAATGAAAATATTAGTTTTGATAGAGTCTGAAATTAGACTTGACTATGTCTATCTTCAAACGAAAGCAGACTCGCCTTAAAATTTCAACAAACTCTAATTTATTGATTAACGATGAAGAAAATCCGTAATCGCTGATAGATAGGTAACCGCATCTTCCAACATAGGAAAATGCCCGGTATCCGGTACTTCAACATACTCAATATGGTTATTTAAAGACGCCGCCTGACGCCCCAGCTCAGGCGGCGTAATCCTGTCATATTGCCCAGATACCATCAGGGTAGGTACGCTTAGGGCGGCAAACGCCTGGGGCATCGTCTCCGTGGCATGTTTACTAACCGAGGCTTTTAAGGTACCCATGGCCGTTGCCGCATCGGCCCGCAAAAAGTCGTCTAAAAAAACCTTCTTGTCAGGATAGGGAATCTGCCCCTTTAAGAATCGTGACATAAATAGCTGAGGCGCCAGGGGAACACGCGCTAACCACAGCGGCCGAAACATCACGACATAGCTACCAAATCGCTGAAACGCTCTAAAGGCAAGCTCGTCATACTCAAAGGAACCATTGCAGGTAAGAATAGCTTTCTCAACCCTTTGGGAAAAGCGCTCGAGAAAGTAAAGGGCCACTGAAGCACCCATGGAATGGGCGCTGATAAATATCCGGTCTAGCTGTAGGGCTACCAGCAGCTGCTCCAAATCGTCAGCAAAGCTCTCTAACGAACCCAACTCAGACGTAGTGTTTTCGGCAGATGCCGAACGACCAAATCCTCGTAGATCGTATAGTAGACAGTCAAAATCATGCTTCATGACCTGGGCAGTGCTCTCCCAGTAACGCGCTGAGCCTCCCCAGCCATGAAGGAAAACGAGGGTTGGACGCTGGCCCTGGAGACCATCACAAATCCATTCGTAATAGTGCTCTACTGCATTGAGAGTCACATAAGACATGGCAGCCCCTAATAGTTAGAAACGTTTTAATAGGATGCCATCAGGGGAACCTAAAGCGGGACAATACTCAGGTTTAATTAAGCAGATTCTGGCTTTGGTAAGGATGAAGGATGCAGCAGTAACTCCGCTGTCGACCGCTTCTCTACCATATCTCGAGTAATTTGAAAGCGCTTCATATCCTTTCTAGAGGGCAGCTCATACATGACGTCCAACATAATTTCTTCAATGATGCTGCGTAGTGCTCGCGCGCCGGTCTTGCGTCGGTATCCCTCCTTGGCAATGGCACGGATTGCATCCGGCTTAAACTCTAAGCTCACATTGTCCATCAGCATCAGCTTCTGGAACTGCTTTACAAGCGCATTTTTGGGCTCTGTCAAAATTGCCATCAGGGTTTCTTCATCAAGCGGATTAAGAACCGATATTGCTGGGATACGACCAATAAATTCGGGAATCATACCAAACTTGACGATGTCGTCAGCCTGTAGATTCCTCAATACGTCAGCGGCTCGTTTATCGCGATTGAACTGAGTTTGAGGTTCCCCTGAACCCTGGACAAAGCCCATAGACTTTTTACCGGTACGCTGTTCTACAATCTTTTCTAGGCCGACAAATGCGCCACCACAGATAAACAAAATATTGCTGGTATCGATTTGAATACAGTCCTGATATGGATGTTTTCGACCTCCCTGGGGGGGGACGTTGGCAATAGTGCCTTCCAACATTTTTAGCAGTGCCTGCTGCACACCTTCCCCAGAAACATCCCGCGTAATCGATGGATTCTCACTTTTGCGAGCGATTTTGTCAATTTCGTCAATATAAATAATGCCTCGCTGAGCTTCTTCGACGTCCAAGTCTGCCATCTGTAGCAGCCTGAGGAGAATATTTTCTACGTCTTCGCCCACATAGCCAGCTTCTGTAAGCGTGGTGGCATCGGCGACAGCAAAAGGCACATCCAAGATTTTTGCCAGGGTCTGAGCTAACAGGGTTTTCCCTGAGCCCGTTGGACCAATCAATAAAATATTAGACTTCTGCAGTTCTACATTATCTTCCCCAGGCTCACCACCCGATTGCACATAGCTCAACCGCTTGTAATGGTTATAAACCGCCACAGAGAGAACCTTTTTAGCCTCATCTTGACCGATGACATGTTCGTCTAAATAGGCTTTAATATCTCGAGGCTTAGGGATCTGATTGAGGGAGATATGGGATGGGGATTTGCGACCACGCTCGGGCGGTTGTTCCCTTCGAGGCGTAGGAGGGGCAACCGCAGAACTAGAATCGAACAGCTCTTCGTCTAAAATTTCGTTACAAAGGTCAACACACTCGTCACAGATATAAACTCCTGGACCAGCAATGAGCTTTCGCACCTGCTCCTGAGACTTACCGCAAAAGGAACATTTAAGATGGGAGTCATATTTAGACATATTTGCCCTAAACTAGTGCGTTGACATTAATTCAGCATCAGCATTGCGAGAAATCACGGTATCGATTAAGCCATAGTCAGAAGCTTCGTCCGCAGACATGAAGAAATCCCTCTCGGTATCTTCTGCAATTTTGTCTAGAGGTTGCCCAGTGTGGCCAGCAAGTAGCTCATTTAAACGCTGCTTCAAATACAAGATTTCTCGAGCCTGAATTTCGATATCGACCGCCTGCCCCTGAGCGCCACCAAGAGGTTGATGAATCATGATGCGAGAACTGGGTAACGCCATACGCTTCCCCTTCGCCCCGCCAGACAACAAAAACGCCCCCATACTAGCAGCTAATCCAAAACAAATGGTCACGACATCTGGACGAATTTGCTGCATCGTATCGTAGATAGCCATACCGGCCGTAATTGATCCCCCTGGGGAATTGATATAAATCTGCACATCCTTTTCGGGATCTTCAGCGTCCAAATAGAGCAGCTGGGCCACAATCGAGTCAGCCAGGGTGTCGTCCACACCGCTGCCAAGAAAAACGATACGCTCCCTTAGCAAACGTGAATAGATATCAAAAGCTCGCTCCCCCCGGCCAGACTGCTCCAACACCACTGGCAACATGTTGCTGACTCTATCACTGCCAGCGGGCAGCTCGTGACTGGCCAGAACCGGCGCCACTACGCTGCGGTAGGGATGAAACGTTGATGAATACATATATATTTTTCAGCGTGCCTATACATTATGCCCCATCCTAATACTGAGCTGCGTACGGGGGATTGTGACCCTACTCTAGCGAAAACCGAGCGATTTCAACAGCAACTAATGGGGGTATTTAATTTTTGACACCACCAATGAATATTCGAGCATACTGAGTGACGCGATCCTGTTTCTACTTCGAAATATTTTCTTCAGAAACCCTCTAGCTTTCTAAAAAATGATCGGTTTCGTTTTTTAGAAAGCTGTAGATCGAATAACTGAGATCTGAGCAAAGTCACTAGCTATTCTTCTTCAGTGCTGGCTGCTTCTATCGTAGACTCGCTTTCCTCTTCCTGGCTAAGACTGCCCTCAGGAACTAGCTCCACCGCAGCATTCTCAGCCAGCCAGGCTAGAATTTTTTCCTTTAGCAGGTCTTCGTTAACGACCTGTTTTAGGCGATCTTGATCAATATTGGCAGGGTTATCAACTTCGGCCATCATCTCTTTCATACGAGCTGCCACAGCAGTATCGTCAATGCTAATGGATTCCTGCTTCGCCACCTCTCCTAGGGCTAGAGTGCGCCGCAGACGCTCAGTTGCTTCAGGTTTGGCATTTTCACGCATGTTGCTAACCAGTTCTTTGGTCAGAAATTTATTGATGTCAATGCCTTGGTTAGATAGCTGCATGACGGTTTGAGTAACGATATGATCAACTTCTCGCTGCAGCAAAGTCTTAGGAATTTCTACTTGTAGGTGAGTGACTAGCTCATCTAAAAGGGCCTTTTCTATATTCGATTGAGTCGTCTCTTCTGCTTCTTGTTTGAAACGTTCTTCCAGGGATCGCTCCAATTCTTCTAAAGTTTCAAATTCGCTGACTTCTTGAGCAAGATCATCGTCAAGTTCAGGTAGTTCACGTTCCTTTAGATCGTTGAGGGTGATACTGAAGACAGCTGGCTTGCCCGCTAGATCCTCTTGGGGGTAGTCGCTTGGGAAGGACACCTCTACGTCCTTAGTTTCTCCCAGTTCCATACCAACAATGCCTTCGACAAATCCTGGAATAAAGCGACCCTCCTTGATTTCAACTTGAAATTCGGTAGCGCTTCCCCCTTCAAATTCTTCGGGTTCCTTGCCATCCTCGACAGTTTTGCCAACAAAATCAACGACGGCAACGTCATTCTCTTGGGCGGCACGATCCTCAATGGGAACCAAGCTAGCTAAGTTTTGCTGGTAGCTTTCCAAAGTTTCTGTAACCCGCTTGGCATCGTATTCAGTTTCTTCAACTTTGACCGATAGACCCTGATATTTTTTCAGCTCAGCTTCGGGGGGAACGTCTACCGATGCGGAAATGACTAGTAACTTACCTGGTTCAAATTCCTCGATCAGGGCTTCAAAACCAGAACGGAGTTGGTAGTTGCCCAAAGCTTCAATTTTTTCTTGCGCAATTGCTTTGTCAATGGAGGTCTGCACAAGCTCTTCTAGGGCGGCAGCTTTGATCCTGGTTGCCCCCAACTGCTGCACAAGGAGTTGACGTGGTACTTTCCCCTTACGGAACCCAGGAATGTTAGCCGTTTTCATGTATTTGCGCAGCGTTTGCTCATAGGTTTGCTTAGAAACGTCTGCGGGGACTTCAATCTCTAAGCCAACCTGACTATCGGGCAGTTTTTCCTGGGTAACTTTCATTGGAAATTTCTATTCTAAATAATTGGTTTCTCAGAGGTTGTACCATAGCCTGACCTCTGTAAAGTTTTGACCCAAATTGAGGGGCAGCGCTTGCACATTCTGGTCAAGTACTGTGCTGACTTATAAAATCTGCAGCGCTTTTGCTGGGAAAGAGCCAGACAGGTGTGTAAAGCAATAAATCCAGAAGACACGCTTAGGGCCGTAGCTGCGATCGCAACTAGCCATGGTAGCCGATCATCTTTATCTAAGCCCGTAGAGTTTACAGTATTTAGCCAGGAAGTTTCTAGCTTTTATGCAATTATGCAAGCCACAGCAACGATAAACACAACTAAACAAACGACTCAGAATGTCCAAACAGTAGCTAAGGCATGGGTTTTATGATTGTAGTATCATAGACAGAGATCCCCGCAGAAGAATCGGTGCCTATTTTGGCACAAAGTATCCAGGGCTGTTCTTTGTCGCTAGATGGATATAGCCTGACCCAGAGGTCGCCACCCAGAGGTCGCCTCTATGGCCTGAATGGAACTTTCTGAGTGGAACTTTTAACCTGAGGCTAGGGTCGATTTTTTCTCAATTAGGCAATACGAATGTTAGAAATGCCGGACAATCATTTAGACCACCTTGCTACTGGTCTATGAAAGCATGGGGATGGCGATATCAAAGTTGCTATATCGACTGCCTTACCATAGGTCTACTTAATTAAGTAGGTGGCCATAAGTACACGTAGTTCTGAGTTACTGAAATGCTTATCTGGCCGTTTGTGACATGTTGAATAGTTTTGGCCACCTATTTACATCAGATTATTTATTAAGTGATCTTTTTTATCAAGATAGCTGTATGACTAAAGGTACAAATAACGGTAGCTGTTACTCAAGTGGATGTTTGAAAGGGTTATTTAGGGGTATGAACTAGGGTTTCTGCAAAAACCGGTTAGCATTGTGGAGCTTGTTAACCTAGGGATGGCCAGTCTACTGGCTGTTGAGATGACTCTTAAGGTCACTCCAACCCAATGACCGACCATCAGCAAGTTCAAAAAGCTGAACCTTGGCCTACTATCAAAATAGTCACCCATTTCCCAGCAGGTAACTGGTGGATGAGCACACTGTTAGCTCTAGAAGCTTTTTTGATAGATGTTTGATAATCCACGGAACCATGCCGAATTGCGGTTTATTTTTTGAGAAGTAAGAAACTTCAAGGTTTTTGGGCGTGGTTGTGGCGTAGTGAAGGATAGATAAGACGTGACATATTTTGGCCGGGTACTCACGGCAATGATTACCCCATTTGATCAGGCGGGAGCCGTTGACTATGAGTCTGCTCGACGCTTGGCCTCACATCTAGTCAGCCATGGCACCGACACGATTGTGGTGTGTGGCACCACGGGGGAATCACCTACGCTGAGCTGGTCAGAGGAATACAAACTGTTTCAAGTCGTCAAAGAGGCTGTGAGCGGTCGTGGTAAGGTAATTGCAGGTACAGGTTCAAACAGTACGCAAGAAGCGATTGAAGCCACTCAGAAGTCGGCCGAACTGGGCTTGGATGGTACTCTCCAGGTGGTGCCCTATTACAACAAACCCCCTCAGGCTGGGTTACGGGGACACTTTAGTGCGATCGCAACCGCCGTACCAGGTCTCCCTGTAATGCTCTATAACGTACCAGGGCGTACTGGCCAAAATTTGCACGCATCTACCGTTGCTGAGTTATCAGAAATTCCAAACATTATCGCTATCAAAGAAGCCAGTGGCGATTTAGATCAAGTCAGCGAAATTCGCCGTCTGACAGCACCTGATTTTGAAATTTATTCGGGAGATGACTCATTGACACTGCCAATGCTGTCAGTGGGAGCAGTAGGTGTTGTCAGCGTTGCCAGTCATCTTGTCGGAGACTCGCTGCAGCAGATGATTCAGGCCTATGAGAAAGGACAGGTGGCTGCAGCTAAGGATATGCATCTAAAGTTACTACCCCTGTGTAAGGCCCTATTTGCCACCACTAGTCCCATTTTGATCAAGGCGGCGATGCAGCTACAGGGGTGGACTGTTGGCACCTGTCGTTTACCCCTAGGTGAGGCACCGGTTGCCCTAATCGATGAACTCAAACGTTTAATGGCTGAGCTAGACCTGTTGCCAACTGCAGTCGTTTGAGCAATTGGACTGCCAAGGATTCATCTGAGCCAGCCTGCTACCACCTATTTTCTATCCTAAAGATCTATGCACTTTCCCTAGCCACCTGTTTGGCCCTTACAAAAGTCTTTCGTAAACGTTAATTTACCCAACTTTTTTCTACTCTTTCATTAAGGAACTTATGCGCCAACGATCTAGAACAACCCAGCGCTCAAGAACGACTACACGAAATAGCGAGCAAAATGGAAATCAGCGCTCCCGAAGCACCGCTGTCAAGTCAGCTAGCAAATCAGTCAATAAGGTGGACAAAAGTACGCTTAAGGTGATTCCCCTCGGTGGGCTACATGAAATCGGTAAAAATACCTGCGTCTTTGAAATAAACGATGAAATCATTCTGGTAGACGCAGGGTTAGCATTTCCGTCCGATGAGATGCATGGGGTCAATATTGTCCTGCCGGATGTGACCTATTTGAGGGAAAACCGTCACAAGATCAAGGGCATGATCGTCACCCACGGCCATGAAGACCATATCGGTGGCATTGCTTTCCACCTCAAACAGTTTGATATTCCGGTCATTTATGGCCCTCGACTGGCCATGTCGCTGCTAGCTGACAAACTTGAAGAAGCCGGTGTAACTGACCGTACAGAACTAAGAACAGTGCGGCCGCGCGATACGGTCAAATTAGGCCAATCGTTTGAGGTGGAGTATATCCGCAATACCCACTCCATGGCCGACAGTTTTACCGTGGCTATCCGGACTCCAGCGGGAATAGTCATTTTCACTGGCGACTTTAAGGTTGACCACACCCCCGTCGATGGCGAATATTTTGATTTCGCTCGGCTAGCCGCCTATGGAGAAGAAGGGGTGCTGTGTCTAATTAGTGACTCCACCAATTCCGAGGTACCAGGACATACCCCGTCTGAACGATCGGTTTTCCCAAACCTAGATAGAGCCTTTAGTGAAGCTCCGGGGCGTCTCATGGTGACTACGTTTGCATCTTCTGTTCATCGGGTGAATATGCTGCTGGAGCTAGCTCAAAAGCATAAGCGTTCGGTGTTTGTGGTTGGGCGCTCCATGCTAAACGTGATTGCCCATGCCCGCAATCTTGGCTACATCAAATGCCCAGACGATTTGTTCAAACCCTTAAATACCCTCAATAGTTGCCCCGATGAGAAGGCAATGATCTTAACTACCGGGTCCCAGGGTGAACCAATGGCAGCCCTTACCCGCATCTCCAATGGCTCCCACCGCCAGATCAAGGTGCGTGCTGGAGATACGATTATCTTCTCCGCCAACCCAATTCCCGGCAATACCATTGCTGTTGTCAATACTATAGATAGACTCATGGCTCAGGGAGCCAATGTGATCTACGGCAAACGGCGGGGGCTCCATGTGTCTGGCCATGGTGCCCAAGAAGACCAAAAGCTGATGCTGGCCTTAACTCGTCCGAAATATTTTTTACCCGTCCACGGAGAGCATCGCATGCTGGTGAAACATGCGGCAACAGCTCAAAGTATGGGCGTGCCAGCAGAAAACATGGTAGTCATTAAAAATGGTGACATCGTAGCTGTTGATAATCAGCAGGGTATTCGGATTGCTGGTAAGGTTTCATCCGGTATTGAGCTGGTAGACTCTTCTCGCAATGGTATCGTCGGGCGCACAGTGCTGAAGGAACGTCAGCAACTAGCGGAAGACGGCATCATCACAGTGTCAGTCACTATAGATGGCAATGGCAAGCTATTGGCTTCCCCTACAATCCATCTGCGTGGCGTGGTCACCAAGCACTCCCAATCTGACTGGGATGCCAAGATCGACCGAGTGGTAACTTCTGGATTGCGAAATCGTTGGAACGAAGTTGTCGACACCTCTGGCCATGAAAAGGTAGTGCGGTGGGACGGGTTGCGCTCTCGGTTAGAAGAGGAGGTCCGTAACTGTGTGCGGCGTGAGCTGCCTAAGCGTTACCCCCTAATTATTTTTCTAATGCAGCCCATAGTCGCTGAAACACCCTCAGAGATATCAAAGTCACCCAAACGAGCTGTTGCCGTTTGATTTTATTACCCAGTTGCTATTGAGCTGTTGGTAGCCAACTAAATTAGGGTGGGGAGTTTTGGCTAGCTCCTCACCCTAATTTAGTGGTGGCGGATGCTCCGTTTTTTATGCGCGAACGTTCCACTGCATCGGAATGTTTGCTGCAGCCCTTGATGCTATGGTCTTTGAAAATATTAAATAAAAAAAAGTAAAATCCTGGTCATATGGACAGGCTCAGGCTATAATCCATTGCAACTGAAGCTGCCGTAGAATAACTGCAGAGTTTGTTGGCTGCAGCTCAACCATGACCAGCGGCGAGTACTGACAAGTTCCGCTTCTACCAGAGCACTTGCGATTGCAACGTACTAGCGACGCTTACGGTCTGTCTTGAAGCTCAGTACTCCTAATCGGATTTACCTAAACGTCACTCCTAACTGCCAAGCTGTGAAGTTTTTGGACTCCTGCGGTTCTCTCTGTAGCCTACCCGGGACATCAACAGGGTTTTATTGATCTTGGTTGAAGGTGTCAAAGGGGTTAAGGACACGGGCGGCTGTCTTAGATTTAAAGGATTAATCGTTGAGCGTATGTGTTTCGGCCCCGGTAGCTATTGGGCTGATCACATAGGTTTTTGAGGAAATTGGATGCCTAAGCAGATCATTATTGCGGAGCAGCATCGCACTGCCGCCGTCTTTTCGGAAGATCAGATACAAGAATTAATTGTGGCTACCGGTAGCCATCAAGTGGGTGATATCTATGTAGGCACAGTCGAAAATGTCCTCTCGGGTATTGATGCCGCCTTTATTAACATTGGCGACAGCGAGCGCAATGGCTTTATGCATGTGTCTGATTTGGGTCCCTTAAAGCTAAAGCGAGCGCCGGGACCTATCACCGAGCTGGTTGCACCTAAGCAAAAGGTGCTGGTGCAGATTATGAAGGAGCCCACGGGCAACAAGGGGCCTCGCCTGACGGGTAAAATCACCTTGCCGGGGCGTTATCTGGTGCTCATGCCCTACGGTCGGGGTGTTAATTTGTCTCGACGAATTCGCAATGAGGCTGAGCGCCATCGATTGCGAGCCCTGGGTATTTTGACTAAGCCACCAGGTATGGGGTTGCTGGTGCGTACCGAGGCTGAAGGTGTCTCTGAAGAAGCTATTATCGAGGATTTAGAGGGACTACAGAAACGTTGGGAAATGGTTCAGCAAGAAGCCATGACGACCCGCCCGCCCGCCCTTTTGAACCGCGATGATGACTTTATTCAACGAGTATTGCGGGATGTTTACAACGCTGACGTCAACCGAATTGTGACCGACTCGGACGTCGGTATGCAGCGGGTTAAGCAACACCTATCAAGCTGGAGCGATGGCCGCTTACCGGCGGGTGTATTGGTCGATAATCATCGCACTGAGTCGCCGCCGATTTTGGAATATTTTCGGGTCAATGCGGCGATCCGCGAAGCGCTAAAACCGCGCGTTGATTTACCCTCTGGCGGATACATTATTATTGAGCCCACTGAGGCCCTAACGGTAGTTGATGTGAACTCTGGGTCGTTTACCCGGTCGGCAACAGCTCGCGAAACGGTGTTATGGACCAATTGCGAAGCAGCCGTGGAAATTGCCCGACAGCTACGGCTGCGAAATGTGGCCGGTGTGATTGTGGTGGACTTCATTGACATGGAGTCCCGACGCGATCAGATGCAGGTTTTAGAACACTTTGGCAAGGCGCTGCAGGCTGATAAGGCGCGTCCCCAGATTTCTCAGCTGTCGGAGCTGGGTTTAGTCGAGCTGACCCGGAAACGTCAGGGTCAAAATATATACGAGCTATTTGGCTGCCCCTGCACTGTCTGTGGAGGGTTGGGACAGCTTGTGCAGCTGCCTGGGGAGGCTCCTGTAGAAGTGCAGCAATCAGCGGTGACAAACCGGGTGGTGCCGCTGCCCAGCGGTCGGGCAGCACGGCAGGAGCGCCCAGACAGCTTAGAACCGGAACAGAATCTAAAATCCCTCGACCTAGTTAATCACCCTGACTATGGCGATAAAGGTAATGGGCGCAACCGCCGTCGCCGTCGCCGCGGTAACGATGCTCCCAGCCCCGGCGGTACGCGTAGCAGTCGTTCAACAGCGGCACCGCCTAAGTTGGCCAATAATGGCAGCGGTGCTGGCCCAGCTGTAAGCTCCGCTCCTATTTTGGTACCAAATAATGGAGATACTCCGCGCGAAGAGACGCCAACAGCAGCGGACTCATCTTCTCGCAGCAAGCGTTCCCGTGGACGCGGGCGTAGAGCTGAGGCACCCCCTAAGGTGATTACAGTAGCTCTTACACCTGACGAGCAGCGTATCTATGCAGAAATGGGCATTTCTCCTTTGATCTTGAGCCAGGAAGATGTCACAGATAGTAAAAATGTAGTCGTGTCCGTGGTGTTGCCAGGTGAGGTTCCAGAACCAACAGAAGATAGCTCAGCTGGCGCTCCTGAGCCTATAGAGGAGATTCAACGGCCGGAAGAAGACGAGGAGCAAGCCGAGGGAACTGACGCCCATCAGGTTGATGAACTTGATGAGGATATGGATAGCGTCAGTGATCTTTCCCAAGAGCTGCCCGAGCCAGCGTCTGAACCCGAAACTGAGGAAGAACCGGAAGAAGAAAAAACGCCGACGACTCGTCGCCGTCGCCGTCGCTCGTCTGCTACGGCAGGCTGATGTGATTGATGGCAACGGCTGGTGTGGACGAGGTCGGGCGGGGTGCTCTGTTCGGCCCCGTTGTTGCGGCTGCGGCAATATTACGTCCCGATGTAGAAGTATGGCTGCAGCAGCAGGGGGTAACTGATAGCAAATCGCTTACTCCTAGAAAACGTCAGGATTTGATACCGGTAATTCAATCGGCGGCTGTAGATATTCAAATTGGTTGGGTTTCAGGCCATCAGATTGATCGAATCAATATCCTACAGGCTTCGCTACAGGCAATGCATCGGGCGATTGTTCGTTTATCGCCTCAACCAACTGAGTGCTTAGTGGATGGAAACCAGCCCATTCCCAACTTAACTATCAAACAAAAGACAATAGTTAAAGGAGATCGGTCTATAGTTGCGATCGCAGCCGCCAGCATTGTAGCTAAGGTTTGGCGCGATACGCTGATCATCCGTCTGGCCAACCGTTATCCAGGATACGACTTAGCCTCTAATAAAGGCTACGGTAGCCCCAAGCATCTAGCCGGATTAAAAAGCCTAGGACCCACGCGACACCATCGCCTATCCTTCAAAGGTTGCCAGCAGATCCCCTTATTAGATTCTTAATAGCTGTTAGGGTGGCTTACCCTGGCTTCATTCTCAAAAAGATGCCAGGGTGCCACTAGTCCACGCCCGGTATTCGTGGACCAGCCGACGCTGTAAACGCCGTTTGATAGTGCTTAGAATTCCACTGACAATAGCATTGCCGGTGGATTCTAATATTGACCTAGGCGTCAGGCGAAACGCTGCCGGTAAATCAATAGTAATGTCCAGTTCAGCGTTTCCCGAAACTCCAGAATTATCAGAACGGGCGGCTAGCCATCCCTGGAGTTTGAACGAGAAATGTCTATTTAGTGCGCCATGGTGTTTTAATCGGCAGGAATCTGAATAAATAACTACTTCATTGCAGTCATTGGGATAAATCTGAACCTCAGCCACAGGCTCTAAAGTAAGCATTAAAAACTTGATAGGACGCATACTAAACTGAAATGTATGGTGTCCCAAAACTTGAATCTGACTAGGATCGGCAAGGGCGTATACGAGGCGCTCCGTGTTACTTAAATACTTATAGATAGGAACCGGGGCAGGGGATATGGCAATTTCCACCGATTGCGATGCATGAAAATGAACCATTTAGCCAATTTCACCCCAAGGTCGCATCATACATAAAATACCCACTGTCTTCTGAGAGAGAATGGCACTGGCCATAAACCGTTTGCCCAGAACCTTAAACAATTGGTCGCCCAAAAGCCATTAAGCTAACTCTAACACCTTTATTTCAGCGGTTACTGATACCTCTATATATTTACTAGATGACTTCTATTGCTCATTTGGGACCGACTGGTAGCTATTCTGAACTAGCTGCTGCTCACTATGCACGTTGGCTAAAAACATATCGCGATGAAGCCTCAACGCTGAAGTCCTACAGCACTATTACCAAAGCTATTCAGGCGGCTGCCACCGGTGAAACAGACACAGCCATAGTCCCCATAGAAAACTCCATCGGTGGAAGCGTACGCGACACATTGGACATGATGTGGGAATTAGACAGTCTGAAAATTCAAAACAATCTGGTCATACCTATTCACCACGCTTTGTTGTCCCAAGCGGCTGATGTAAATGCCATTACGACGGTGTACTCTCACCCCCAAGCACTCACCCAATGCCAAAAATGGTTGACGGCTAATTTACCAAATGCGGTTCAAGTGGCAACCAGTTCAACAACCGAAGCCTTGCCTCGGTTATCTAACGATGCCACAATAGCGGCCATTTCTCCTCTCTGGGCAGCCGAGTTATACAGCATACCTTCACTAGCAGCTCCCATCAACGATAATCCCGACAATGCCACCCGCTTTTGGATCTTGGGTCGCCGTCCAACTCACCATGGGAGCCATACGTCGTTGGCCTTCAGGCTACCAGATAATTCACCAGGCGCTCTTCTAAAACCTTTACAGCTGTTTGCTACCCAGGGTATCAACATGAGTCGGATTGAATCACGACCAACCAAGCTGGCCCTGGGAGACTATCGATTTTTTATTGACATTGAGGCAAGCTTGGATGACCCTAACACCCAGGCGGCGTTACAGCTTCTTAAAAACTGCACTAAAAGCTTAAAAATTTTTGGTAGCTACGAACAAATCCAACCCCAGACTATCTAGAGCTATTCCCTAATCAGCGCCTATGAAGGGCTATCTTCAGGAAGAACGTCTTTTAGGGCCGTACGAGCCGCCAGATGATTTCGGGTAGATGTCAAAATATCGGCCTCGCGCTCCAACCGCTGAGCCGTATCCTGCATTTCCAAAAGCTGCTGCTGCTCGCGCGCTACACCGTGTAATGTGCTGGCAATCCAGTAAGACAGCTCTAGGGGGAGTTCGGGAACGCTTTCAGGAAACTCAATTTCCTGACTTGTGAGCTTAGATGAAAGGTGGACCACATCCCGCAATAGCTGGTCTACATCAGACGCTAGGGAAGACAGGTCCTCCTTGACAGTTTCATCTTCCACCCATTCAACCAATCCCACCCGATACGGCTTCTCTCGCACATAGTCTAAAACACGGAACCGCTGCTGTCCCATGGTCAAAATTTTCATACGATCATCGGGCAGCCGCTGAAAATGAACAACTTCAGCACAACAGCCAACTTTTGAAATTTCGCCACTTTCAGGATCAATCATGAGTACACCAAAACGTCGATCCGATTGCAGGATCGTATTCATCATGATGCGATAGCGAAACTCAAATATGTGAAGCGGTAAGTGCCTACCAGGAAAGAGAACTAACTCGGGTAACGGGAACAAGGGCAGCTCTCGGACAGCGACTGATGAAGCAGAATCCATTATGACGGGTAGGGGATACTTTGGCGCATACATCCTGTAAGGACAGTAGCTGACGAGCAAGCCTACAGATGCTGCAAGCTTATTCTAACCTATTCATTAGGTTCAAACATCATCCACATCCATATGCGGTACATCGGCATACAGAAACTGAGCATCCGTAAACCCCAGCTGCTCAAAAGCTATAGACAGCTGATGGCCAAGGTATACAACAGCAGAACTAAGCCACTAACAGTTCTAGAACGTTTGGAGGCTCCTAGATCAGCATTGCTGATTCTCGGGATGGCTTTGAGTGCAAAGGACTGTCAAATGGCAGCGGATACAGACAGGCCCATCCCATAAATCAGCAATCGTTTAAAGCTTTACCTCAATATCTACACCGGCAGGAAGATCCAATTTCATCAATGCGTCGATAGTTTTGGACGTGGGCTGATAGATATCAATAATGCGTCGATGTGTGCGAGTTTCAAAGTGCTCCCGAGAGTCCTTATTTACGTGGGGTGAACGGAGCACACAGTAAATTTTACGTTTGGTGGGAAGAGGGATTGGCCCAATTGCGGTTGCATTGGTACGATTTGCCGTATCCACAATTTTTTCGCACGAGGTATCCAGCAGACGGCGGTCAAAAGCTTTCAAGCGGATACGAATTTTTTGCTGTTGAATAGTAGCCATTACGACTAAAAAGTCCTTCAGTTATCAAGGTTCATAGGTCTAAAGACCAAGGGAGTAAAGAAAGCGCTGTTAGCGCTTTCTTTACTTTATCTAAAAAAGATTACTCAGTAATCTTGGAAACTACGCCTGCACCTACGGTGCGGCCACCCTCGCGGATAGCGAAACGCATACCTTCTTCAACCGCCACAGGGTTGATCAGCTCCACATTCATTTTGATGCGATCGCCAGGCATTACCATTTCAGCAGTACTGCCATCATCAGCGGTAAAGCTAGCAATAGAACCCGTTACGTCAGTAGTTCGCACATAGAACTGAGGCTTGTAGCCCGGGAAAAACGGAGTGTGACGACCACCCTCCTCCTTATTAAGAACGTAGACCTCTGCCTCAAACTTAGTATGGGGAGTGATGCTCTTGGGCTTGGCTAAAACCATACCCCGCAGAATATCTTCTTTCTGAATACCCCGCAGTAGAACACCGACATTATCACCAGCCATACCCTCATCAAGGGTTTTTTGGAACATCTCAACACCGGTAACGGTGCTCTCAACGGTGTCACGAATACCAATAATCGAGATTGTCTCGCCTACCTTCACCTTGCCACGCTCAATGCGGCCAGTGGCGACGGTGCCACGACCCGTAATTGAAAAGACGTCCTCAACGGCCATCAGGAAAGGCTTGTCAACATCGCGCTCAGGGGTAGGAATATAGGCATCGACTTCGTCCATCAGAGCGTGAATTTTGTCGACCCACTCATCTTCTCCGCGACCAATGTCACCTTTAGCCTGCAGTGCTTCAACGGCCTTTAGGGCAGATCCTGTAACGATGGGAATGTCATCACCGGGAAAGTCGTAGGAGCTAAGAAGTTCGCGAACCTCCAGCTCAACCAGCTCCAGCAGCTCTTCATCATCCACTTGATCTTGCTTATTCAAGAACACCACGATGTGAGGAACACCGACCTGTTTAGCTAGCAGAATATGCTCACGGGTCTGGGGCATAGGGCCATCAGCTGCAGAGCAGACCAGAATTGCACCATCCATCTGAGCGGCACCCGTAATCATATTCTTCACATAGTCTGCGTGTCCGGGACAGTCTACGTGGGCATAGTGACGGGTTTCAGTCTGGTACTCTACGTGAGCTGTATTGATGGTGATACCCCGTGCTTTTTCCTCAGGAGCTGCATCAATATCCTCGTAATTACGAGCTTTAGCGCCACCAGCTGCTGCCAACGTCATGGTGATAGCCGCTGTCAGAGTGGTTTTACCGTGGTCAACGTGGCCAATGGTGCCGATGTTAACGTGGGGCTTACTTCTATCAAACTTTTCACGTGCCATTTATTTACTCTGTCCCTAAATTACTTATGCGTTCCCTTTGTTTCTAGCGATAATCGCTTCAGCCACATTACGCGGGACGTCCGCGTAGTGGCTAAACTCCATAGAGAATATGCCTCGACCCTGGGTCTTTGAACGGATATCTGTAGCATAACCAAACATTTCAGCCAAGGGTACATTTGCATTAACCCTAGCTAGCCCGTCCTCAGACCCCATCCCCTCAATCTGGCCTCGACGAGAGTTAAGGTCTCCCATGATGTCACCGAGAAACTCCTCAGGAGCTTCAACTTCGATTTTCATCATCGGTTCCAGCAGTACTGGAGAAGCCTTAGTGACTGCATCTTGAATGGCCATCGATCCAGCGATCTTAAAGGCCATCTCAGAAGAGTCCACATCGTGGTAAGAACCATCTACCAGTGTGACTTTAATGTCGATCACGGGATACCCAGCTAGGATACCAGATTCGCACTTTTCTTTCATGCCAGCTGCAGCAGGGCCAATGTATTCCTTAGGCACAGTGCCACCGACGACTTTAGAATCGAACTCAAATCCGGAGCCTTCTTCCCCTGGCTCAACATCAATCACCACGTGGCCAAATTGCCCCTTACCTCCACTTTGACGCACAAACTTACCTTCCGTGGTAACTGCCTCACGAATAGTTTCGCGATAGGCAACCTGGGGTGCGCCAATGTTTGCCTCAACCTTAAACTCTCGCTTCATACGATCCACGAGAATATCCAGGTGAAGCTCCCCCATTCCTGCAATCACTGTCTGATTTGTTTCAGGATTTGTAGATACCCTAAACGTTGGATCTTCCTCAGACAGCGATTGTAATGCTTTTGCCAGCTTTTCCATATCCTGCTTGGTTTTGGGTTCCACAGCTACGGATATAACGGGCTCTGGCACGAATAGAGACTCTAACACAATTGGGCTGTCAGCCGTACAGATGGTGTCGCCCGTTGTGGTGTCCTTAAGCCCTAAAACGGCTCCAAGATCGCCTGCTCGGAGTTCATCTACCTCGATACGATCGTCTGCCTTAAGGATAATCAGCCGAGAAACTCGCTCTTTCTTATCCTTGGTGGCGTTATATACATAGCTACCCTTTGTCATAACGCCCGAGTACACCCGGACAAACGTCAGCCGCCCATAGGGATCTGACATAATTTTGAAGGCAAGGGACGCCAGGGGACATTCGTCATCCGGTGGCCGCTCCCCAGTCTCTCCATCCGGTAATATACCTTGAATAGCAGGAACGTCCAGGGGAGAAGGCAAATAGTCAACTACCGCATCCATCAGGAGCTGTACCCCTTTGTTTTTGAAGGCAGAGCCGCAGAGCATGGGTACCAAGCTACCGCTGTTCACACCTTCACGGACAGCAGCCATGATCTCTTGATTGCTGAGTGCTTCCCCCTCGATGTATTTTTCCATAAGGGTGTCATTGGTTTCAGCAACTGCTTCAACCAAAAGGGCACGATACTCCTCTGCTTGTTTTTGCAGATTCTCGGGAATGTCAGTCTCCTCAATATTTGTCCCCAAGTCGTTGGTGTAGATATGGGCACACATTTTGACTAGGTCGACCACCCCCTCGAATCCGTCTTCAGAACCAATGGGGATTTGGATGGGAACCGCATTCGCTTTAAGCCGTTCACGAATTTCTTCGCATACTCGAAAAAAGTTAGCCCCAGTACGATCCATCTTATTGACAAAGGCAATCCGAGGAACGTTGTACCGATCGGCCTGTCGCCAAACGGTCTCTGACTGAGGCTGAACACCGTCTACGGAGGAAAATACAGCGATTACTCCATCTAGAACACGCATGGAGCGTTCCACTTCAATGGTGAAATCAACGTGACCGGGGGTATCGATAATATTTACCTGATGGTCCCGCCAGCTAATGCTGATGGCCGCCGCTGTAATGGTGATACCTCGCTCTTGCTCTTGATCCATCCAGTCGGTGACCGCATTACCGTCATGCACCTCACCGATTTTGTGGACAACACCGGAATAGAAAAGGATACGTTCAGTCGTCGTGGTTTTTCCCGCATCAATGTGCGCGACGATACCGATATTTCTAACCTGCTCTAATGGAGATGTCCTTGCCATGGATCTAGCCTTCAAACGATATCCTTGATAACCGTATCTCTGACGTTATAAGCCAGCATTGCCAGCTCTCGTTGTTAGTAACGGTAGTGGGCAAAGGCCTTGTTGGCTTCTGCCATGCGGTGTGTTTCTTCGCGCTTGCGAACGGCACCGCCCGTTTCATTAGCGGCATCCATCAGCTCGTTTGCAAGCTTGATGGCCATACTTTTGCCAGCCCGTTGGCGCGCAAACTGGGAAATCCATCGTAGGGATAGGGCCGTACCTCGGTCGGCCCGTACTTCCATGGGAACCTGATAGGTAGCCCCCCCCACACGGCGTGCTTTCACCTCAACTAGGGGAGTGGTGTTGCGTACAGCCTGTTCGAATACCTCCAAAGGTTCATTGCCGGTGCGTTCTTCAATGAGTTTGAAGGCTCCGTAAACAATACGCAGCGCTAGGGATTTTTTACCGCTGACCATGATGCGTCGAACCATCATACTGACCAGTCGACTGCTATATACAGAATCGGGTGGGACAACGCGCTTTTGAGCGCTCGAACGACGAGACATAAAAATCCTTTGATGAGAAGTATAGGTTGAGTGCTAAGAGCCGACTGGAGTCGGCACTATCTAGCTAGAGAGTTTGTGGCGCATACACTAGCAAACGCACTGCAACTACACGAAAGTTAAGGGACACACCCGCCCACCTCCCGTAGTGCGCTGCCGCAGAACCGTTACTCTTTAGGGCGCTTGGCGCCATATTTTGAACGACCTTGACGGCGATCCTTTACACCGGCGGTATCAAGGGTGCCACGGATAATGTGGTACCGAACACCAGGAAGATCCTTGACACGTCCGCCACGAATCATCACGACGGAGTGCTCCTGCAAGTTGTGACCGATGCCCGGAATATAGGCAGTCACCTCAAAACCGGACGTTAGTCGAACCCTGGCCACTTTGCGCAACGCTGAATTGGGTTTTTTAGGCGTTGTGGTGTAGACCCGAGTACAAACTCCTCGACGCTGAGGACAGCTCTTCAGCGCTGGGGATTTCGTCTTTTTCTGAGCGTTACTACGCTCACTCCGAATGAGCTGTTGAATGGTTGGCATACTAAGAAAGGCAAATGCCTATTGCTTCGAAGTTTTCACAAGACCCCATCCTATCGATTTCGGGGGTTTATTGTCAACGAGATTTTAGGTTCTGATGGGAAATCTGCGATCTTGATCCATCGGCGCGATCGCAACGCCTAACAAAAAAGAGCCCAGGTAAACGTTGTATCTACCTAGACCCTTTTATACAAATGTGGCAACCCGACAGGTCAGACTTCCGCCAATTAGCTGGGAAGCCTATTTTTTATCTGTGCGGGCATAGTCATCCTGGTAACGGATAATGTCATCCTCTCCCAAATACTCGCCGTTTTGTACTTCGATCAGTACCAGGGGAATCACCCCTGAATTTTCCAATCGATGGGCGGTGCAGGCCGGAACATAGGTAGATTGATTGGTGCAAAGAAGGGTTTCTTTCTCACCACAGATTACTTTGGCCGTACCGGACACCACAATCCAGTGCTCGCTGCGGTGATGGTGCATTTGAAGACTCAGGCGGTGACCAGGCTTAACCTCAATCCGCTTGATTTTGTAGCCTTTGCCTTCTTCAAGGACAGTGAACGAGCCCCAGGGGCGGGTGTCGCTCATGGGCGAATTAGGCGAATTATCTTTACTAGTAGTCAAGCTCTCTTTAGTTTCCTGAACAGCGGACTTAGGACGATCGTGAGTTTGGACCATGGTAATAGTTCCTGTTTGAAAAAGTACAGATGTCGATAGCGGCTAAAGTTTAGTCACGGTTGACCCTGTAGGCTTTGCCAGAGCTAAAGAGCGCTGATGGCAGCTGAGGCGTCACAACCGACGCTGGCAGAAGCCAACGTAGAGTTTCAATAGCGGTTTAATTACCGGAATAACGAAGATCTACAGGGAGCTGTATGAATCCCCTGCTTGGGAATGCAGGCTCATGAACAAGCCTAAGAACCGAGGGCAGCCACCTAAGATAGTGCTGTTTAATTCAGGTCCAATCATAGCAGCGGAAATTGGATAGACGTCACGGGTAGGGCCACCCAAACAAGTAACTAAACGGAGTCTTCAAGTTATGGAAAATAGCTTAAAGGTTGCTTCAACCACCGGTGTCTTTACGGAGGGTCAGAGGAGGCAGGCGTTAAGAAAACCCCAAGGGCATTATTAATACGGGCGGCTGTACGTGGGTGGCGGTTGATTAACCGTCCGCTCAGGTAAAGACTAGATGAGCTCCCGCCGTCTAAATTGAGTGCTTCGGTACAGCCAAGCCTTTGTAGAATTTGAGCAGTTTCTGGCAGGGTAGGGCCGCGACCACCGACGCGGTTTTGAATAGTAACCAGCTTGATTTGGCCATTGGCCATCAGACCAAAAACGCTTCTGGGGGCTCTCCCTTCGATAAAGTTACGGGTAAAGCTTTCCCGCTGCGAATCCAATACGATTCTTCCCTGTTGAATGAGCAAGGGACCCGCTCCAAGGGTATGGGGAAACTGCTCAAAACTAGCTGGTTGAGACCGCTGGCTTAGGGTTACAGCCGAGCCTGGAGCAAAGGCCGAGGCGGCAGAATTGAAAGAGCGTAAAACCAATAGATATCCGCCTGGGGGGATGGGAATAGCGTCCTGACCGGCGGTAGACAGGGTGCGCTGTTGACGCACCTGGTCGCCTTCAACGGTGACGACGACTTCGTTGTCAATCAGGGTCGTGTATTGGCTGCCCCAGTTTTCTGTATAGCGGGCGATGCCGGCTTTGACATACCCGCTGTTGAGAGTGTCAATGGCAAAGGTCTGATTGTTGGCGGTGGCGGTGGCCTGCAGGGTCAGACGGTCCATGATGACATTCCCCTGATCGTCCCAGCCGACGGCCCCGCGGCCCAAAATCGGGCCAGAAATCCAGCGATTGTTATAGCGTAGGGCGCCCAGGGGAAGCTGATTGTTGCGGTTGAAAAAGCCACCGTTGATCAGGGCGGTGGTCTGCCACTGGTCTGCCAGCACCCCCGGTGGTTTGGTGCCAGGTGCCTGGTTTGGGAAAGCCAATAGGGGAAGCAGAGCTAACTCGGGACGGGCCACATCTAGACTGACGCTATAGACCGGAAAACGCTGACGGCCGAGGTCAACGTAGCGTTGCTGATATTGGATGCCATCGGCCCAAAGAATCTCTCTGGACTGGAGGGCATCGGGTCGAATATCAATCACGAGACGATTGGGCTGGGTCAGACTCCATACATGGGGCTGGAGATAATCGGCAACGGTCAGCGTCAGGGTGGTGCGTTGAGCATTAGAGGCGATGGTGACCCCCTTGAGGCTGTTGGTTGGCCCTAGCTTAAAATTTGAGATCGCAGCCTCACCCATAGCCGCGTCCACTGTAACCGTGATGCTATTGGTCGCTGGACTCACCTGCCACGCAGCCGCCCGACTCAAATCCAGCACCAGCCGGTCACCCCAGGTTTGACGGCCCTGACGCACGCCCATAATCTGGCTCGGTGGCAGTCTCAGATCGAGGACTGGGCCCTGGGGGGTGACCTGCCAGCCATGCTGACGGATGAGGGGAGCAATATCTAAATAGCGGTTGTTTTGATAGTGCCAGGCGGGCAATGTCACCAGACCCCGATTATCGGGGATAAACCAGGCCACCGGCTGCTGGGTAGGGGTGCGGGTACTGCCTAGATCCACTCCGAGCTGGGCTGCGATCGCACCGTCAGCAATACCAATCAAATCGCGTCGCTGCTGCCAGGCACCGTTAACCAAGCGCCCGTTAATACGTAGCTGCTGGCCACTGGCGGTAGGCTCTGCCGCCTGGGCCAACCCCAAACGTCCAATTGATGACGCCACCACATTTGTGCTGGCTGGCTGTGGTTCTAGCCGAGTCCCTCCCAGTACAAACCCGCAAACACACAGCATCACAGCGACGTATTTCAGCAATGACTTCAGATGAAGCGACCTGGAATCCAGCATGGACATAGGCAATGAAGCGATCTAGCAATAAGACTTCAATAGATTCAACTTGAGAGCTGATCTTGCTACAGATTCAATCCTGAGGCTAAACCCAGGGTACTCTTTCTAAATCAACGCTGATGCCACAACGCAGAGGGGCAAGGCCTTGGGCAACCGCAAAAGTTAATAATCAACAACACAAATTGATAACCCATAACATAAAAAACCTGTCCCAAGGGTCAGGGCGTCCGCCTGAGCAGCCGCCGTCCCGTTCTCTAGCAAATACCAAATAGCCTGCCAACCTCAGTCTTGAAAGAGGTTTCACCGTTCTTGACTGATCCGAACGGCATGCTTAATAATATTGCTCCCCAACGGTTTTAGAAAATCTCTAACTAACGTTTTTCAAGCTTGTTTGTTAGGTTCAGTGAAGGATAGCTAAATTTGATTTACTTTTAAAAAGTAAAGATAGTGCAATTACTGGCATGGTCAATGAGGTGTTGCAGATGTCTACTCGACTCCATTGGCCACCGGGATTGATCGCCAAGCAAACGCTGAAGGTATCAATCTATACATATCAGACCTGTTTAGGGATGTTGACTGATTAGGTGAACGACTTTTAGATACGGTCTGCCAATCAGACCCTGGAGTATCAGGCATGTCTGGAAACCACAGCCGCTATCAGCGGCAACGGCTGATGGTCTCATCTAATAGCTAGGCACTCAATCGTTCTTCTATTTTTTTCTTTTTGCGACGGGCTCATGGGTAATAAGCGTGTGGACAATGTTCAATTGAATCAGCAATCTCAGTGGCTAGAACCCTCGGGACCTAAATCACTGGTAGAAGAACGAGATGCCTGCGGTGTGGGTTTTATTGCCGATCAGCAAGGCCGTGCTAGCCATCGCTTGGTTACCGATGCCCTCCATGCCCTTAGCTGTATGGAGCACAGAGGCGGCTGCTGCGCCGATCAAGATTCCGGTGATGGGGCCGGGATTATGACCGCTATCCCCTGGAAGATTTTGCAGTCCTGGGCGACGGAGCACCCCCTGACGCCGGGGCATGTGGGCGTGGGTATGACATTTTTGCCCCGCCATGGTGAGGCGGCTGATATGGCTAAGCAGCAGTTTGCCCAGGTTGCCCAGGCAGCGGGCTTTACGGTCCTGGGCTGGCGGCCAGTACCAGTGGCGTCCGACACCCTAGGCTCCCTGGCCAAAGAATTTGAACCCCAGATTGAGCAGGTATTGGTTGAGTCTGCGGCGGCAGGAGATGAGCTAGAGCGCCGGCTATTTTTACTACGCCGGGCCTGGATGCGAGCTTTGGAAGGCGTCACTGGCTCCGATGAACTAACAACAGCCCTGCGGGAAATCTATGTTTGCTCTTTTTCCAGCCGCACCGTGGTTTACAAGGGCATGGTCCGCAGTGAGGTACTAGGGCAGTTTTATCTGGATTTGCAGGATAGCAACTATGAAAGTGCCTTTGCGGTTTACCACCGGCGCTTTAGTACCAACACCATGCCCAAATGGCCCCTGGCCCACCCCATGCGACTGTTGGGACACAACGGTGAAATCAATACCCTGATTGGCAACATTAATTGGATGATGGCCCGCGAGGCTGATTTGGCTAGCCCTGTGTGGGGGGAGAGCCTAGAGCAGCTCAAGCCGATTGTAAATGCCGACAACAGCGACTCGGCCAACTTGGACAACGTCATGGAGCTGCTGGTGCGCTCGGGCCGCACACCGACCCAGACACTGATGATGATGGTGCCCGAAGCCTATCTCAACCAGCCTGACCTGCTGGACTATCCTGAGATCACTGACTTTTACGACTATTACAGCGGTGTGCAGGAGCCCTGGGATGGCCCAGCCCTAATCGTGTTTAGCGATGGCAAACAGGTGGGGGCCACCCTGGACCGCAATGGCCTGCGACCGGCCCGCTATGCCATTACCCGCAGCGGCTATTTGGTGGTTTCCTCTGAAGCTGGCGTGGTTGATCTACCCACTGAAGAGGTGGTGGAAAAAGGGCGGCTGGGACCGGGGGAGATGATCGCCATTGACTTTGAAACCCACGAAATTTTAAAGAATTGGGAGATCAAACAGCGGGTGGCCCAAGGACAGCCCTACGGAGACTGGGTGCAAAGCCACCGCCATGATATTTCTCCGCAGCTGTTTCAAGAGCGGCCCCAGCTGGAAGAAACCGCTCTGCTAACCCAGCAAACGGCCTTTGGCTACACGGCTGAAGACCTGGAGATGACGATTCAGGACATGGCCTCCCAGGGTAAGGAGCCGACCTACTGCATGGGAAACGACGCCCCCCTGGCGGTACTTTCCGAAAAACCCCACCTGCTTTACAACTACTTTAAACAGCGCTTTGCCCAGGTTACGAATCCCCCCATTGACCCACTGCGGGAGCGTTTGGTGATGTCCCTACAGATGCAGCTGGGCCAGCGGCACAACCTACTCGATGAGCAGCCTAGCCACCTACTCAAGCTAGGGTCGCCGGTCGTAAATGACAATGAGCTGGAACTGATCCGGCAGGGGCCGCTATCGGTGACAACACTGTCTACTCTGTATGCCGTGGGAGCCGGGCCAGCAGGGCTAGACCTGGCGATTGAAACCCTGTGTGCCCAGGCAGATACCGCTGTTAAAGCGGGGGCTGAAGTTCTGATTTTAAGCGATCGCATCGACGGCGATGGCCGTTTAACGCGTGTGTCTGCAGGGTATATCTATATTCCACCCCTTGTGGCCGTGGGCGCTATCCATCACCATCTGATCGGCAACGGCCTGCGATTACGGACGTCAATACTGGTGGATACGGCCCAGTGCTGGAGCACCCACCACTTTGCCTGTCTGGTGGGCTACGGTGCCAGCGCCGTCTGTCCTTACCTGGCGCTCGAGAGCGTATGTCACTGGTGGGCCAACAGCAAAACCC